>CACWLC010000039.1 GCA_902761605.1 uncultured Prevotellaceae bacterium
CTGTATAATATTATATAATAATTATAATCTTCCATCATTTTTATGTCCATTCACATAAAAATATGGCTTAATGTCCAATTGTCCAATGTCCAATTGTCCCAATCTATACTGACACCATGTGACAAAACTCTACCAAGCTGGTAGAGAATTATCTTTCTGATCACAGAAGGGACTCTCATTGTGCTCAACTACCTGCGCACCCTGCCTCTACATCATTCGCAGCGTGAGTTGGAGTCTGGCGACCACTACACTGATTTCTCATTCGATATCCGCCCAACAGACGATTTGCTCGGTAAACTGTTTTCCTATCGCGATAGCATCGAAGTACTCGAACCAGCCGATCTGCCCGACTTTTGAAACACCCTTCACTATATATTTGCAGCCGATAACTCGATTGTTGAACTAAAATTATTAAGTTATGGCTGGATTATTTTGCACCCACAATCTTATAATAAGGCGAATATTTCGGGAAATTTTCGGAAATTTTAGAAAAGGAAAATCGCTAAGTGCTTTATTTTTCAGCGACTTAGCGATTAAAATGTTGGGGTACTCGGACTCGAACCAAGAATGACAGGACCAGAATCTGTAGTGTTACCATTACACCATACCCCAATGTCATGCTCAACAAAACGTCCTTGTTTCGTTTTGCGGGTGCAAAGGTACTACTTTTTTGTGAACTACCAAAATTTTTCGCAGAAAATTTATAAAAAACCGCAAAATTTTCTATTTTCTTTTGCATTTAGCGCATTTTACTGTACCTTTGCACAGAATTTTCACCTAATTATATATAATGGAACAAACAAAACAGTTAGTAGAGACGATTAAGGCAGGTATCCAGGAGAAGAAAGGCAGCCAGATAGTGATTGCTGACCTTACGAAAATCGAGGGGACCATCTGCAAATACTTCATAATATGTCAGGGAGGCTCACCCACACAGGTAGAGGCGATAGCAGAGTCGGTTGGCGACATGTGTCGCGAGCAGCTCAAGGAGAAGCCCGCCCACGTGGTAGGTCTGGAGAATGCGCAATGGGTGGCTATGGACTATACCGACGTGCTGGTGCATATCTTCCTGCCCGACGTGAGAGAGTATTATGATCTGGAGCATCTGTGGGAGGATGCGAAACTGACACGCGTGCCAGACGTGGATTAAACTTTGAACATTGAACATTGCACATTAAGCTTTAATGGATAACAAACAGAATCAGAATAACAACGGGCCGAAGATGAACATGCCTAAGTTCAATATGAACTGGATATACATGGTAGCCATCCTCGCCCTGGGACTGCTGTATTTCTCAAGTGGCGGTCCTGAGAACAGCAGTATCGCGAAGAAAGCCACATATACCAATTTCAAGACGATGGTGGCCAAGGGCTACGCATCGAAGGTGGTGGTGAACAAGAGTCAGAACACCCTGAAGATGTACGTCAAGCCAGAGCATATCCGTGAAGTGTTCCACCAGGGGACACAGCAGACGGGCACTGAGCCGTATATGGAGGTGGAGTTCGGATCAGTAGACCAGGTGGAGACATTCCTCAATGAAGCCAAGGAAGCCAAGACCTTCGACGGCGACCTCAGTTTCGAGAACCATCAGGACAGCGGGTTCTTCAACATGATACTCTATAACATCCTGCCCTTCGCATTTATCATCGGCCTCTGGATACTCTTAATGCGCCGTATGGGAGGCGGAGGCATGGGCGCAGGCGGCAGCGTGTTCAGCGTCGGCAAGTCGAAAGCCAAGATGTATGAGAAGGGCGGCGACCTGGGTATCACATTCAAGGATGTGGCAGGACAGGCAGGTGCCAAGCAGGAGATACAGGAGATAGTGGATTTCCTCAAGAACCCACAGAAATATACCAATCTGGGAGGAAAGATACCCAAGGGAGCACTGCTCGTGGGTCCTCCAGGAACAGGTAAGACCCTGTTGGCCAAGGCCGTAGCCGGAGAGGCTGGAGTACCTTTCTTCTCGATGTCAGGATCTGACTTCGTGGAGATGTTCGTGGGTGTGGGAGCCAGTCGTGTGCGCGACCTCTTCTCACAGGCCAAGGCCAAGTCGCCATGTATCATCTTCATCGATGAGATAGACGCCGTGGGACGTGCTCGTTCGAAGAACCCGGCCATGGGCGGTAATGACGAGCGTGAGAACACCCTCAACGCCCTGCTTACAGAGATGGACGGATTCGGCACCAACAGCGGAGTTATCATTCTCGCTGCCACCAACCGTGCCGACATGCTCGACTCAGCACTGCTGCGTGCAGGACGTTTCGACCGTCAGATACACGTTGACCTCCCTGACCTCAACGAGCGTAAGGAGGTGTTCCAGGTTCATCTGAAGCCACTGAAGATTGACGACACTGTGGATATCGACTTCCTTGCCCGTCAGACACCAGGATTCTCAGGTGCCGACATCGCCAATGTATGTAACGAGGCAGCACTTATAGCCGCCCGTCACGACAGTGAGAGGGTGAGCAAGCAGGACTTCCTCGACGCCGTAGACCGTATCATCGGTGGTCTAGAGAAGAAGACAAAGGTGATGACACAGGCAGAGAAACGTTCGATAGCCATCCACGAGGCAGGTCACGCCACGATATCATGGTTTACGGAGTTTGCCAACCCACTGGTGAAGGTTAGCATCGTGCCTCGCGGACAAGCCCTCGGAGCAGCATGGTATCTGCCAGAGGAGCGTGTGCTGCAGACGAAGGAGGCAATGCTCGACGAGATGTGTTCGCTGCTTGGAGGACGTGCTGCCGAGGAACTCTTTATCGGCTCTGTATCCACAGGTGCGATGAACGACCTGGAGCGTACCACAAAACAGGCCTATGGAATGATCGCCTTCGCAGGAATGAGCGAGAAACTGCCTAATATCTGTTATTACAACAATGCCGAGTATCAGTTCCAGAAGCCATACTCAGAGACAACGGCAAAGATTATGGACGACGAGGTGCTGCGCATGATCAATGAGCAGTATGAGCGTGCCAAGAAGATACTGACAGAGCATAAGGAAGGTCACGCACAGCTGGCCCAGCTGCTCATCGACCGCGAGGTGATCTTCGCAGAGGATGTGGAGCGTATCTTCGGCAAGCGTCCATGGACCTCACGCGCCGAGGAACTCCTTGAGGCTCAGATGAAAGCCGACGCAGAGCGTATGGCCGAGGAGAGAGCCAAGGAGTTGGAGCAGGAAGCAAAGGCTCTTGAGGAAAAGAAAGAAGAAACCCCAAATAATAAGGAGGAGAAATAATGAATAATTTTATTGTCAGGACGATAACGGGAGTGCTGTTTGTGGCAGCAGTGGTTACTTGCTTTCTTAATCCGAGAGCAATGGTGTTTCTTTTTGCACTGGTCACAGGACTGACGATATGGGAGTTTACCGGCCTCGTAAACGATAAAGGCGGCATCACCATCAACCGCATGATCTGCACTGTAGCTGGAGTGTATTTCTTCCTCGCGATGGCAGGTTTCTGCAGTGGTATCACACCATCGTCGGTATTCATCCCCTATCTGTTGTCGATTATCTACCTGATGGTGGCAGAGCTCTATCTGAAACAGGAAGACCCCATAGGCGACTGGGCATATACGATGATGTCGCAGATGTATATCGCACTGCCCTTCTCTATGCTCAACGTGCTGGCTTTCCGTAGTCAGGGATACGATATACAGTACACATATCTCATCCCTCTCTGCGTGTTTATCTTCCTCTGGATGAACGATACAGGCGCATACCTCTGTGGTTCGCTCCTGGGCAAGCACAAGCTCTTCCCACGCATATCGCCAGGAAAGAGCTGGGAAGGCAGCATTGGAGGTGGTATCATAGTGATAGGCATCGCCGTGCTGATATGGTATCTTACTGACAAATACGGAGTGAACGACATAGGTCTGAATGCCTTTGAGTGGGCAGGGCTGGGACTGACGGTAGTGGTGTTCGGCACCTGGGGCGACCTCGTGGAGAGTCTCTTCAAGCGTACGCTGGGCATCAAGGACTCAGGAAATATCCTTCCTGGACACGGAGGAATGCTCGACCGTTTCGACTCCTCGCTGCTTGCCATACCAGCAGCAGTGATATACCTCTATACACTCACACTTTTTTAAATAAAAAATAAAAAATATAAAATAAAAAATATAAAATAAAAAATAATTACGATGAAGAATATATTTGTTGCCTTAGTGGCTTTTCTGGCACTCTGTGCATGTGGTAATGGTGAGAAGAAAGCACTTGAATATCGCGGACTCTCCATGAGTACTCCGTTCAAGACTTTCTGCGACTCTCTTGCAGCTCGCGGATTCGTGGTTGACTCTGCAAAGACAGACTCAGACTTCTCACGTGTGTCGATGGTTAACCCCGCTGAGAAGTATCGTCTGATGATAGCACAGCATAACGACACTATCGATGCCCTTCAGGAGAACTACCTCATCTCTACCAACGACAGTACACGAAAGATGTGGCAGCAGATACGTGATGACTTCGAGAAGAGCATTGGCGCATGGCCAAACATGCTTAAGGACGGCGATGACCATCGTATAGCGAAGTTCGAGGCTGAGGGCGGGTTTATCACAGTAACCCTCGAGAACACCTACAAGCCAACATTATCCGTTCTTTATCAAACGAAATAGTTTTGTTTACAGCACTGTTATCTGCACTCTTCTTCCTGCCATCTACAGCAGCAGAAGACACTATCCGCACCCAACAGCTTGACGAGGTTGTGGTGACATCCAATGGTGCCCTGCAACGAATACAGGGCGTGCAGGCAGGAGCAGAACAGCTGCAGCTGAAAGAACTCACTGCCGCTCCATCACTCCTTGGTGAGAACGATATCATGCGCTCACTGCAACTGTTGCCTGGCATCAAGGCAGAGAGCGACGCTTCGAGCAGTTTTCAGGTCAGAGGAGGTACGGCAGCACAGAATCTGGTGCTATATGACAATGCACCAGTACGCAATGTAGGTCATCTGGCAGGACTCTTCTCTACCTTCAACGATGATGCCCTGGGAAGTGCCACACTCTACAAAGGTCTGCTCCCGGCTCAGTTTGGCGGAGCATCATCGGCAGTGCTGGATATCACAGGACGCACAGGCGACAAGCAAGGACTGCATGGAGGAGTGTCGATAGGTCTGTTGTCGGCAAAGGTGATGCTCGAAGGACCTATAGTGAAAGACAAGGCCTCATTTCTCGTCACAGCCCGTAGAAGCTATCTCGACGCATTCCTGAAACTGTCGAAGAACTACAGAAACAACACCCTGTATTTCTATGATGTCAATGCGAAGGCAGACTGGACGATAAGCAAACGTGACCAGCTGTTTCTGACATTCTTTACAGGCTACGACAGAACCGCCATAGAGGATATGATAGACATCCGCTGGCGTAACATCGCAGCAAGTCTGAAATGGCTGCATCATATCAACAGCGCAGGCAGTAATGCACAGACAACACTATTCTATAGCGACTACGAGACAGACAACGGAATAGACATGTTTGGCATCAACGTGTGGTTCAACGGGCATATCCGTCAGGGAAGCCTGCGCCATGACCTGCACCTCGAACTGGGGAGACATAAGATTGACGCAGGACTGCAGACATCGCTGATGAATGTGAAATCGGCAGAGTGGCAGGTTGTCAAGAAGCACGACAAAGAACAGCGCCGGGCATGGGAGAATGCAGCATGGCTGAATGGTATCTTCAAGGTCTCTGACAGGCTTACCGCCTCAGCAGGACTGAGACTCAGTGCCTTCTCGCCCTTGGGAGGATCGCTCTACTACGATATCGAGGACAATGGTGAGATAGGCTGGTTTTATAGCTACGGCAACAACCGGATTGTGAAGACACACCTGAACCTCGAACCACGTGCAAGCCTCAATTTCGACCTCTCACCTCTCACCCCACAGTTACCTCTCTCCGTAAAGATTGCATACGCACGAACGACTCAGAATATCCACGCCCTGCGCAACCAGAACACCACTACCCCATTCGACCGCTATACCATCAGCAGCAACATCGTTGATCCTGAGATAGCAGACCAGGTGAGTCTGGGAATCTTCGCGATGACACCCTCACAGGACTATGACTTCTCGCTCGAGGGCTACTATCGTAAGGTGAAGAACGTGCTCGACTATCGCGACGGAAAATCCTTCAGCAGCGAGATAGAGATAGAAAGACTCATCCTGCCTGGCGAGGGGAAAGGCTACGGAGTGGAGATGAGTGCGAGAAAGAACACAGGACGTCTTACGGGATGGCTGGCCTATACCCTCTCGTGGTCGAAGACACGTATCGATGGTGTCAATGGTGGCAGATGGTATGATGCCAACAACGATCGCAGACATGATATCAGTATCACCGCCATGTACCGTTTGAACAAGAGATGGACACTCAATGCCGCATGGCTCTTCAACACCGGACAGGCCTTGACAGCTCCAAGCGGCAAATACCAGATAGAAGACAACTGGATATACTACTACGCAGAGCGCAACGGCTATCGTGCGCCCGACTATCACAGGCTCGACGTGAGTGCCGTATGGAAGAAGAAATACCGCAAGACTACCCGTGAGTGGGTATTCAGTATCTATAATCTCTACAACCACTATAACCCCTACCTCATAAATTTCGAGGATAGTGAGAACGGAGCACGTACTCGTGCCAAGCAGTATTCGCTCTTCGGCATCGTGCCCAGCGTAACATATAATATAAAGTTCTAACCCATGAAGTATACTATATCCGCCATATTGCTCTCAGCGATGTTTCTCCTCTCATGCGAGAAGGATATCGACCTGGATTACCATCAGGTAGACCCTCTCTATGTGGTAGAGGCATCAATATCAAATGAAGGTACCAATGTGCGCATCAGCCGAACCAACAATATGGACGACAACAACGGCATCAGCGATGTTACAGGAACGAAGGTGACCCTCAGCGATGACCAAGGCGGCACATGGGAAATCCCCTATACCCGCAATGGATATCATCGTATGTCTTCGCTCAAGGGCGTGCCTGGCACCACATATAATATAGATGTGGAGATTGAAGGCAAGCACTACACCTCGACATCAACGATGCAGAGAGCACCAAAGATGAACAGTTTCCGTTTTGTATGGATGAAGGTGGGATCAGAGAGAATCTGTTTTGGCGACTTGAAGATACAGGATATACCTAATGAAGACAGCTGGTACTATTTTCATATCTATCGCAACGGCGTAGGCCATCGCTGGGCTGTGATGCGCGATGACCAGAATCCAAATAAGGAGCTGCAACAGTTGTTCTCTTTCTTCCATGATGGGAGGAGCAGTGAGAAAGACCAACTTAAAGAAGGCGACGAGCTGAGAATCCTTATCAGAGCCATAGACCAGCGCTCATACGACTATCTCTACTCCATGCAGCTGATGGATAATACAGGTACCAACCCCTTGGAGAATTTCACAGGAGGTTGCCTGGGATATTTCTCAGCATATAATCAGGTAACACGCTACGTTACCTTTCACAGAGAGGACATCGAAGAGGAATGAAAAGGCTCAAGAGTCTGTTCCTTGCGTAAGATCAGAGTGACGGAAACGTTGTATTCTTCGTTTTCATAGCGTAAGGTCATGGTATCTTCTGTGAAGGAGAGCACCTGTGCCAGGATAGTCTGCTTACCACCAGAATCATTGGTATACTCCAGCTTAAGGTTATTATTATCGCAACGGTAAGTACCTTCGTAGATGATATCTCCAAACTCATCGTACGCAGAGAATGAGCCGCTGCGCATCATACCGTTGTATTTGCCATCAGGCATGAAGATAAACCTGTCGTAGGAGAAATTCTCTGGTTCAAGGTCTGTGTCACCCTCGATGATGACATCACCCTCGCCCCAGCCACGCAGCCACGTGCCTACGATATACTCGCCCAGACGCTGTCCGTCATCATCGCCAACGCCACAGCTACAGGTCAATATAAGGGCAGCCACAACGGCTGCCCTATATAAAATCTTACTTAACATTTCCTACCTTTACGAGGTACTCAGCAATCTGAACGGCATTCAGGGCTGCACCCTTACGGATCTGGTCGCCAGAGAGCCAGAAGGTAAGACCACAGTCGTCGCTCAGGTCCTTACGAACACGACCTACGTAGATATCATCCTTGCCGGCTGTCTCGAGAGGCATAGGATAAGTGAGAGTAGAAGGATCGTCCTTCAGCGTACATCCAGGAGCGGCGGCGATAGCCTTCTGTGCCTCCTCAACGCTGATAGGCTTCTCTGTCTCAATCCATACTGACTCGGAGTGAGAGCGCAGAGAACTAACGCGAACACACATAGCAGAGCACTTGGCATCAGTATGCATGATCTTACGAGTCTCGTTGAACATCTTCATCTCCTCCTTGGTGTATCCATTAGGCTGGAACACGTCAATCTGAGGAATAACATTGTAAGCCAACTGATGAGCGAACTTCTTGATGGTCTTTACCTCACCCTCTTCTACCATCTCCTTATACTGCTGCTGGAGCTCAGCCATTGCTGCTGCACCTGCACCAGAGGCACTCTGATAAGAAGCCACGTGGATACGCTTGATATGTGAGATCTTCTCCAGAGGCTGGAGGACAACAACCATCATGATAGTGGTACAGTTAGGGTTGGCGATGATGCCACGAGGACGGTTCAGGGCATCCTCAGCATTACACTCAGGCACTACCAAGGGCACATCGTCGTCCATACGGAAGGCAGAAGAGTTGTCGATCATCACAGCACCATACTTTGTGATTGTCTCTGCAAATTCCTTAGATGTGCCTGCACCTGCTGAAGTGAAGGCGATGTCAACATCCTTAAAGTCATCATTGTGCTGCAGGAGCTTTACTTCTATCTCCTTGCCCTTGAAGGTGTACTTCGTTCCGGCACTGCGCTCAGAGCCAAACAGTACCAGTTCATCCATTGGGAAATTTCTCTCTGCGAGGATACGCAGGAACTCCTGTCCTACTGCTCCACTCGCACCTACAATTGCTACTTTCATAAGTCTAATTTTATTTTGAATGTATAATTTTGGCTGCAAAGTTACTACTTTTTTTTTATTTTTTGAATCAATTATTCACATTATTCACATTTCTTTCCGAAAAAAGCACTACCTTTGCACTCGAAATGAATATGATTGCCGCATATTTGCCCATCACCGACCCCACGTTGATCTTCTTCGTGGTGCTTCTGATTATCCTCTTCGCACCTATCGTGATGAGTAAACTGCGCATTCCTCATATCATCGGAATGGTGCTTGCTGGTGTCGTGATAGGCAATCACGGATTCAACATCCTTGAGCGCGACATATCCTTCGAGATATTCGGCAACGTGGGAATATATTATATCATGTTCCTCGCTGGTCTTGAGATGGATCTTGAGAGTCTGAAGAAAAACTCCAGGCATTTCTTTATCTTCGGCCTTCTCACATGCTTCGTGCCACTGATACTTACGTATATCATGTCGCGTTCACTGCTTGGATATTCCCATCCGGCATCGTTTCTCCTGGGATGTATCATGGCGTCAAACACCTTGGTGGCCTATCCTATCGTGGGGCGATACGGTCTGAAGAAACACTCGTCAGTACAGCTCTCCGTAGGCTCGTCGATGATATCGCTGTTTATGGCGCTGGTGATGATTGCCGCCCTGTCAGGAGCCTTTGAGGAAGGTGGAGGAGGCTTCCTGTTCTGGCTGGGATTCATACTGAAACTCGCAGTATTCATCGCTGGTTCGATAGTGCTCATCCCCAAGATGGCGAGGTATTTCCTTCGCAGATACAGCGACTCTGTGATGCAGTATATCTTCGTGCTCGCAGTGATGTTCTTCTCTGCCGCGATGTCTAACTTAATAGGTCTGGAGGGCATCTTCGGAGCCTTCCTCTCTGGACTGATCCTCAACAGATACATCCCAAGTGTGTCAGCACTGATGAATCGCATTGAGTTTATTGGTAATGCGGTGTTCATTCCCTATTTCCTGATAGGTGTGGGAATGCTTATCAACGTGAGGACACTGTTTTCTGGAGGTAATGTGCTGTGGGTAGTGTTCCTCATCGCTTTCTTCGGCACTTTCGGAAAGGCTGTAGCTGCATATATATCCTCTCTGCTGTTCCGTCTGCCTCAGCGCGATGGAAACATGATGTTCGGACTTACCTCAGCCCACGCTGCAGGAGCCATCGCGATGGTGATGGTAGGAATGCGTCTGGAGGTATCGCCAGGCAGATATCTCGTGAATGACGATATGCTGAATGGTGTCGTTATCATGATACTCGTGACATGTATCATCTCTACTATTATGACCCAGCGTGCCTCACAGCAGATAGTGCTTGAGGAGCGAGGGAAGTGGAAAGAAGAGAGTGAGGCCCAGGGTGACGATGAGAAGATACTGCTCTGTGTGAAGTATCCTGATATCGCCCCAGGACTGCTCAGTCTCGCGGTGCTGCTGAGGAATCAGAAACTGAATCGCGGACTGGTGGCACTCAATGTGGTATACGATGACCAGAAATCCGCTGTAGGCCGCAAACAGGGTCTTCAGCTTCTTGAGAGTCTTCAGCAACAAGCTACTGCTGCCGATGTGCAGATGCAGACACAGGTAAGACTGGCATCCAACATCGCCAATGGCATCAAACACGCCTTCAGGGAGTTTGCTTGTTCTGAGATTGTGATGGGTATGCACGTGCATACGGATATCAGTCCAAAGTTCTGGGGAGACTTTATCCAGAGTCTCTATAACGGCCTGAATCGTCAGATTATCCTCACGCGTTTCATACAACCCCTGAACACCCTGCGACGTATTCAGGTGTGTGTGCCTTCGAGGGCAGAGTTCGAACCTGGATTCCACAGATGGCTGGAGCGTCTGAGCAGGATGGCAGAACAGTTGGACTGTCGCATACAGTTTCATGGACGCCCGGAGTCGTTGTCACTCATTGCAGAGTTCATCAACAACAATCACCCCAGTGTCCGTGCGGAATATACCCCTATGGGACATTGGAATGAGTTGCCTCGTCTGGCGACAACTATCGCCGACGATCATCTCTTTGTGGTTATCTCAGCCCGTAAGGGAACCATCTCTTACAAGAATGCCATCGAGCGTCTGCCGGATGAACTCACAAGATACTACTCTGGCAAGAATCTGATGATTATCTTCCCTGACCAGTATGGCGACACTAAGGAAGACCGTATGAGCTTTACTGAGGCCCAGCATCATGAGGAGTCGAGTGTATATGATGCTATACTGAGATGGATACATAAGAAGAGGTGAGAGGTGAGAAGTAAGAAGTTATGATAGATATAAAAGATATAACAAAGAGCTTCGGCTCGCTGCAGGTGCTTAAAGGCATCGACTTGCATATCGGCAAGGGCGAGGTGGTGAGTATCGTAGGTCCCTCAGGAGCAGGCAAGACCACGCTCCTGCAGATAATAGGTACACTGGATCGTCCTGATACAGGAAGTGTGATTGTTGATGGTATTGATGTCACAAAGATGTCGTCAAAGAAACTGTCAGATTTCCGTAATAAGCATCTGGGATTCGTGTTCCAGTTTCATCAGCTGTTGCCAGAGTTCACTGCCATCGAGAATATCATGATTCCTGCATATATCGCAGGCATGTCGCATCGTCAGGCCAAGGAGCGCGCCAAGGAACTGCTCGACTTCATGGGTCTCGCAGATCGTGCTACCCATAAGCCCAATGAACTCTCTGGAGGTGAGAAGCAGAGAGTGGCTGTGGCCCGTGCTCTGGTGAATAACCCTGCCGTGATACTCGCTGACGAGCCCTCAGGATCACTCGACACGAAGAATAAGAAAGAGCTCCACCAGCTCTTCTTCGACCTAAGAGATAAATTCGGACAGACCTTTGTCATCGTTACCCACGATGAGGGTCTTGCCTCTATCACTGATCGCACTATCCATCTGCGCGATGGTCTCATCGTGGCCCCAGCAGAGCCCCAAGAACCCCAAGCCCCTGAAGAATTATGCTTAAGCTCGGAGAATACCACAGACTCAGAATAAAGAAACGCCTCGAGTTCGGACTCTATCTCGATGGAGGCGATGAAGGAAATATCCTTCTGCCCAACCGTTATGTCACCCCCGACATGCGGATTGGCGATGAGATAGAGGTGTTTATCTATCTCGATCAGGATGAGCGTACGATAGCCACCACAGAACATCCTATCGCCAAGGTGGGCGAGTTTGCCTATCTGGAGTGTGCCTGGACCAATGAGTACGGAGCCTTCCTGAAATGGGGACTGATGAAGGATCTGTTCTGTCCCTTCCGTGAACAGAAACAGCGTATGGAGATAGGCAAGACCTATTACGTGTATATCATGGAAGATGAGAAGACTCATCGTCTGATGGCAACGGCAAAGGTTGAGAGATATCAGAAGACCACTGGTCGTGAGCGAGCCCTCGACTTCGCAGAGATTCTCCTGAGATACCTGTATGAGCACGATGGCTATTGTGACCTTGGCGACAAGTCACCATCTGAAGAGATATCAGCACGTTTCGGAGTATCCAAGAAAGCGTATAAGCAAGCCGTTGGCGACCTCTATCGTCGTCGCCTGATAACTATCGCAGATGACGGATTACATCTGGCATGATTTCGCTATTGCCTGAGCTACAGTATATGCCGTAGTCCAAGCAGCCTGGAAATTAAAACCACCAGTTATCCCATCGATATCAAGCACCTCGCCTGCAAAATACAGGTGGGGTTTTTCTTTGCTTTCAAGGGTAGCAGGATTGACAGAAGAGAGCGATACGCCTCCACAGGTAACAAACTCATCCTTAAACGGAGCTCGCCCTGCTATCTGATACATATCGCCACCACTTAATATGTTAGCCAAACGGTTAAGCTCTTTCTTATTCAGGCTCCCCCATCGGCCATTGGCACGCTCACCCAGACATTTCTCTACGAGATATGACCAAAGGCGCGATGGTAAGCCACAAGGGGATATGGTCTGAAGCTGTTTCTGGGAGTGACGGATGGTTATCTCCTCGAGGACTGAGAGCACCTCGTTGTCATGGAGACTTGTCCAGTTTACTGCCAAAGGCGACTTATATCCGCATTCTGCCAGATGACGAGCTGCATAACTCGATAGTTTCAGTATCGCAGGTCCGCTCATGCCCCAGTGTGTGATAAGCAACGGCCCCTCAGCTCGCATCTTCGTGCCAGGAATCATCGTGACAGCATTCTCCACCACCGTTCCCATCAGTGCCTGCAGAGCCTTGTCGTCGATCTGAAAGGTAAAGAGCGATGGCACAGGGGATTCTACCTCATGCCGCTCCAGCCATCTGATGCCTTCTGCCTTAGGAGAGCCTCCTGTGGTGACAGCGATAAAGTCGTAATCGCTGAGTTCATCGAGAGAGTCGATCTTCGTCTCTATACGTATCTCCACATTATGTCTTCGTGCCTCAGCCAGAAAACAGTTTATTATGCTGTGCGAGTCCTGCGACATAGGAAACACACACTGATCCTCCTGAGTGGTGAGTCTTACCCCATGCTTCTCAAACCAATCGTATGCATCCCTATGCGAAAAGCCCTTCATCAGACGTTTCATCAGCCTGTGTCCACGAGGATAGACATACTGCAAGTCGCGCACCTCGGCAAAGGAGTTAGTACAGTTACAGCGTCCTCCTCCGGATATCTCCACCTTCGCCAATACCTTCCTGGACTTCTCGAAGATAGTAACCTCCATCTGCTCGCACATCTCCTTAAGGTTGATGGCGAGGAAGAACCCAGCAGCACCTCCGCCGATTATTGCCGTCCTCATTTTCTCATTGTCCTCCTAATCGTGAGAAATATTCTGCCACATCATCCCACGTCTTGAAGGTATCGCTACCAAACTGCAGATGTGTCGCCATCCCGTTCCATTTCTCTGCAGTAGAGATAAAGTAATCGCCATAAAGCAGTTCCCTCTGGTTGGTGAAAACGGTATGTCCCCATGCAGGCACATTCACATATTCATACAACCACTGGTTGATATCCTCATAGTGCCTGGCATCGACAGGAGCCTCTGCCACGAAATATAGCTGATAGTTCTCGAGCAGCGTCCGTATGGTCTTCTGCGAAGAGCTCAGCGGCTTCTGATATTTATCGATGAGCGCGTCGACACCTATATATATTATAGGACGCTCCCTACCCTCCTGACGATCGTCAATCCAACGTATCACAGGCACCACAGAGTGCATAAACGAGTTGTCATTCATCCTGTGCTCGCCATGAAAACGTATTGCCGTAGGGTAGTGCTCACGAAACAGGTCGTAGGTGTTCACAGTGGTATCCTCATCGCCAAAGAGTCCCCATACCCTTGCCGTCTCTTCTTTAGTCACCTGAGCGAAACACTGCTCTGTCATCTCCTTATACTCCTTCACCAGAGCCTTTGTCACCATGAAGTCCTGTACTCCGTCCTGACGAGGATTAGAGAAATGCTGAGCACCAATCATACCGTGTTCCTTCATCGTGTCGCCCATCTGCAGGGCTGGGTTTACGAGGATACGGTCAAAGCCGTAGAGCATCTCCGCATACATGCCTCCCATCGAGGTGCCGATGATAAGGTCGGGCTTCTCCTTCTCACAGATATCGCGCAGAAGATCCATTGCCTCCTGAGGATGGACGGGAAGATCGGGAGCTATCACCTCTGCCTGAGGCAACACCTCACGGATACGTGTCACCGTGCCGCTCTGTCCTGACGACCCGAAGCCATGCACATACATCACCTTCTTCCCCCTGAACAATTCAGGAAATTGCTTTATATATTCCATAACACTAAAACTGCCAACGGCTCGGCATCTGTCTCTCTGGCCACAGATGCTTACAATATCTATAATTCATATATTCCAGAAACTTCGTAAATTCCGTCAGTCTCCCTTTGAATCCCTCGAAGTCCTTACGTTCTGGCTGTGTCCACTGCACCTCTGTGAGTGCCGACATTCGTGGCAGGGCCTGATACTCTACCATCTCTTCGTTTGTCATATACTCCGACCACAGGTTAGCCTGTGTGCCCAGGATATGCTTGCGGGCCTCTGCAGAGAGTGTATCAGGTGCAGGGTCAAGAGAATAGACCTTCTCTATAGGTATGTATCCTCCACAACGGCTGGGTTCAAACTCCCTGTCCTCCACCTGCTGATAGTCGAAATAGCAGTGTGTCGTAGGAGCCATCACCACATCGTGTCCTGCCTCTGCAGCCTTTGCTCCAGGAGCAGAGCCTCTCCACGACATTATCATAGCATCCTGAGGACAACCGTCTAATATCTCGTCCCATCCCAGAGCCCTGCGCTGATGAGCAGTGAGATAGTCGAACACGCGCTTGGTGAAATGCGCCTGAATCTTATCCTTCGATAGTCCGAGAGCCTGACACCTGGGACAAGTCTCCCACTTCTCCGTAGGAGTCTCGTCGCCTCCGATATGTATCACCTCTGAAGGGAATATCTCCATTATCTCCGCCAGCACATCCTCAACAAACTGATACACCCGTTCATTACCCACGCAGAGCACATCCTTATATACACCCCAGTAATGTCCTACCTGATAAGGTCCGCCCGTACATCCTAACTCAGGATAACTGGCGAGGGCTGCGAGCATATGTCCAGGCATGTCAATCTCCGGTACAACGGTGATATGACGAGCAGCAGCGTATGCCACAATCTCCCGAGCCTGAGCCTTGGTGTAATAGCCACCGTATGGGATTCCATCGTCGAGATCGCTGTTAGTACCAATGATCGTACCTGAGCGATGAGCCCCCACCTCAGTAAGTCTAGGCCATTTCTCTATCTCTATGCGCCATCCCTGATCGTCAGTGATATGCCAGTGGAAAGTGTTCATGTTATGAAGCGCAAGGAGGTCGATAAACTTCTTTGTGAAGTCTACAGACCAGAAGTGGCGTGAGCAGTCCAGATGCATGCCTCGCCAGGAGAATCGCGGCTCATCCTTGATTACTGCTGCCTGCAACTGAAACATCTGGATCACAGATGCGCCTGATGGTGTTGCCAGCGCCTTACGCAGCGTCTGAATGCCATAGAACACTCCTGCAGCCGAGCCTCCCAGGATGGTTACGCCCTTGCTGTTGACAGTAAGCACATACCCCTCGCGAGCAGCCACCTTTGGAGATATAGCCAGTTCGATATAGCGTACCTTCTTTTCTTTCTTGGCAGCAATGGGGAAGTATAGTCCCACCAGCTCATTGAGATACTGCTTCAAGAACTCTGCCTCCTGTTGCAACTCTCCCGTAGCCAGTATCTGCACAGAGGCATCGAGTGTAAAGGGGTCACCCTTCTGCAACTCTATGCTCTGTGGCAAAGGAATGACGTTGTATTGCGCCCGTGCCGGGCTAAATAAAAAATATAAGATAAAAAATAAAAAATAATTCCGTCGTCTTTTCATATCTCTCACCTCTAAAACTTGTACTCCACAAACGCCTCCATCGCCTCGTAGCAGGCCAGACCCAACTCATCATAATGACGTGCTGTCTCACGATTCCTGTCCTCAGCACGCTGCCAGAAGAGCCGTTCGTCATTACCTAAGAATGGAGCCGACTCCATCTGACTCTGATGTCTGAGTATCGCATTACGTTTCTCTCTGAGTTCCTCAGGACTCATAGGCACACACATCTCTATGTCAGCCACATCCCATTCAGCCCAGGCTCCGCGATACATCCATACCCTACAGTCCTTGAGCCACTCTGCCCCAGCCTTCTTCTCCTCATCGATGGCAGCAAGCACGGCGTCAGTACACTTACGATGCGTGCCATGAGGGTCGGCAAGGTCGGCTGCCACATATATCTGATGTGGCTGAATCTCAGAGATAAGTTCCTGAATAGGTATCACATCCTGCTCCGACATAGGCAGCTTCTCGATCTTTCCACTCTCATAGAACGGCAGGTCGAGGAAATGGATATGCTTGCTGTCGATGCCATTATACTCACATGCCAGACGAGCCTCACCACGACGGATAAGTCCCTTCAGACGCAGTATCTGTTCTGTGTCGAGATCACCTTCCTTCTTGGTTTTCAGGAAGTTCTTCACCACCTGATAGCTGTGCTTGATAACCTCGTCAGAGCCATTGGCGAAGATGGTGTTAAAGCCGTTGATGAAATGCATGAAACGACGTACCTCCTCATCGCCCACAGCGATATCACCTGATGTCTCGTAGGCCACATGCACATCGTGTTTCTGTTGCATCAGTCGTCGGATGGTGCCTCCCATGGAGATGACATCATCGTCAGGATGCGGAGAGAACACTATCACTCTCTTTGGATACGGTTTTGCGCGCTCCGGACGGGTACTGTCGTCGACATTGGGTTTTCCTCCAGGCCATCCCGTGATGGTGTGCTGCAGTTCGTTAAACACCTCGATGTTCACCAGACCAGCCTGTCCGTCAAACTGTTCCACGAGATGTCCCAGACCATTCTCCACATAGTCCTTTGTAGAGAGTTTCAGCAGAGGTTTCTCCACCTTTCTGCACAATTCAATCACCTGACGCCTCAACTCATGGTCAGGCATCGTAATGTTAGCTGTTAGATTTAGATTCATAGTTAGAGAATTTTATATATGTTTGCAATATATTTTTTATTTTTATATTTTTTATTTATTGTGGCAACAATACCACTCCCGTCTGTTTCTTTCCGTCCATCAAGATCTTCAGGGGTTTGTCAAACCTCACATGACGTACATACTCCGTCTCCTGCACTGCCGGCATACTGTCGAGTATCTCCTTCTGGAACACCCCGTCGCCGGTATAGGTGTTGATGGTGAAATATCCCACACCAAACGATGTCAGGTTCTGGAAGAAGTGCGTTCCCTGCGATGGATCCACGTGATAGTTCTTCAGTCCCGACTCCACGATGACTCTCGCTGCAGAGATATGCGGCCACTTCACTGGTATACCCAGCCAGTAGTCAGATGATCCCCATCGTCCGGGCCCCACCAACACGTAGTTCTTGTCATTATTGAGGAACTCCTGGTTTATCTTCTCTATCTGCGATGCGATGGTAGGATTGTTTACAGCCGTGAAGTTCTCGTCGGTCTTCACATACACCACATCCACCACATCCTCAGAGATACCGTGTCCGAGGGAGTTGTTCGACCTCAACAGACAGTCCTCGTCAGGTATCTTCTGCAGGTCTTCGTCGAGCACCTGCTTCGAGTCAACGATAGGTCGTATCTGCAGGAGGTAGAACTCACCCGTGCGGTCGTTGTTCAGGTTACATGCGAACTCTATCTCCACAGGTCGTTTCATCGCCTCAGAGCCGTATTTCTGTGCCATCTGCAAGAGCTCCGGCAATGGGAAGATACCCTGTTGTAGCACACCACAGAAGGAGATGATCTTTCGTCCGCCCTCGTAGATTCCGTCGCGTATCATCTGGTCTACGGGGTCGTAGGTCGAGGCGATATATGTCAGCGAACCGTCGGCATCGGCCTGTTTCACCCTCAACGACTTGATATTGAATCCGTCGTCCACCTTGAAGTCATCGCCAACGTGCGACATGTCGAGGGCATAGAATCGTGTCTGTGTCTCACTGAGTGCCGTCTCCATCTCCGATGTCTGCAGCACCTGATTAGGGTGATATGGCGACACTCTGAGCGTCTGTCCTCCGTCGACGATATATTTTCCTAATCCCAAGGCCAGACTTGCTATACCCTCCTCTGCCGTCTCGTCGCCGATGGGATAATAGTTCAGCGAGCGCAGCACACCCGAGAAGTTCGGATAGTACAGGTCGCCATACTGTTTTCCTACCACCTCCTGCAGTATCACCGCCATCTTCTCCTGGTCGATAACGTTCTGTGTGGCGAGCATATATGCCTTCGAGTCCTTGTAATATACCGACGCATACACACCCTTGATGGCACATGCCAGCATACGGAGCATCTCGTACTTATCCTCCAGCAGAGGAATCATATACGTGCTGTAGATACCTGCAAACGGCTGGTAGTGCGAGTCCTCGAGCAACGAACTCGATCTTACTGCGATAGGCGACTTCACGGCATCGAAGAACGTGAAGAAGTCGGCTATCAGCGAGTCGGGCAGCTGTGCCCTGAGGAAATGTTTCAGTATCTCCTCGTCAGGGGCGTCGCTCAGTGCTATGGGGTAGAGATTATTCTTCTCCATAAACTCATCGAAGAAGTCGGTACACAGCACCACCGTCTTCGGGATCATCACTGGAGCATGCTCGTATTTGTTGAGTTCCGGATTACGTTTTATCACCTGGTCAAGGAATGCCAGACCTCTACCCTTTCCTCCCAGCGAGCCCTCTCCGATACGTGCGAAATGTGCGTAGCGGTCGAATTTCAGGCGGTCGAACACAGCCACCACTCCGATGTTCTTCATCCTTCGGTACTGCACTATGGCGTCGAAGATGATCTGTCTGTGGGCATCCACATCCTGGAGCTTATGCCATGTTACGTGTTTCAGGAATGCCGACACAGGGAATATGGCCCGTGCCGTAAGCCAACGGCTCATGTGGTTGCGCGAGATATGATATTTCAACGACTCGGTAGGAATCTTGAAGATATTGTCCTGCAGTTCCTTCAACGATGTCACACGGGCTATCTCCTGTTTCGTCTTCGGGTCACGGAAGATAAAGTCTCCGAATCCCATATGCTCCTCCATCAGCTTGTGGAGGTCAACATTCATCTTCGTAGAGTTCTTGTCTATGAAGTGGAATCCCTCAGCCTCTGCCTTGGCACGGTTGAGCGTCTCCGAGGAGTCGAGTATCAGTGGCACATACTCATCGCACCTGCGTATCTCGCGCAGCAGCTTCAGTCCTGCCTCCGGGTCGCCCTCCTCCACATGCGAGAGTCTTCCCGGCACACTCTTCATCGGGAAACGGGTGTCGGATATCACTCCGAGGGTGTTCTCATGATACTTCTCATAGAGCAGCATCGCCTCCTCGTAGTTTGTTGCGAGCACCACCTTCGGACGTCCTCTCTTTCGCTGTGCTGCAGCGTGAGGGTTCAGGGCCTCGGTAGAGAAGCGCTTCGACTGTGCGAGGATATAATTATATAGGTTGGGCAGTACCGATGAGTAGAATCGGATATTATCCTCCACGAGTAGTATCATCTGCACACCGGCCTCGTTGATGTCGTGCTCGATGTTCATCTTGTCCTCGAGCAGCTTGATGATCGACATGATGAGGTTGGTGTTTCCCAGCCAACAGAACACGTAGTCGAACACCGACATATCCTCGTTTTCTATTCGTTTGGTGATACCGTGCGAGAATGGTGTGAGCACCACGCAGGGGATATTCGGATGGGCTGCCTTCACCTCTCGGGCAACGGTAAAGGCATCGTTGTCGGCATTACCGGGCATACATATCACGAGGTCCACGTCGGTGGTCTTCATCACTGCACTCGCCTCTTCTGTCGTCGACACCTGTGTAAACGATGGCGGGTAGCGCATACCCAGTTCCATATACTCGTCGAAGATTTTCTCGTCTATTCGTCCGTCGTCCTCCAGCATGAAGGCGTCGTAGGGATTAGCCACGATGAGGACATTGAAGATACGTCTCGTCATAAGGTTGACGAACGACACGTCCTTCAGGTAGAATTTGTTCCACGATTGTGGTATCTTGCTTGTTTCTTCCATATTCGCTGCAAAGATAATTAATATTTCCGAACTTTGCAAGTAATTCAACATTAAATCTGATGTCACAAGGCATATAACATACTTTAACCAGTAAGAGTGACTGATTCTCTGGGAAAATGTCTATCTTTGCAAAAGAAAATCAATAATGTCAAAATGATGAAGACCAGATTATTCACTGTTTGCTATGCCTTGCTGCTTTCAGCAGCCTGTGCACTTGCGGAAGACTATACCCGCTACTATACCGACCTGCCCGTCGATGTGAAACAAGTAACCGGACCTCAAATCCCCGACCGTAGCGTCTGCCTTACAGACTTCGGAGCTGTGGGCAACGGGCTGACACTCTGTACCGATGCCTTCGCCAGGGCCATAGCCGCTCTGGAGAGCCAGGGAGGCGGACGGCTCGTCGTGCCCGAGGGTGTATGGCTGACAGGTCCCATAGAACTGAAGAGCAATATCGACCTGCATCTGGAGCAAAACGCCCTGATTTATTTCTCACCCGACAAACGCCTCTACACAGGACATCTCGACAGTCGCGGGCGCTGCATGCCCTGCATCTCTGCCGACGGCTGCCACGACATCGCCATCACCGGCAAGGGCACCATCGACGGCAATGGTGGCGGCTGGCACTATGCCAAGCGCAGCAAGATGAGCGACGTGGAGTGGAACCTTCTGCTGCAGAAGGGCGGCTACGTTACCGACGATGGACTGCTGTGGTATGCCTGGCAGCTCACCTCGGGCTATCCTGATATTGCCGAGACGCCACAGAAACAGGAGAAGATGAGAAACGATCTTGTGAAGCTTACCAGTTGCCGTCGTGTGCTGCTGAGCGGACCGACCTTCCAGAACTCTCCGCGCTTCCACATACACCCTTTCTACTGTGAAGACCTGATCATCGACGGCATCACTGTCCGCTGCCCATGGAACGTGCAGAACGGCGACGGCATCGACCTTACCGACTGTCACCGCGTGCTCCTTGTCAACACCACCATCGACGTGGGCGACGACGGGATCTGCCTGAAGAGCGACCGTCCGGAAGCGGGGCGCATCAGTGGCAACGAGGATTTCCTCATACAGTCCTGCAAAGTGTGTCATGCCCACGGCGGCTTTGTGCTGGGAAGTAATATCGCGGCGGGTATGCGGCGCATCGTATGCCGTCATTCCACCTTCACGCAGACGGATACAGGCCTGAGGTTCAAGAGCTTCATCGGACGCGGAGGCAAGACGGAACAGATGTTCATAAGCGACATCATGATGTCCGACATTGTCCACGAGGCCATAGTCTTCCACTGCGACTATGCCGATCAGGCGCCTGGCGATACCAAGAAGCTGTTTCTCGACCCCGCCTATGTAGACAGTTTCTCTGCCGAGGACAAGGTATGGACGCCCGACTTCCAGGATATCCATATCGACCGCATAGTCTGCCGAGGGGCGAATACGGGCATCAAAGCCAGCGGACTGACAGGTCTGAACTGCGTACACGACATCTATGTCAGAAACAGCCTGTTTGTCTATAACAGCACTGCGCAGGATATCCATGAGCCGACAGCGAAGATAAAACTGACTGACGTGACATTCGTGCCAAACAGCATCTCGCAATAACACCTAAAAAAAAACAAAAATGCTAAAAAGCTAAAAAGCTAATTTCTAAACAGGTCGGACACTTTTTGTCCGTCAAGCAATTTTAGATATCACTTTCGACGAAGTGAATGCAAATGTGGCATTTAAAGTGGGATAATTGATAAAAAACTCCTGAATTATTTGGAAGGTATTGATATCTTTCCTATCTTTGCAGCAACAATAATAAAAAACTACAATATGAGTATCGACACATATAAATTGACAAGTATGGAAGAGCCTACCGACGAGGTTCTGTCGCAACTGATGCGTGAGGCAGCCCAAGATGCCCAAAAAGCAAACGAA
>CACWLC010000040.1 GCA_902761605.1 uncultured Prevotellaceae bacterium
GATTCAAATGGTCAAATCAAAAAGACAGAATAACTTTTAAAGACATAGTAACAGATTAACAGAATGAGTATAGTAGAAATGAATAAACAAATGAAACTCTCCCAGCACTTTACGCTGGGAGAGATGACGAAGACAAGTCATAAGACAGCGGACGGGAATATTCCGAGTCATGTGGCTATTGAGAACCTGAAGCGCCTCTGCAGTTGGCTGGAGATGCTTCGTAGTGAATGGAATAATAGGTATGGTGATCCTTCGGCATGCTCAGGAACCGGTGATCCAATCATCATCAACTCTGCATATCGCTCTTGGGAGGTGAATAAGAGGGCAGGGGGGAGCCCCACCTCAAATCACCTCGTGGGCTGTGCGGCAGATATAAGATGCTTAGGCAAGGAGCAAGCCCTTCGCTATGCGGTGATATTGCTCGATATCGCAGACAATGCCCGAGAGGACTTTGATGAACTGATTATCGAAATACGAGGATCTACCGTCTGGGTGCATTTCGCAGTCCGTCCGAAATGGAATCGCAGGAAGATAAATCTGCAAATAATCTCTTAATGTTTTGTGGTATCAATTATTATTTGTATTTTTGCAGTTCGAATGATGAAATTAGGATTAAGTGGAAATGCGCTGAAGGTTATTGCTATCGTCGCCATACTCATGATAGGACGGAATCGTGGCGACTTCAGCAAGCAGATGTTGTGGATGATGTTTATCATCACGCTTTATGCCGTGGGCTTCTTTATCTTCCACAGTAAGACATACGGCATGGTTCACATGGCCTGTTGGCTGACGGTGCCGCTGCTGGCGATGTACAACGGAGAGCGAGGCCGATGCAGCTGGCTCGGAAAGTTCTTCTACTATTACTATCCCATCCACATGGCCTTGATAGGTCTTCTGGCAAGAATCGTTTAGTTAAAAACTCTCAAATATTTTGCGGGTGCAGAGAGAATTGAGTACCTTTGCATTCGCAAAATATATAATAAGGTAAAAAGAAGGATGAAGTTCAGGATATTTTCAGTGGTATTATGTTGTTTTTTAATTGCTACGGTTGCGTCGGCACAGAGACGGCAGCTGCAGGAAGCCCGTATCTATATTAAGAGCGGGAAAAACTTCGATAAGGCTGAAAAACTGATGACCGACCTTCTGAAGGACTCAACGAACCGCGATAACAAACGTGTCTACGACTACTGGTGGCAGAGCGTGCAGAAACAGTATGAGCAGGCCAACGAGAAATTCTATCGTAAACAGCAGCAGGACACGGCTAAATTCTTCTCGCTCGTAAGAAAGCTCTTCACCATCGCCTTTACCCTCGACTCTGTGGATGCCCGTCCAGACAAGAAGGGTAGGGTGGATATCGAACTGCGAAAGTCGGTGGCGAGGGATATGAACGGCTATCGTCCGAACCTGTTCTTTGGCGGAGCTTATCACGTGAGGAAGAATGATTTGAAGAAAGCATACGACTATTTCGAGACGTATATAGACTGCCAGCGCCAGCCTCTGTTTGAGGGGTATAATATCTCTGTGGATAATGACCCCCACATGGCCGAGGCCGCTTACTGGGCCACCTACTGCGGATATCGTCAGCAACAGCCTGTGCTCACACTACGCTATCGTAACCTGGCTCTGAGAGACTCTGCACGTCGGGAGCGTACGCTGCAGTATGTAGCTGAGTCGTGGCGACAATTGAAAGACGACTCGATGTATGTGGCAACACTCGCTCAGGGATTCGAAGAGTATCCCACGTCAAGCTATTTCTTCGCACGACTGATGGACAGCTATACCCAGAAACGACAGCTCGACGAGGCCCTGAAAACGGTGGACTATGCCCTGGAGGCCGACTCGCTGAACCAACTGTATCTCTTTGCAAAGTCGAACGTGCTCATGCAACAGGAGAAATATGCCGAGAGCCTGAAATATGCCGAGAAGCTGATAGCCCAGAACGACTCTATGGCAGAGGCCTATTTCAATGCAGGAACGGCATATCTGAATATCGCACTGAACATGGATCCGCAGCGACATAAGAAACAGATACGAAAGATGTATCAGAAAGCGATGCCGTATATGGAGAATTATCGTAAGCTGGCGCCAACGGAGAAACAGAAATGGGCTCCGGCACTGTATCGAATATACTTCAACCTGAACATGGGAAAGCAGTTTGACGAGATTGACAAGCTGTTGAAGAGATAAGAGGAAAGCAAATGCTCCAAAGCTGTTAAACTTATTTAAAAAAGAGCTGTCTGAAAGCCATAATTCACAAAGTATGAATAATAATTCGTAACTTTGTGGGATAGAATCAAATTTTAATCTAAAACATTATAGAATTATTATGGCAGACAATTCACAACTCATTGCCCAGTGTGAGGCAAAGGCGAAAGAGTGGCTCAGCCCAGCTTTCGACGAAGAGACAAGAAAAGAGGTTCAGGCAATGCTCGACGATGCTGACAAGACAGCACTTATCGACGCTTTCTATCAGAACCTCGAGTTTGGTACTGGTGGCTTGCGTGGTATCATGGGAGCAGGTACTAACCGCATGAACAAGTATATCGTAGGTATGGCTACACAGGGCTTCGCCAACTATATCCTGAAGGCATTCCCTGGCAAGCAGAATGCTGTAGTGGTAGGTCACGACTGCCGCAACAACGGACGTATGTTTGCTGAGACAGTGGCTGATATCTTCTCTGCCAACGGCATCAAGGTTTATCTTTTCGAGAGCCTACGTCCTACACCAGAGATCTCATTCGCTATCCGTCAGCTCGGCTGTCAGGCAGGTGTGAATGTTACAGCTTCTCACAACCCACGAGAGTATAACGGATACAAGGCTTACTGGGACGATGGTGCTCAGGTGCTGGCTCCACACGACAAGGGTATCATCGACGAGGTGAACAAGGTGAAGATCGAGGATGTGAAGTTCGAAGGCAACAAGGAACTGATCGACATCATCGGTGGTGAGATGGACTGGGACTACATCCAGGCTGTCAAGGAGGCAATGGTTGACCAGGATGTTATCCTGCGCCAGAAGGACCTCAACATCGTTTACTCTCCAATGCACGGAACAGGTCGCGTGATTATTCCAATGGCTCTGCGCTCATGGGGATTCCAGAATATCCACGTGGTTCCTGAGCAGATGATTATCGACGGTAACTTCCCAACAGTAGTATCTCCAAACCCAGAGAATGCAGAGGCTATGACACTGGGTATGAAGCTCGGAACAAAGCTGAATGCTGACCTCGTAATTGCTTCTGACCCTGATGCAGACCGTCTGGCTATCGTATGCCGCAACTCTAAGGGCGAGTGGGAAATCCTGAATGGTAACCAGACATGTATGATGTTCTCTTGGTACATCATCGCCAACAAGAAGAAGCTGGGTCAGCTGAAGGGCAACGAGTTCCTGGTAAAGACCATCGTTACCACAGAGGTTATCGCTGAGATTGCAAAGAAGAACAACGTAGAGTATATGGACTGCTACACTGGCTTCAAGTGGATTGCCAACGAGATCCGTGTAAATGAGGGCAAGAAGAAGTATATCGGTGGTGGTGAAGAGTCATTCGGATTCCTGCCATTCGACAAGGTTCGTGATAAGGACTCCCCAGCATCTATCTGTCTTATCTGCGAGATTGCCGCTTGGGCTCGCGACAACGGCAAGACCCTGTACGACCTGCTGATGGATATCTACGCAGAGTACGGATTCTCTAAGGAGGTTACAATTAATGTGGTTCGTCCTGGTAAGAGTGGTGCCGACGAGATTAAGCAGATGATGACCGACTTCCGTGCTAATCCTCCAAAGGATCTGGGTGGTTCGAAGATTGTTCTGACCAAGGACTTCAAGAGCCTCGAGGCTAAGAAGGCTGACGGTAGCGTTGAGAAGATTGACATGCCTGACACCTCTAACGTGCTGCAGTGGTTCTGCGATGATGGAACAAAGGTATCTGTTCGTCCTTCTGGTACTGAGCCTAAGATCAAGTTCTACACAGAGGTTAAGAACCCAAGCTTCAAGGGTGCTGCCGACTACGAGCGCTGCATCAAGGAGGCTGAGACGAAGATCGAGTCAATCAAGAAGAGCCTGAATCTTTAAATGATAAAGAATAAATGATAATTAATCCCCGCTCGGACTGAGCGGGGATTTTTTTTAATCTTCTTCCCAGTAGCTTATCGTGCGGGTCTGGGTGACGTTCATGTTCTGAGGCTGGCGGTTTTTCTCCCAATACATCAGCTTCAGATCGTTTTTTATCCAGTTGCCCTCATCGTCGTGAGAGGTGTAGTTGTTCTTCATCGTGATTGACATGATGCACTCGTTTTTCGCATCAAACACCTTCTGGGTCTGCTGCTTTATCTCATCGTCATCATTGTAGGTATATTCATTCACACTACGGATATTCTCCTTGGTGTTGATAAGAGTGCGCTTGATAAGACGGTTGCTCTCGTCGTATTCGAAATCGATAAGACTCTTGGCACCAGTGGGCTCGAGCATGGCAGCAGAGAGGAGATAGCCTGTGGGACTATACACACGGTCGATGAGGTCTGTGCCTGTAGACTTGCCCTGAGGGTCGAAATGCTCGATGCCGTTCTCTGCCACAGGATTCTCTGTGATAACCTCCTGCACAGCACCCTTCAACCCCATGTTTACAGCATCCTTATAATAAGGAGTAGTGTTGAGATAGAACACCTTAATGGTGCGCGACTTATCTTCGTGAAGGGTATTTGAGATCTTGATGTAGCCTACGTTGGTCATCGTATGCAGCGAGCCGTCGCCCTTGGCCTCGAAGTTGCCATACTGACGCTGGAGCTTGAGAAGGAAATAACGGTTGTTGCGATCGAAGAGTGCGAAAGTGCGATAGGGTCCGCTGGTGACGAGGGCTGTGGATAGGAGCTTGGTCTTCTCATCAGCCTCTATTACGAGGTTGGCTTTGATGCCGTAGTAGTCGCCACGGAAATAATATGTGTTTGGCTCGTCGTCTTCGGATACCACTCTCTCGAAGCCAATACTCTCTATGGCAGGGACGAATACAGAGTCAGGACCTTCGAGAGGCACACCCATAATGTCGATGCAACGGGAGTCTTGGGGACCCTTGTACTGGTGCTCTATGCCAGTGACGAACTGGGCATAACTAAATGAAAAATGATAAATGATAAATGATAAACTTATCAGGAATCGTCTCATCTTGATTCTCAATTTTTTAATTTTCAATTAACTCGAGGAACTCGTCTTCACTCATTATCTTTATGCCGAGTTTTTCAGCCTTTTGGAGTTTTGAGGGACCCATGTTCTCGCCTGCAAGGATAAAGGAGGTCTTGTTGCTGATGCTGCCTACGTTCTTTCCACTGTTCTGCTCGATGATGGCTTTGTATTCATCGCGACTGTGATGGGCGAAGACACCACTGATTACTATGCTCTGGCCTGCTAGCTTATCACTGGTCTGAGCCGTCTGAGCCTCAGAGAGTTCCATCTGGAGGCCGTAGCTGCGCAGACGCTCGATGATCTCGAGATTCTTCTCATCGTGGAAATAGGTGATAATGCTCTTTGCCATCACCTCGCCAATGCCTTCTATCTCCTGAAGTTCCTCTATGCCTGCATTCATCAGAGCGTCGATATTCTTGAAATGACGGGCAAGGAGTCGTGCGGATGTCTCTCCCACGAAACGGATGCCGAGGGCGAAGACCACACGTTCGAAAGGCACGTCCTTGGATGCTGCAATGCCATTGACAATCTTCTGTGCCGACTTGGTGCGAGAGCCGTCGCCATTGATCTGCTGAACCTCGATCTTGTAGAGGTCTGCGATGTTCTTGATAAGTCCCTGACGATAGTAGTCGTCGATGGTCTCAGGACCCAGAGAGTCGATGTTCATCGCCTTACGGGCTATGAAATGTTCGATACGACCTTTGATCTGTGGAGGACAACCGGTATCGTTAGGACAATACCATGCTGCCTCGCCCTCATATCTCACCAGAGGAGTGCCACACTCAGGACAGCGTTTGATGAATTGTACAGGCTGTGCGATGATAGGACGCTGGTCGATATCCACACCGACTATCTTTGGGATAATCTCACCACCTTTCTCTACATATACGTAGTCGCCTATATGGAGGTCGAAGCTCTTGATGAAATCCTCGTTGTTGAGGGTGGCTCTTTTTACGATGGTACCAGCCAATTGGACAGGATCCATATTTGCCACAGGGGTGATGGCTCCAGTACGACCTACCTGATAGGTCACCTCATTAAGACGGGTGCATACTCTCTCTGCCTTGAACTTATATGCGATGGCCCAGCGGGGACTCTTTGCCGTGAAGCCAAGAGAGCGCTGCTGGCGAAGGGAGTTGACCTTTAGTACGATACCATCAGTGGCCACAGGGAGGTTTTTGCGCTCCTTGTCCCAGTAGTTGATGAAATCGTAGATCTGTTGTAGGGTCTTGACTTTCTTCATGCCCTCAGAGATCTTAAATCCCCAGCTGCGTGCCACTTCGAGGTTCTCGTAATGACCCTCAGCAGGGAGTTCCTCGCCTAAGAGATAGTAGAGGTAAGCGTCGAGCTGACGAGAAGCCACAAGACTTGATTTCTGACTCTTGAGTGTTCCACTGGCAGCATTTCTTGGGTTTGCAAAGAGGGGTTCTTCTGCCTCTTCACGCTCTTTGTTCAGGCGCTCGAACACCGCCCAGGGCATGAGTATCTCACCACGGATCTCAAACTCACGAGGGATTCTATAGTTGAGAGTGTAGAGTGTAGAGTTTGCTGCCGCTGTCCCATGAGTAGCGGTAGCAAACTCTAAACTCTCAGTTCTACACTCTTCACTTAATACAAGTGGGATGCTTCGTATCGTCTTGACGTTAGCAGTAACATCATCACCATGCACTCCGTCGCCACGGGTAACAGCTTGAGTAAGTTTGCCGTCGACATAGGTTAGAGAGATGGACAGTCCGTCGTATTTCATCTCGCAGCATACCTCGAAATCCTCGCCTGCAAGACCTTTCTTAACACTATCATACCAGTCGGCAACATCCTGTTCATTGTAGGTGTTGGCAAGTGAGAGCATAGGGTATTTATGTTCTACCTGACGGAACTCTGCGTTAAGGTCGCTGCCCACACGTTGGGTGGGGGAGTTGGGGTCGGCCATCTCAGGATGCTTAGCCTCAAGGTCTTGTAACTCGTGCATAAGGAAGTCGAAGTCCTGGTCGCCTATCGTGGGCTGGTTTAGCACGTAGTAACGATAGTTATGCTCGTGCAGCTCCTTTCGCAGTTGGTTGATTCTCTGTATCTCGTCCATTTTGATTCGTAATTTGGCGACAAAGTTACGAAAAAAAAGTGAAAAGCATTACACTTTTCACTTTTCGCTAATATCTTTTTATTTCTTTTTACCATCCACCAGGGCGTCCGCTTCCACCAGGCATGGTACCTCCGCCCATTCCTCCGCCCATCGAACTGCCGATGGATGTCGAGGCTGTGACATCAACACTCTGACTTCCGCTGCCTATGGTGCAACCAGTGGTGAGAGAGTAGAACGATGTGCCTCCGCTAATCTCCGCTCCGCTGCGAAGTGTATAGCTGCTGCCACTCTTGAATGAAGGAGAAGATATCATCAGGGCTGTGCCGCTGCTGGATGTTGGCATCTTATATCCTAAGATTGCCGTTGAGCCTGACAGCACTCCAATAGTGGATCCCAGTGATGCGTTGACAGCGATGCTGGCTTGTTTGGATGAAGAAGATATTGCCTGTAATCCTCCGCCAACGGCAATCACTGTTCCACCATTGATAAATGCTGAATAACCTTCTGCAGCGTCGATACCACACTCAGGCTGTTGTCCGCCCTCGGCAATAACTACACCACCGTTTATATAGAGATTCATGTTGGAATCGATACCGTCATTATTCGTTGCTCTGGCATATACGTAGCCACCATCGATATAGAGGTTGCCCTTTGAGTTGATGGCGTCGTCGTAGCTGTAACACTCAAGTGTGCCTGCCTCGATATGTATCTCGCCCTTGCTCTCGAGAGCCTCTGTGCCATCGCCTGTTCCTTCGAGACGTATCTGTGTCTGTCCGCCCTTGATGGTGATATTGCCATCGGCCTTGATACCCTTTGGAGAAACACTTCCCTTAGAGTCTTTCTGACGCTTGCCTGTGGTGATGATGCGGATTACTCCATCGTTGATGTTTATCTTATCGTCGCAGTTGATGCCCTTGCCTCCGATGCCGGTAGACTTGATGTTGAGTTCACCACCATTGATATTCACGATGCTGTCGGCCTTGATGCCTGAGCATGCAGAGTAGTCCTTGTCGTCCTCGTCGTATTCATAGCCTCCACTGGTCATGATAGTGGTGCGTCCGCCATCGATACGAACCTCTCCGTCTGAAGAGATACCCTTATCTGCAGTACCTGTGACATTTACGTTTATCACTCCGCCAGTGACGATAACTGCATCGTTACCTCTGATGCCGTTGCCGGATGATGCATCGACGTAGATATTCGTCTTTGGAAGTGTACGAACGTAATCATCGCTACGGATACCTGCCTTGCAGTTGCCGTCGACCTCAAGATAACCAGAACCGCTGAAGATAAGCTGACCTTCAGAGAAGAAGCATGCCTTCATATCCTCTGTGTCTACGGCATCAGCATATTTCGTGCCGTCTGTGAGATAGTTCTTAGAGCCGTCGTTGAGCACGATGAATGTACGTTTCTTGCTCTGGTTGTTGATGGCAGCACCATCAGGATTGGTGATTTTTACACCATTGAGCACGATGGCCTGTTTCTTGGTGCTATAAAGTTTGAAGAATCCGTCGTTGGTCTCACCAGTGAGGATGTACTTAATGACCTTGCCTGTTTCGTTGTTTACTACGACATCATTGCCTGTGATGCTAACGATGCCTGCATCATCGCCACTAACAGTTGCATTACCTGAGGAAGAGAAAGTAATGGTGATGGTGTTGGCGAAGGTTGTGTTCTCGATGTAGTCATCATCTTCGGTATCGACGTTAAGACTCTCTGCGATGGCGTTTTTGTTGAGAGCTACAGTAAATGACTGTACATCGCCATTGGTAGATACACCATTGACAACATTTTCTGCTGAACCAGTGGTTGCAGAGTTGTCGTCGTTGCTGTTTGACATCGTTGAGCTGTTCTGACTGTTGGAGCCTCCCATGTCCCAACTATCGTCAGTACTGCATGCTGCGATTGCGAACCATACCGTTACTGCAATCCAGAAAAGATTCATCTTCTTCATATTTGCTGTAGTTTTAAAATTATACTTTATGTTTTTTGTGATGCAAAGGTAGGGAGAAATAGTGCGTTGGACAACTTTTTTCAGCGAATGGGGCATTTTTTTCAGTGAAATTCGTACCTTTGTGCCCGATTATGTGGATGATGCTTAGAGTGATACCGATTATGTGGAGGTCTGTGAGGCCCAGTAGGGTAGCAGACATGCCTGCTGTGGTCAACACCTTCTGGATTCGTAAGGGTTATGAGGGGTTGACATTCTTCGGACAAATCCTCACTCCGACTCAGGCAGATGCCGACAGATTCAACAGCGGATATAACTCACTGAAGAATCACGAGATGATTCATCTATGCCAGGCACAATCGTGTGGCGACTCATGGCTTCGCTTCTACATATTATATATATGGTATTGGCTGAAGATTAAAATAAGTAGGAAAAAACGTCACTTTACTGTAAGGAATGCTGCCTATCTGCTTAATCCATTTGAGATGGAGGCTTATGCCAGGATGTATGACCTTGACTATCTTAAGAAGTGCGAGGGTGGGGCGCAGGAGTGGCGTAAGTATGCTAAGATGAGTATTGAGGAGCGTATAAGATTATATGAAAAAAGAAAGGATTGAATGCTTTCGCGTTCAATCCTTTTCTTTAGTAAGAGGCTCTCCAGTTGTAAAGTCTAGCCATATTTATGCAATATTCTTTGTAAGCCTCACTGTCCTTCATTTTTCTTAAAATCTTTTTCATCATCTTTTTACCCTTTCTTTTCTTTACTCGGGGCTAATTGTTATCCTGATGCCCCTACTTTAATTACATCTTTGTCTTTGTTTGACGATGCAAAGGTACGACTATTTTTGTCTTTTTGCAAGAAAAATTGCGATTGTGTGCGCAAACAGCCCGTATTTTTGATGTTTATCAATGAAATAGGCTCATTTGGGCTCTTTTAATCGGCAGCTTCGAATTCTTCGAGGAAACGGGTATCGTTTTCAGAGAACATACGGAGGTCTGATACACGATATTTCAGGTTGGTGATACGCTCAACACCCATACCAAAGGCATAGCCTGAATAGATCTTCGAATCGATGCCACACTGCTCGAGAACGTTAGGATCAACCATTCCACAACCAAGGATCTCTACCCAGCCGGTATGCTTACAGAATCCGCATCCCTCGCCACCACAGATAAAGCAAGAGATATCCATCTCAGCAGAAGGCTCAGTGAATGGGAAGTAACTTGGACGCAGACGGATGCTGGTGTCAGGGCCGAACATCTCCTTAGCGAATGATAGAAGAACCTGCTTCAGGTCTGTGAACGATACGTTCTTGTCGATATACAGACCCTCTACCTGATGGAAGAAACAGTGTGCACGGGCTGTGATGGCCTCGTTACGATAAACACGGCCTGGGCAGATAACACGGATGGGAGATGTTAGCTTACCATCCTCTGTATGCATGTTCTCCATCACACGAGCCTGAACAGAAGATGTGTGAGAACGGAGAAGGATGTTCTTTGTTACATCATTGGGATGCTGAGACACGAAGAAGGTATCCTGCATGTCGCGAGCTGGGTGATCAGCAGCGAAGTTCATCTTTGTGAACACATGGAGATCATCCTCTACCTCAGGACCATCGGCAAGTACAAATCCCATACGGGAGAAGATGTCGATAATCTCGTTGGTGACAATAGTAAGAGGATGGCGTGTGCCTAACTTAATAGGGTATGGAGTACGGGTAAGGTCCATCATTAGCTCACCTGTATCCTGAGTCTCCACTTCTTCACGTAACTGATTGATGCGCTCTGTGGCGAGAGTCTTCAGTTCGTTGATCTTCATACCAACGGTCTTCTTCTCGTCAGCAGCAACATTGCGGAAGTCGTTCATCAGAGCTGTAATCTCACCTTTCTTACTGAGATATTTCAGTCGGAGCTGTTCTACTTCCTCTGCATTCTTAGCACTTAATTCCTGCACTTCTTTGAGCAGTTCGTCTATCTTATCAAGTATCATAATAGCGTAAATTTGCAAATTCGCGTGCAAAGGTACTTATTTTTTTGAACAAAAGAACAAAAGAAACAAAAAAAAATATATTCTTATGTACTTATGTCTGAAAAATTTTGTAACTTTGCCCCAAATTTGAGATAATGAAGAGGATTTTACTCGTTATCGCCGCTGGATTATTGCTGATGTTCTCCTGTACAGGAGGCAAGATGCAGAGTAATGAAGAGCCCCCAACCGACTCCGTAGCAGATACTATCGACTCTGTTGTAATGGACACTCTGGAGCAGTTGTTGGTAGAGACTCCTACACCAAAGGCGATGGATGAGTTGTTTGATGATTTCTTCTTCAACTTTGCAGCTAACAAGAAACTTCAGTTATCGAGAATAATCTTCCCTCTTACTGTAAACAAGCCGGATAAGAAAGAAAGCATCGAAAAGAAATCATGGAGCAATGAGCGCTTCTTCATTCGTCAGGGCTATTACACGCTGCTTTTCGACAACGATGAGCAGATGAAGCTGATGAAGGATACATCGATTAATCAGGCTGTCGTGGAGAAGATTCAGTTGAAGAAGAATCTTGTTAAGGATTATGTCTTCAATCGTATTCGTGGAGCCTGGATGCTCAGGGAGATCAATGAGATGCCGATAGATAAGAATGTCAATGCGTCATTCCTCAGTTTCTATAAGAAGTTTGTGTCGGATAAGGATTTCCAGTTGAAGAGTATCAATAAGACGGTATCTTTTGTTGGTCCTGATCCAGATGATGACTTCAACACTATGGAAGGTATCATCACACCAGACACCTGGGAGGCTTTTGCACCACAGTTGCCTGAAAAGACAATATATAACGTCATCTATGGTCAGATGACTCCAACAGACAATGAGAAGATCTTCATTATGCGAGGCATCGCCAATGGTCTTGAGATGGAACTCCGATTCAAGAAGGTTGGTGGCAGATGGCTTCTGATGAAAATGACTACGTGATGAAGGATTTCAAGAGTTATAGTCTGAAAGAGCACAATACATTTGGTATCAAGGCCAGATGTAGCAGATATATTGAGTTTGAAGATAGGGATGAAGCTGTGCTTGTGGCAGGAATCCTAAGGAATTCGTTATCACCCTATATTATAATAGGTGGAGGAAGCAATCTTCTGCTTACAAAGGATTTCGATGGTATCGTGGTGCGCTCAGGTATCAAGGGCTATACCTTTGATGATGACTGCAGGATGAAATGCGGAAGCGGTGAGGTGTGGGACGATATGGTTGCCAGAAGCATCGAAGCCGGATACTATGGGATGGAGAATCTCTCGCTGATTCCTGGCGATGTGGGAGCTTCTGCTGTGCAGAATATCGGGGCCTACGGAGCTGAGGCAAAGGATGTGATAGAGAGCATCGAGGCAGTAAGTATAGCTACTGGTGAGGTGGTGACATTCCAATGTGGGGAATGCGGATATGGCTATCGCCAGAGCAGATTCAAACATGAATGGAAGGATAAGTATCTTATCACCAGTGTGACATATCGTCTGAAGACAACCTTCGAACCTCATCTCGACTATGGAAATATCCGTGCAGAGCTTGAGAAGAAAGGAATCGCTGCCCCTACAGCCCAACAGCTTAGAGATACCATCATCGAGATACGTAATGCAAAACTTCCTGATCCAAAGGTGATGGGCAATGCTGGCAGTTTCTTTATGAATCCGATTGTGGACCGACGGAAATACGAGTCGCTCGCTGAGCAATATGAAGGAATGCCTCATTATGACATTGATACTGACCACGTGAAGATTCCTGCAGGATGGATGATAGACCAGTGCGGATGGAAGGGAAAAAGCCTGGGACATGCAGGGGTGCATGACAAGCAGGCATTGGTGCTCGTGAATCGTGGAGGGGCTACGGGATCAGAGATAGTAACTCTATGTGAAACCATCCGTAGAGACGTTAAGGCAAAGTTCGGTATCGACATTCACCCAGAAGTCAATATTGTGTAACAAATCGTAAATCTGTAAATCTGTAAATGAGACTGACTTTCTTAGGAACGGGAACATCGTGTGGCGTGCCGGTAATAGGTTGCCGGTGTGAGGTCTGCCAAAGCGCAGACCCTCACGATAAGCGTACTCGCTGTTCTGCTCTCATAGAGACAGACGATACACGCTTGCTTATAGATTGCGGTCCTGATTTCCGTCAGCAGATTCTCCCTCAGCCATTCAGAAAGATTGATGCCATTCTTATCACCCATGCGCATTATGACCACATGGGAGGAATGGATGATATACGTCCGTATTGTCAGTTTGGTGAGATGAATGTGTATGCAGATCCGAAGGCTTGTGAGTCGATGCTGGAGATGTTGCCATATTGTTTTGCAGAGCATCGCTATCCAGGAGTGCCTGCCATCGGACTCCATGAGATACTGCCTCATCAGAAACTATCTTTTGGTGATCTCGAGGTGGTGCCTATCGAGGTGATGCATGGAAAACTGCCCATACTGGGTTATCGTATTGGTGATCTGGCTTATATCACGGATATGAAGACCATCAATGAGAGTGAGATGGATTATCTGCAGGATGTGAAAGTGTTGGTGGTTAATGCCCTGAGATATGACAAACCCCATCATTCCCATCAGCTTGTGGATGAGGCTGTTGCCTTTGCACAGAGGATAGGGTCAGAACGAACGTTTATCATTCACTCTTGTCATGATATAGGCCTGCATGAAGAGGTGAATAAAAAACTGCCAGCTGGTATTGAGCTGGCATACGACGGACAGGTAATAAATATCTGATTTATTTCCGCTTTCTCTTACTTGACCTGCCTTTGATTAATCCGTATGTCTTCATCAGTTTGCGGACCATAAGGAAGGCATCGAAAGCAACAAATCCCTTGCTGACCAGATTTGCAATCATTTCTCCCTTTGTTGGATTCTCATTGCTGTTGAAAGTATCGTTCCATAAAGTAGAGATACGAGTGCTGTCGCCATAGATCTGATCTGCAAGTTCTTCCTTACGCTGCCGGATCTCATCCAGCGTGCGATAGGTCTGAGTTGGCTTCTTTTCTAGTAACATCTTGATTCTGATTTACAGATTATTTCTCCAGTAACAGGCTTGCAAGGAAATGCACTAACGGCTTTTCTATCCAGGGCTTGCGGAATAACACAAACAATATGAAAATCAACAGGTGGAATCCTCCTACTACGAGGAAGGCCTTTGCAGCACCGGTAAATGTTGCAAGCCAGAATGCAAAGGCAAAAGAGGCATACATCAAAACGGCAATGATGATAAGGATAAATACGATTGCCAAGGTGGCTGCTGTTAGAAGGCGTACCACCTTGTCAATCACGTCAAGTTTCAGATACTCTTTCTGAAGACCGAGGTAATGCTTCAGAACCTCGATGAGTTGCGCAATCGTCTCTACGTTCTTGTCGCTAGATAACATTGCTTACTCTTCTTCTGTAGCGTCCTCAATATCGTCTACGAGATCAACCACTTCCTTGCGGCTGAGCTTGATGTTGTGCTTCTTAAGGAAACCTTCTACAGCATCAGTAATCTTAACGCGAGTATCCTGACCCTTTTCTGGGGCTACAAGGATTCCAATGGCTGCACCAGCGATGGCTCCACCAAGGAATGCTCCGATATAACCTAAACTCTTCATACTTGATAATATTTGAATTAAACATTTGTTTACACTTCGCAAATTTACGGAATTATTTCGAAATTGGGGCTCTTTTGCCTGTCATTTTTTGTTAAAATGGCGATATTTTCTTCATTTAACAAACTTTATGTGCTTTTTTTTGCTCTTTTTGTGCGATTTTTTGTAATTTCGCAGCATTATTTGAAACAGAAGTATAACATTAAAATAATTTAAGGAAATGAAGAAGTACATTGTTTTGTGTGCAGGATTCTGTCTCGCAATGAGCATGACAAGTTGTAAATCAAGTGAAAGTGCCTACAAGAAGGCTTACGAGAAAGCTAAGCAGTATGACACTCAGACAGCTCAGCAGCAGACAACTCAGCCTGCCACCTATCAGGAACCAGCAGTGGTTGCTCCAGTACAGACAAAACCTGCAAACGAGGTTCGCAGAGTTGACAACTATGATAATGTTTCTGTTCGCTCTGAGCGTGTTGCCGTTGTTAACGGTAGTGGTCTGAAGGCTTACAGCGTTGTAGTTGGTTCTTTCGGCCTGCAGTCTAATGCAGAGGGTTTGCAGCAGCGTCTGAGGAATGCTGGTTATGATGCTCAGATTGTAAAGAATGAGGATCGCAATATGTTCCGTGTAGTAGCTGCTACATTCGACAATAAGGCAGATGCTGCCCGTAGCCGTGACCAATTCCGTGAGCAGGAGGCTTACAAGGACGCATGGTTGCTCTCTAACCAGTAAGCAGTTTGGCGCGGATACTGTCAATAGATTACGGTAAGAAGCGTACTGGCATAGCAGTCACCGACCCATTACAGATTATTGCTGGGGGGTTGGCGACTGTTTCTACGTCAGAGCTCTTCGAATGGCTGAAAGCTTATCTCGCCAAAGAGCCAGTAGAGCGTATCATTATTGGTGAGCCTCGTCAACCAAATGGTCAGCCTAGCGAGAACCTTGCACGTGTGCAGCAGTTTGTAAATCGCTGGCGTAAGGCTGTGCCTGAGGTGCCAATCGAATATTTCGATGAACGTTTTACCTCTGTCCTGGCACATCAGGCGATGCTCGATGGAGGCCTGAAGAAGAAAACCCGTCAGGATAAAGCTCTCGTAGATGAGATTTCTGCTACGATAATACTCGAGGATTACCTCCGCTCTCGCAAAAGGTAATCATAAAGTTTAAAGTTCAAAACTCAAAGTTTTAAAATGGTATTACCTATTTATATATATGGTCAGCCAGTGCTTCGCAAGGTGGCTGAAGATATTACTCCTGAATATCCTGATCTGAAAAAGCTTATCGAGGATATGTGGGAGACACTTGCAGAGTCGGATGGTATCGGACTGGCTGCTCCTCAGATTGGCAAGGCAATACGTCTGTCTGTCATCGATCTCGATGTGTTGTCAGAAGATCTGCCTGAATATAAAGGCTTCCGTCAGGTGTTTATCAATCCTCATATTGTGGAGTATGATGAGACGAATACCGACTCGTCAGAAGAGGGATGCCTCTCTCTGCCTGCCATCCACGAGAAGGTGGTACGTCCTACACGCATTCACGTAGAGTGGGATGATGAGGAGTTTAAACATCATGATGAGTGGATAGAGGGATATCTGGCCCGAGTGATGCAGCATGAGTTTGATCATCTCGACGGAAAGATGTTCGTGGATCGTATTTCCCCTCTTCGCAAACAGCTTGTAAAGAGCAAGTTGGCTGCATTGATAAAAGGCCGCTATTGTTGTGGCTATAAGACAAAACCCGTTAAAAGGTAAAAAGGTAAAAGGGTAAAGAAGTAAAATGATAAACACCAGGGAATTGGTATCAAGGATTAAAGGTATTAGGCTGCTATTTCTTTTACCTTTTTACTTTCTTACTTTTTTACCTTTACACGCCCAGTATAATACTGATCGTCTGGTGATGATCGGACGTTCTGCACTTTATTATGAAGATTATGTGCTGTCAATACAGTATTTCAATCAGGCAATAAGTGCAAAGCCCTATCTTTATGAACCTTGGTTTTTCAGGGGCGTAGCAAAGTTCTATCTCGATGACTTCCGTGGGGCAGAGAGCGACTGCACGGAAGCGATAGAGCGTAATCCGTATGTTGTAAGCTGCTATGAACTTCGCGGGCTATGCCGTATCAATCAGAAAAAATATGCTGAGGCGATAGAGGATTATACCCATGCTCTGCGATATAACCCTGATAATCAAGGCCTTTGGCATAATCGTATCCTATGTCGTATAAATGAGAAAGACTATGAGCGTGGTCTTTCAGAGATTGACACTATGCTGACTCACTGGTCTGGTTATGCCCGTGCCTATTCTATGCAGGCAGAGATATATCTGCTTCAGAAAGATACAACCTCTGCTGTGAGATCTCTTGATAAAAGTCTAGAACTCGATCCTTATGATGCTGGTATATGGGCTGAAAGGGCTGTCATCAGTCTTGCACGTCAGAAATGGTCGGAGGGCGAGGGATATCTCACTAAAGCCATACACCTGCAACCAAAGAATCCTGCGTATTATATCAATCGTGCAATGGCCCGATATAATCAGAACGGGTTACGTGGGGCGATGGCTGATTATGATACAGCACTCGATCTTGATCCCAATAATTTCCTGGGACATTATAATCGTGGTCTGTTGAGGGCTCAGGTGGGTGATGATAACAGAGGAATCGAAGACTTCAATTTTGTGCTTAAGCTGGAGCCGAATAACCTGATGGCACTCTTTAATCGTGCCCTTCTTCTGGAACAGACTGGAGATATGAGGGCTGCGATACGTGATTATACACAGGTTATCAACGAATTCCCAAATTTCTGGTTTGGTCTTCAGCATCGTGCTGCATGCTATCGTCGCCTTGGGAATACAAAAGCAGCAGAACTTGACGAGTTCCGTATTCTCAAAGCTCAGATGGACAAACGCTTTGGTAAACAGACTCGACTCTCTAAAAAGCAGATGCGAAGGAAGAGCGATACTGATCCTGAGAAATACAACCAGCTCGTTGTGGCAGATGAGCAGGAGGTGGAGCATGAATACAAGAGCGATTATCGTGGACGTGTACAGAACCGTAAGGTTGAGATGTCGTATCAACCTATGTATGCACTATCGTTCCAGTCGGTTAATGATGATGTACATTCATATATTGCTTTCGACAGAGAAGTAGATGCCTTCAATCACAGTTCACGTTCACATAAGATATATATTGGTGCTTCACAACCCAATATCAATGAAAGGAGCATGAAACACTATTTTGAGTATCTCGACTCTGTAACAGTGGCGATAGGAGAGGCAAAAGGGGATAGGAAGGTTGTGTCTATGCTGATGCTTCGTGCTATCGCATACTCGGCAATACAGAACTTCGATTCTGCTATCGACGATCTCTCAACTCTGTTGCAGATTGATCCCACGTCAACACTCGCATATTGGCAACGTGCTGTATGTCAGGCTCGTATCAATGAGTTTAATGCCTCTCAAGGTACAAATATAGACTTGAAGTCGGCAAATGTGCTCAGCGACTTGTGTGATGCCTTGAAACACTCGCCCAATAATGCGTATCTGTACTATAACCGCGGTTGTCTCTATGCTATGCGTAAAGACTATCAGCACGCTGCTGATGATTTCAACTGTGCCTTAGAGTTGGATGCAAACATCCCTGAGGCCTGGTATAACCGAGGTCTGGTATATATATATTCCGGCAAGACTCCTGAGGGTATTTCTGATTTGAGCAAGGCAGGTGAACTGGGTCTTTATAGTGCATATAGTGTGATTAAGAAATATAGGGAGAAATAACGATTACGGCAATTTTTTTGGGAAAAGTTTGTTGGATTCGTGAAAATGTAGTACCTTTGCACGCAAATTCGAATTTTATATATAAAATAAGGTATGATTAATATTACATTTCCAGACGGATCTGTTCGTTCGTATGAGCAGGGCGTAACTGGCTTTCAGATTGCAGAGAGTATCTCTCCGGCTCTCGCACGTAGCGTTGTAAGCTGTGGTGTTAACGGTGAGACTGTTGAGTTGAATCGTCCTATTAATGAGGATGCAAAGATTGAACTTTATAAGTTTGACGACGAGCAGGGGAAGCACACCTTCTGGCACACTTCTGCACACTTGTTGGCAGAGGCTCTGCAGGAACTCTACCCAGGCATACAGTTTGGTTTCGGACCTGCTGTGGAGAACGGCTTCTTCTATGATGTATTGCTGAAGGACGGCGAGAGCATCAAGGAGAGCGATTTCCCAAAGATTGAGGCAAAGATGAAGGAACTGGCAGGTAAAAAAGAGCCTGTGGTTCGTAAGGAGGTTGCTAAGGCTGACGCTCTGAAGCAGTTTGCTGCTGATGGTCAGACATACAAGTGTGAGCATATTGAGCAGGATCTGGAAGACGGTTCTATCACAACATATACACAAGGTAACTTCACAGACCTCTGTCGTGGTCCACACCTCGTGGATACAGGCGAGATCAAGGCTGTTAAGCTTACTTCTGTAGCCGGTGCTTTCTGGCGTGGTGATGCTAATCGTGAACAGATGCAGCGTCTCTATGGTATCTCTTTCCCAAAGAAGAAGATGCTCGACGAGTATCTTGAGATGCTGGAGGAGGCCAAGAAGCGCGACCATCGTAAGATTGGTAAGGAGATGGAACTCTTCATGTTCTCAGAGAAAGTAGGTAAGGGGTTACCTATCTGGTTGCCAAAGGGTACAGAACTCCGTCTGCGCTTGCAGGATCACTTGCGTAAAGTTCAGAAACGTTTTGGGTATCAGGAGGTTATTACTCCGCATATTGGCTCCAAGAATCTCTATGTTACCTCTGGCCACTATGCTCATTATGGCAAGGATTCGTTCCAGCCTATCCATACACCAGAGGAGGATGAGGAATATATGCTGAAGCCAATGAACTGTCCTCACCACTGCGAGATCTTCGCATGGAAGCCACGTTCATATAAGGATCTTCCTCTGCGTATTGCTGAGTTCGGTACTGTATATCGTTATGAGCAGAGTGGTGAACTGCACGGCTTGACTCGTGTACGTTCGTTTACTCAGGATGATGCACACCTTTTCTGTCGTCCAGATCAGGTAAAACAGGAGTTCCTCAATGTTATGGATATCATCGGCATTGTGCTTACAGCATTCGGATTCAACTTCGAGGCTCAGATTTCTCTGCGCGATCCTAACGACCACGAGAAATATGTTGGTACTGATGAGGACTGGGCACTTGCTGAGAAGGCTATCGTAGAGGCTTGTCAAGAGAAGGGCCTGCCTGCAAAGGTTGAATATGGAGAGGCTGCATTCTATGGTCCTAAACTCGACTTCATGATCAAGGATGCTATCGGACGTCGTTGGCAGTTGGGTACCATTCAGGTAGATTATAACCTGCCTAAGCGTTTCCAGCTCGAGTATACTGACGAGGATAACACCAAGAAGACCCCTGTAATGATTCACCGTGCTCCATTCGGATCACTTGAGCGTTTCTGTGCAGTGCTTATCGAACATACATCAGGACACTTCCCACTCTGGCTTACTCCAGATCAGGTGGCTATCCTGCCTCTCTCTGAGAAGTACAACGACTATGCTCAGGAGGTTGCAAAGAAGTTTGATATGGGTGGCGTCCGTGCTACTATCGATCTCCGCAATGAGAAACTGGGTCGTAAGATCCGCGACAATGAGTTGAAGCGTATCCCTTACATGGTTATCGTGGGCGAGAAAGAGCAGCAGGATGGTACTGTTGCCGTACGTCCTCAAGGCGGTGGCGAACAGAGTGTTAAGACCATTCAGGAATTTATCGATGAGGTGAACTCACGTGTTGCTGAAATGACAAAAGACTTCTAACTTAGGGGTTTATTGTTAAAATTGTATAAATGTAATCAAAAAGTTCAAAGCTCAAAGCTTAAAGCTCAAAGAAAATTAGTAATTTTGCAGCCGATTTTTAAAAAATAGTTGATGAAGAATGACAAAATGAAGCAACAGTACCGAATCAACGAACAGATTCGAGTACGTGAAGTTCGCATTGTGGGTGATGATGGTAGTTCCGTTGTTCCAACTCGTGATGCATTGAATATGGCCCGTGAGCAGGGTGTAGATCTCGTAGAGATTTCGCCCAACGCCAATCCGCCAGTTTGTCGTCTTATTGACTACTCAAAGTTCCTTTACCAGCAGAAGAAACGCCAGAAGGAGATGAAGGCAAAGCAGGTGAAGGTTGAGGTTAAGGAAATCCGTTTCGGACCTCAGACAGATGAACACGACTATCAGTTCAAGCTTAAGCACGCCAAGGAGTTCCTGGAAGAGGGTAACAAGGTACGTGCTTACGTTTTCTTCAGAGGGCGTTCAATTCTGTTTAAGGAACAGGGCGAAGTGCTGCTTCTCCGTTTTGCTAACGACCTGGAGGAGGTTGGAAAAGTGGAAGGAATGCCATCGCTCGAAGGAAAAAAGATGTTCCTCTATCTAGCTCCCAAGAAGGCAGGCGAGAAGAAGAAGAGCCAGCAGGCTCGTGATCGCGAGGCCGCTGAGGCAGAAGCAAAGGAAGCTAAGAAAGCTCAGGCTGCTGAGGAAAAGGATATCGATGTAGAGATGCCGGCAAATGGAGGTCTCTTTGCAAATGCCAAGATCTCTGCCGATGCTCTTAAGAAATTACAGGAAACAGAAGAATAAGGTGCGCTGCGCCCGGTATATGCGTTGCCACCGCTTTAATTAATAACAATTAAAATTTTTAAAAACAATGCCAAAAGTAAAGACAAACTCCGGTGCCAAGAAGAGATTTTCATTCACCGGTACAGGTAAGGTTAAGAGAAATCACGCTTACCACAGCCACATTCTGACAAAGAAGACCAAGAAGCAGAAGCGCAATCTTGTGCACTCT
>CACWLC010000041.1 GCA_902761605.1 uncultured Prevotellaceae bacterium
ATTATTGTTTTCGTCAATCGATTTCTTGCAATCATTCATCGTATTGACGATATGATTGAAAATCATGTTGATACACTTCTCTTCCTGTGCGTCTGACCAGCCGTGGGTCATTGTTGCCAAATGTGCTCCCATCACATCCGACAGAGCCTTGACAATATGGGTAATGTCAACAGGCGTGTCAGACTTCATACAGTAATCTACGATAGCCTTGGTAATCAAAGCCGCTATTTTACCAGGCTGATCCAACATTTCGAAATTATTCTCTTTTTCCATTGTATATTCAATCTTTTACCTTAAAACAGAATGCAAAGTTAGCAATAATTGGCGTAAATAAAGAAACATTGGCTTCACATTTACGATACTTTAGGAGTTGTCGAATAGGGTTGTCACCTCACTTTGCGCATCCTTTTTCCATATTATCATATTGACATATTGGTATCTTTACACCAATAATACTATAAAACAATATTGATTTATATCAAATATTATTGATTTCTTGTTAATATGTATAGAATTATTTGTGCATATTCTATAATATTTATAACTTTGCATATAGATTTGAATATACAATTCAATACTATAATACATATTTATATATAGAGGTATGGAAACAAAAATTATTTCTGTAGCCAACCATAAAGGTGGCGTAGGTAAGACAACGACAGTTGCGAGTGTGGGGAGTATATTGGCATCGCAGGGGCACCGGGTGCTGATGATAGACATGGATGCTCAGGCTAACCTGACAAGCAGCCTGTTGAACGGGGAGCCAGAATCTACGGTGTATTCGGCTCTGACGGGAAATGAGGGGCTGCCGATTGTGTCGCTGAGTGAAAACCTGTTCTTGGTGCCTGCATCGCTACAGCTGTCGATGGCAGAGTTGGAACTGGCATCGGCCATGGCCAGGGAACGGATATTAGCGGAACTGTTGGAGCCAGTGAAGGGGGAGTTTGAATACGTATTGATAGACTGCCCGCCGTCGCTCGGACTGCTGACGCTGAACGCGCTGACGGCATCGACGGACATCATCATCCCACTGGTGGCCGAGGTGCTGCCGTTCAAGGGTCTGGCCATGATGAACAACTTCATCCGCATGGTTCAGAAGAAGCTGAACGGTAGGGCGCACGTGACGGGCATCGTGATCACCCGATGGGAGAATACGAAGCTGGGGCGCGGCGTAGAGCGACAACTGAGAGATTCGCTTGGCGATACCGTGTTCCAGACGAAGATTCGCAAGAACGTGAGCCTGGCCGAAGCACCGTATGAGGTGACGGACATCGTGACGTATGCACCGAAGAGCAACGGGGCGGCGGACTATCTGGACTTCACAAGTGAGTTGCTGGGAGAGAAACTGAAGTAGGACTGAATAATCGGACGAATTATGAACAAGAAAGAGTTTGATATGAGCCAGCTTGTGAACGGGCTGACGGGTGAGCAGGAATCGGAGTCGCAGATGGAGCGCAGGGCGCAGGCGGTGAAACGGAAGAAGCCGATGGAGCATGTGTGTACGCTGGTGTCGGTGGAACAAATGGCGAAGGTGAGGACGATTGCCGAACGTGAGGGAATCGCGCTGAAGGACATCTTCGCCGTGGGGCTGAGCATGGCCATCAGCAGCTATGAGGCGAAGAACGGCGAGATTCGGGTGAAGAAGGCCAAGCGGGGCAATGCCAGCGAGGTGTTCGGCGTGGAGGACGAGGCATGAGCAAGCGGGAACTGATAGACATCCGGACTCCGAACAAGGACGTGGTGGCTTCGTTCATCTACAGCTGGGCGAGGCAGAAGGACATGTCGATTCTGGAGCAAAGAGTGGTGCTGAGAATCATCGAGCGGGCTTCGATGAAGTTGAAGGGCGTGAAGATTCGGGACTACATGTGTCAGCTGGACCTGGGACTGAAGAACGTGACGCTGACGATGCCTGCCTCGGCGGTGCTGTTCAACACGAAGATGAAGCACAAGGACATCGAGCAGGCGCTGTACAACCTGCGCAGCAGGACGTTTGAGTACAAGGACAACGAGCGGTACACGGTCTGCGGTTTCATCAACAATGCGACGTATGTTTACGGCACAGGGGAAATCACTGTGGAGGTGGACAACAAGATCTGGCGGGTGCTGACGGACTTCAGCGAGGGCTTCCGCAGGTTCGAGCTGAACAAGGCCCTGGCACTGCCTACATCGTACTCGCTCCAGTTCTACATGGTGCTGAGCGGACAGGAAAGGCCGTTCCAGCTGATGATCGACGACTTGAAGAGCTGGCTTGGAATCGCTCCGGATAAGTACAAAAAGGGTGGTAAGGACAGGGTGGATCACATCGAAGACCGCATACTGAGGCCGGTGAAGAAGTTGCTCGACGAGAACTGTCCGTACACGTTCACCTACGAGAAAATCCGGGCCAATCCGAATAACGGCAAGAGCGTGGCGGTGGGGTTCAAGTTCTATCCTGTGTATCAGGACAAGTATCGAGACCAGGAACTGGAAAAGACGCGACTGACGGCTCTGACCTCGGTAGGATTCATGGCTCCGAAGGCTGTAGAGTACATGAAACAGCGGATGGGAATCCCCTTGAAAAGCATCCAGCCTCACAAATCGCTCATCAACAAAGCGGCGCAGTTGCTGCCAGACTTCATAGGGACGCTGGCCGACATTCAGGGGCGGCGACGCAAGGAGGATGGCTCATTTATGGGCATTGGATGGGTGATTCAGGCCATCAAGGGCGAGGTGGAGGAAGCCGAGAAACAGCCCTCGCTCTATAAGGAATGGGAAAAGGATAAATAGCTGCGATGGCATGCGATTGCAAGCGATGGGATGCGACCGCATGCGATGGCATACGACGGCATACGAAAGGGCTGCCTGGCACGAAAATACGTGTCGGGTGGCCTTCTTTTTGGTGCCTATCTCACGGGTGCGGAAGGGAATAACCCACAATTTAAAACCGCGCGATTTTTATACCGTGCGCGAAGCCCAACCCACTTAATTAATTCTTGGCCAAGCATGAAATCTGCGTCTGGATGCTCTGTTTTTTGGCATGGTCTGTCTATTTGCTCTATGGGTGCGGTGCAAAAGGCGTATTCTCAGGCAGTTCCGCAAATCATATCCCACAACTTAAAACTGAATAACCCACAACTTAAAACCAAGAGTCAGCAGGATTAACCCACACTTTAAAACCAAATCCCCACAAGTTAAAACTCTGCATATCCCACAGATTAAAACTCATGCCAGAATCAGCGAATCCCCCGCAGAATAAGGCTCTGCAGGGGAATTGGGAATGGTTACTTCTTCGCATTGGTGGTGGTTTTAGCTTTTCTGTGATAGGGACGTTTGGCCTTGGGAGCCTCGGTCTTGGCATCATTCTTGGCGGCTTTGGCCTTCTCTGCTTCAGCGGCAAGGATTGAATTTGGCTTGCCAGCGATCTCATCCTTGAAAACCTCCTCAATCAGTTTGAAGTTGTTCTCGTTGATGATATTGAAGTCTTTGGTAATATATACATCGGCAATACCATATTTGCCAACATGGTTCAGTGCCTCGTCCACATCGCTCTTGCTGAACTTCATCATGTTGCGGGATAGGGTGGCGAAGGTGTGGCGAGCCTGGTAGTATTGCAGATTGTCAATACCAATGGCCGTTCCAAGCTTCTTCAAACCACGGTTGATGTTGTTATTAAAGTTCTCAGCAGTAACGTATCTCTTGTAGAAGCTAAAGACCCGCGTAGTGCCTGCATATTTCTTCATCAGAGTCTTGATAAACGGATGAACCTTGACCTCAATGTAGGCATCATCGCTACGGCGATCCTTGGTCTTTGTACGCTCATACTTGATGACTCCCTTTTCAATTTTGGTCGCATTGTAGAGGTCTGCTGAATTCATACCCATAAGGCAGAACGACAGGATGAAACAGTCACGAGCCAGTTCTACACGACTACCGGGATTTGCCTTGTAGTGGTAGATTTTCAATAAGTCCAGCATCGTCAAAGAACGGACACCAAGTTTCAACACCTGCTTTGGTGCCTTGTAACGCAGGAACGGATCGTTCTTGATAACCGTCTCTTCGTCGGTATTATACTCCAGCATAGCCTCGCGATACAAGTGGCGAATTTCGCCCAGATACATCGACTTGGCTCTGGTGAAGTCGCTGAGATAATCCTCAAAATCCTTAAGTAGGGTGTAGGTGATTTCGGAGAAATCCAAAGAATCTCGCTTCAGGAACTCTTCAAGCTTGTTAAGCATGCAGCTGTAGTTTCTCATGCTTTTCGTGTCCCGTCGAGCCATCCACATCCTTGCAAAACCGAAGAACTCTACGGTCTCTGCATTCTTCTTCTTGACAATCTTAGAGGCAATCTTCGTTGCATCCATATTGTCGGTGTAGTGGATTTCAGGAGCCAAAGTTGACATTTTGACTGCCAGCTCCGTCTTCAGTTTTTCCACAATCTGCGCCTTTTCGAAGTTCTTAATCTTCTTGGTCTTGGGAGATATTTCCGATTCATCTACCTTGACCCCGGTAATGATGCGCTTTACCGTCTTCTTGTCTCTCACTAGCAGATAAACTGCTCTTTGTTTTTTGGAACTTACTTTTCCAAATTCGGTTGTAATTGTTGCCATAATGCTAAACTTAAATTTTACATTATGGATGCCATTTATCAACCACTGAATCTTGCAAATTTTTGCGTCGATTTTGCGTCGATTTTGCGTCGATTTTGCGTCGATTTTTCAATTTTGCGTCGATTTTGCGTCGATTTTCGACTCTAAAAGTTGGTCTCAGACCAAAAAGTTGGAACTCGTCCCCTTTAAATTGAAATTCCGAGAAACCCTTTATTTATGGGATTCTCGGAAGATTTCGTTTGTTTTCTTGCTTGGGTGCCCGGACGGACTCGAACCGTCGACATTCAGAACCACAATCTGACGCTCTAACCAACTGAACTACGGGCACCATCTGAATTGTGGGTGCAAAAGTAGTCATTTTCTGCGAAACTACCAAACATTTCCTCGTTTTTTTTCTAAAAACCCGAAAATTATCATCAAATAGGCCATCATTTCTATAAACTATCATAAATATTAGGTGTAAATATACAATATATGCTGCAAAAACAGTAATTTTGCCCCGATTTTCAACACAGCCTAAAAAACAGGCTTATTATAGACCAAATTAAAAATTCAAATGAAGAAAAGACATATCATCCTGCCATTGCTGTGTATATGCACGACAATGGTAGCGCAGAACAAGGACACACATAATCATGCAGAAGATTCAACAGATATATTTTTCCGTCACCTTAACCTCAACGAAGTGACGGTAACAGGCGTTACTGGCGACACAAAGCTGAAGCATGCAACAGTTCCTGTAAGCATCATCGCACCACAATTGCTGCGGTCGAAGGCATCTACCAATATCATCGACGCCATCAGTCATCAGCCAGGAATAAGTCAGCTGACCACAGGAGGAAGCATCTCAAAGCCTATCATACGCGGACTGGGATACAACCGCGTGGTAGTGATGAGCGAGGGAGTTCGCCAGGAGGGACAACAATGGGGTGATGAGCATGGCGTGGAGGTAGACGGTAGCAGCATCAACTCGGTAGAGATACTCAAGGGCCCTGCCTCGCTGATGTACGGCTCCGACGCAATGGCAGGAGTAGTAATACTGCATCCCCAGGCCACTCTGCCGGAAGGCGAGATGAAAGCCAATGTAAGTACAGAGTATCAGACCAACAACGGACTCTTCGCCTATAACCTCTCGATGGCCGGAAATCAGAAGGGATTCGTATGGAATGCCCGATTTAGCGATAAGATGGCACACGCATATAAGAACAAATATGACGGCTATGTGCCAGGATCGCAGTTCCGCGAGAGAGCCGGAAGACTGATGCTGGGAGTAAACAAGTCATGGGGCCACTCACGACTGACGTGGACATCATATCACCTTACACCTGGCATCGTAGAGGGAGAACGCGACCCAGAGACAGGAGAACTGGTATGCAACACAGATAATGTGAAGACCTACTCAAAGGCCCTACCCTTCCAAGAGGTTAAGCACTACAAACTGGTATGGGATAACTCGATGAATCTCTCCACAGGATATCTCAAGGCCATCATCGGCTATCAGCAGAACCGCCGTAAGGAGTATGAAGAGAGTGAGGATGAATACGAATTGTTTTTCAAGCTCCACACCCTCACCTACGACCTCCGCTATGTCACTAATCAATGGAACGGATGGAAACTGTCGACAGGTATCGGCGGTATGTATCAGAAATCAGGCAATGAGGGTGAGGAATATCTGATTCCCGACTACCGTCTCTTCGATTTCGGCATATATGCTACAGCAACGAAATCACTTGGCGACAGATGGACTCTTAACGGAGGTGTGCGTTACGATCACCGCAGGATGCATGGTGACGAGCTCATTGAAGACGGAGACCTGCGCTTTACGGATTTCTCACGCCACTTCAATGGATTAACGGGTAGTATAGGTGCCGTATGCAATATCAACGAGCACTTTAATCTGCGTCTGAATGTGGCACGTGGGTTCCGTACACCGAATATGAGTGAGCTGGCATCAAACGGAGTTCATGAGGGAAGCATCCGCTATGAGTTGGGCAACCAGCAACTGAAGGCAGAATACAGTCTTCAGGCCGACTTAGGTCTGGATTTCACCTCCCGCTACGTATCGGCACAGCTGGCACTCTTTGCCAACCGTATCGACAATTACATCTTCACCCATCGCTTGCCTGAGGAGATTGAAGAGGGATATCTTACCTATGCCTATACCCAGGGCGATGCCCGTCTGCTGGGTTTCGAGGCAGGAGTAGACTTCCATCCCGTTCACTCAGTACATTTCTCGAATACATTCTCATTTGTTGATGCCCAGCAGATGCACGCTTCATCCGACACGAAGTATCTGCCATTCACTCCAGCACCACGATGGACCTCAGAACTGAAATGGGAACTCTTCCACCATTCACATAGTACCGTGAATCACCATCACAACGCTAACAGCATCCATCGCTCGCTACTCAACAACCTCTATATCGCAGCAGGCCTGGAGTGTTATCTGAAACAATCTCACATATATAGCGCCGACGATACAGAGACGACGACACCAGGCTACGCTCTGCTATCGCTCTCAGCAGGCACAGATATAAATGTAAATGGCAAGAAGGTTGCAGAGTTTTACATCACCGCCGACAACCTGCTGAACAAGGCATACCAGAGTCATCTTAACCGACTGAAATATGCTGATGTGAACAGCGTTACAGGTCGCAGAGGAGTATTCAACATGGGCAGAAACGTGACATTCAAGGTTGTGATACCTATCAATATCATGTGAGAGCCTCATCGCAGATAAGACATCACCCGGAAGCCGTAGTCTAACAGTACTGCGGCTTCTTTGAATCTCAGGCTCATGTTCTTGCTCTTAAGGAGGATGACATATAGCCTTACGCCATCCCGCTCAGCAGATGCCGCCAGACAGGCTCCTGCCTGATAGGTGAATCCCGTCTTTACTCCTATACATCCATCGTAGGTGAAGAGCAGCCTATTGGTGTTGATGCAATCCATGTGGCGCCCATCAAGAAGAGGCACTCTCGCCTCTCGGCTACCTACGACTTGGGCAAACACGGAATCCTCCATGCTGTATCTTACCAGTCTGAGCTGATCGTAAGCCGATGAATAATTGCTATCGTTAGGCAGACCATTGGGATTGTCATAATGAGTAGCTGTCATCCCAAGATATGCGGCTTTCTCGTTCATCTTGTTGTAGAAAGCGGTGGTGTCGCCACCTATATGCCGGGCTATTGCGTAAGCTGCATCGTTATCGCTCACGAGCATCATCTCATTTATCAGGTCACGAAGCAGATAACCCTGATCCGGTTTCACACGGGAATCTCTTGACACATAGTCCGACTGAGTGATATACACAGAGTCACTATCACTCCCATGCTCCAAGGCCAGAAGACAGGTCATCATCTTCGTGAGACTGGCGATATACATGCGCTCACGGGATTTCTTCTCACTAATCACAAACCCGGTTTTGTCATCAATGAGTATCCATGCCTGAGCCGTGAGATTATCCAGGAGATCGAATCCCTCGACGGTATCGGGATCAATGATGGTCCTGAGGGTGGTCGTGTCTAATGTACTTATCTTATACAATCGCTCTGCCTCCAGATCGCGAACAGGTATTTCCTTAGCTCCGCAAGCCGCGAGTAAGAGCAATACCGGTATTATATACTTACTCTTTTTCATCATACAGCCTGCAAAGGTACAAAATTTCAGGCATAACTATGCATTCCTCCCAATAAAAAATACACTCCGAAATAAGTTATGAGTACAGCGAGGAAAGCTACAACCATATAAATATGATAATAAAGAGGTACACGGAAAAACCTTACCGATGCCTTATGGAGTGGTACTGCATAGACCATAAACGTAATGAGTGCCCATGACTCCTTTGGGTCCCACGACCAATAGTTGCCCCACGACACATTTGCCCATACAGCACCAAGGAAGATCCCTATGGCAAGCAGGAACACAGCTGGATAAATCAAAAGTTGCGAGAGGGCTGTGACCTGCTCTACCCTATACCATTGCTTTTGCCGTATCAGTATGAAGGCATGGATTCCCAACAGCAATTGTAAGGCGAAGAATGCGTAGGCACACATCACCGTAATAACATGTACAGAGAGCAGAGGCGACTGTAACACAGGCATCAGCGGAGTAAGTTGCGAGTTGCTGCCCGCCAATATCGATACCAGCAGACAGAACGAAGCTACCAACGGTCCGAAGCCCAGAGTAATGGGGAACTTACGTCGGAAAAGGAAACTAAGTAAAATCATCACCCACGCCATAAACAGCATTGTCTCATGTCCGTTGCTTACCGGCAAATGACCACTAAGCCACCAGCGCAGTCCAAGCTGAAGTGTGACATAAATAAAGAGCAGGCTGTTGAAAGAGATCATTAAGGCATAGAGGATGAAAGAATGCTCCTTTTTGAAGAGCATCAATATGCATAACAGCAGACTTATTGTCAGCGCAAGGAATACCGGCCATTTGTGACTGCGCAATGTGTTATAGAATATCTCCGTGCTGGTCATGCTCTCGCCGGGAAGCAGATTGCCTATCATATCTCTCTGAAAGAGCTTTATCTTTGCAATAATCTCCAGACTACGCTCATGCTGGCCTGTAACGATACTCTCGGTAAGAAAGTCCATCGACTGCTTGATAAAGAACTGTTCCTTGACGGGAATGTCCTTGGGCAAAGCCTGACCTCCTGGCTTATACCAATCCACAAGACCGGAATGGCTCATAAACGGGAACATCCTAATAAACTGTCCTTGATAAAACATCTCTACCATATGGTATTTCTCATCGGCATCCATCAATGCCTTTTTATCTACACTACCCTTTCCTATCCTTAACGCCTCGATAGCATCCTTCAGCTTATATTCCTGATACTCGTTGATGAAATCACCATAAGATGCCCATTGACTGTCGATACCCAAGAGTTGCTGTATCTCCCGACTCTTTATCCGGATAAGCTTCTGCTGTTCCCAAGGAGAATAATAGATCATCCAACTCGTAAATATCTCATCGGCAGAATATCCCTCCCACGAAGCATTACCCGACAACTTCGTCACGAAATCAGTAGCTACGGTATTGAGCGGACAGATACGGTTGTTATAGAGCACATTGATGGTACCCATGCGATGTGCGACATCCTTATTCACCGTCTGCAAGCTTGCATTGGCATTGATACTCACCAGGAGCAGGGCAACGGTTATGGCCTTACGATAGAGAGCCCGCATCTGGGTCTTTCGCGACAGCAAAGTAGCTATGATACCTAACAACAGTAACAGATACCCGGAATATGTTATGGCGATACCGTAAGGGTCATAGCTCACACCTAATGTCACTCCCTCACCATCAGAGTCGTAGCTTGACTGAAACAGGCGATAGCCTTCTACATAGCCTATGTTATTCATGGATACGAGCACCTCTTCATCGCCATTAAGGATGACACTCTGATAATCAAGTGGTGCATCAGTACCCGGATAATTTACTATACGGAACTCTTTTAAAGTGAGTGAGAACGGCAACGGCTCTACCTTGTTGTCTTTATCGATGAAAGATGTCTCAGAGATATTCTTCCTCAGTCTGATGGTTCCTCTTTGGGCAAGGAGATGAGTGGTCAGGGCTCCTGCCAGTATCACCACAAATGATATATGCAACAGCATCACAGCAGCACGTTTATAGAGCTGCTCTCTGACCATAAAGGCACAGGCAGCTATAGTAAGCACAGCCCACAAGGCAGAGAACCACCAGGCACCATAGACATGCTCACTCACGAATGCTGTGCCATGATATTTCTCTATGACTGTGGCAAACCCTATACACACCACAATGAGTATGTATAGGGCTATAATAAGTTTCTTAATCAATTCTATCAAATGGATTCTATGAAATAAATGATCTGATCACGCTCTTTCTTCGAGAGATTACGGAACTTTACTACTGTATTGTAGGCATCGCTCGTGCCACCCTCGTTCTTACAACCGTGCCACATGATAGCCTCCATGACGTTACGTGCACGACAGTCATGCAGACGTTCTACACCGCTACCACACTTGGCAGCCAGTCCGCGTCCCCACAATGGAGTGGTGCGGCACCAGCCGGTACGGATATCGTTCTTCATCCACAGACGATGCTGTACGAAGTCAGTATAAGGCCATATCTTCTGATATGGATAACGAGGCATTTCGCTGTCTGACTTAAAGAACTTTGCAGGGTCCTGGATATGGTCGTCACCAGTCTGCCAGGAAGGACGATGACAGGCAGCACAACCGATCTGCGAGAAGAGTTCCTTTCCTTTCTTAAAGTCTTCAGTAGTAGTATTACGTGCAGCAGGAACAGCAAGTCCACGATGCCATATCATGAGGTTCTTATACTGGGCATCAGTCATCTCAGCATCGAGCTGTTTGCTGGTAAGATAGGTATAGATATCCTTTTCCAGATCGCCTGTGTGCCACTCCGGATGTGCCTTTGTGGGGTCTATACGATTGATATACTCTGTAAATCCTGCCTGTACCTCTGGGTCTTGTGATGACTTTGTGGCATAATACTTTCCTGCGAGGTCGAGATAATGATATCTACGGTCTGAACGGGTAACATTGGTGATGTTCCAGATAGCATTGGCACCTGCAGCATCGAGGATAGGACCACGCGACAAAGCATAGGTGTAACGACGCACATATTTCGTGCCGTCACCCTGAAGGGAATTGCTGTAATAGCTATTCCATGTGTTGGTGGTCTGATCCCACATGGCTGGATTAAGAGCATCAGTACGTCCTATGCTGTTGAAGTACTTACTCTCCGACTCCCATTGTGCCGTGATATCTGCATCGGGGATAGCATCTGTAAGTCCTGTACCATAGATACCGATAGTTGACTCAAGCAGCACTCCTATCTCGTTATTATACTGAGTCTCATCCAATGTCACGTCAGCGCCACCACGTGCCACAACGACAGGTGCATAATATGCACTATACGGGATGGTCACTTCTGGGTAGATAAGTGAGTAGGTCTCCCCGTCAGGGAACTTATTACCCCACTCGTCGGTATAGTTGTTCCACGCTATCTTTATCTGATTCTCGTCGATAGGAGCCTTGAAGGGTTTTACTGCACCCGTCTGAGGCATACCTGCTACAGAACGTATATAGGCGTTTGTGGTCTTATCATATACCACGAGCAGATAACCGTTGCGATGTGCATCGGCCTTATATTCCGTCTGACGTCCGCCATGTCCATAGCCCGGATGACAATATAGGCATCCGCGTCGCACATATACAGGACCGAGTCCGTGGAATGCTCCATCGGTATTTGTGTTATAGTCTTTCTCAAAGAGATATTCGCCCTCGTTGAAGGCTGTCATCATACCTGCATTCTCAACAGCTTTCGTAGGCTGCTCGAAGGCTGTAGCTGTGTTTACTGAGGTTGTACCAAGCAGTCCTCCTGCATAATAATCTTCCGGATAATCAGTATTCGTAGGGTCACCGATTTCCCATGTGGTGGGATTAATGGTATCATCACCGCTGGTACATCCGGCGGTGATGAATGAGCCCATCAGAACAACACCTAAAAGGGTTGGTTTGTTCATCGTTGTCTATGATTTAAATGTTTTAATTCTTAATCTTAATAATCGACTGATAGAGTTTCTGTGCATTGTCGGCCAGAGTACGATAGGTTGCAACCACTACGTTGTCAACATAGTTCTCGTTGATTACCTGGCATTGAGCCTCTACGGTCTTGTTGCCAGCATAACCAGCCAACATCTCATCGAGCTCACCTAAGGCATCATCCAACTCTCCCAAAGCGTCAATGGCAGTCTTGCACGAAGCGTCGCTGTAATAGAGTGCAAACGGAGCCTTCATGGCCTTAATCTTTGTCAGGGCATTGTCGAGCTTTGACACTACTGTGTTAGCCTGAGAAGCGAGTTTTGCATTGCCGGCATTCTGACAGAAGTAAATCAGCGACTTCTCGTTAGCTGTCGTTGCATCCATCTGTCCGTAGAGGGCATTCTTACATGACACGATGTTGTCGTAGAAGTCGATGATAGAATTGTATGCGTAAGGTGACTCAATATATGTAGCATCTTCGCCTGTATATGGAAGACCGATCTTTGAGTCGCCCACCTCTCCGATGATGTCCTGACAGCCTGAGATAATCTCGCGAGTGGCGTCAAGGGCTGTCTCCCAGTCGCCTGTGCCTGGATTCTTAAAGGCCTTACCAAAATTCTGAAATCCTGCCAGCTGTCCCTCCTGGTCACCATCGTCATTGATAGCCAGATGGGTTGCAACGTATTCCTTAGCAATCTTCTGACGCTCTGCGTTGCTCTCCTTAGAATCCCATGTAGCCTCCAGAGTGGAAGTGGCGTAGTAGAGATCCTTGGCCACAGCACAGATGTAGTTATACTCCAGATTGGTGATCTGGTCTATCTGACGTGGCTGTCCCTGACGGAAGAGCACATACTCCAGTCCGTGATAGCCTAAGATACCAGAGTTGGCTGTCTTGATGAAGTTGTCGAGGTTGCTCATAGCCTTCTCATCGCGCAACACATCAGCCAGATCGTTGGCGGCCACAGGCCATGTGTCGGTGTGAGGGTCGATGGAATACACATCGGCAGCACCAAAGAGGAATGCCTCGGTATTCTCCCAGTTAGCACGTGCCACCTTCCAGTCTTCACAAGCCTGGTTTAGGGCTGCCTGAGAGCCGCTAACGGTTGATGTGTTTGAATCATCGTCACTCGAACATGATGTAAAACCTGTAGACAATACGACAGCCATCGCTGCCATTTTCAAAATACTCTTGCTTTTCATTTCCATAATTAGTTTATGTGATAAATTATTGTTTAGCAATTAAAGGAACCATCCTGTGTAAGTAACTCCAAGACTCACACTTGGCTCATTGTTATATGGCTGTTTATACAGAGGACTGTCGGAAGTGAGTCCGTTGTTATTCGGCTTCTCAAAGAAACGGTAGGAATACTCACCCTTGATGGTAATCTGTTTTACTGGCGAGTAGTTGACACCAACGGCATAACGGTATTTCTTAGTGTACTTATACATCGACTCATAGGTGCCTGATGCCATCGTGTTATAATGCTCAAAACGTCCGAAGAGATACAGTTTCTCATCCTTCATCTTTGGTATCTGTGAGAACACGTTATATCCTGCCTCTATTGCATAGGCCACAGCATTACTACCTATATTACTATAGTGATGGGGATTACCGTCCTGATACTTGTGGTGAGTCCAGTTAGCCTGGTTATATGATGATATCTCGTCGGCATCGCTGAAATGTGCATAGTCGATATTACCACGTACTATCCAGTTCCAACGGTTCAGCGTGAAGTCGAGTGCCACGATGCCAAGTGCTCCTGTAACATCCTCGTATTTACTTCCCGGTGTGCGCAGGGTGTTGCGGAAGGTATAGCCGTAGTATCCACTAAGACCTACACGCAGGCCCTTTACTGAATAGTTGTCTATACGCACGGCTCCGGCATAGTTATTAGCAACCTTAAACTCATAGGGGCTGGTGGCTCCATAATGTACGAAGTTCTCTGCCGTAAAACTCTCGGAGTTGAGTCCTGAAAGCAGCTGTGCCTCATAGCGCCAGTCGCTAACCTTACCCCACAACGACAGTCCTATCTGATGCCAGGTGTTTGGAATGATGGTTGCCTCACCCTCAGGACGATATACTGTAAAGAACTGATTCGGCTCATGGTGTGCATTGGAATAACCCACAGGAACGATAATCTCACCTGCCTTGATGTTAAACTTACCTTTTGCAAACTCCTTGTTGATCCAGAACTGCTCTACGTTTACCTCACCGCCTTTCTCTACTTCTGCCTCGTATTCGCCGGCCTCCTCAGCTTCTATCTCTACGGCAGTACCATTACCGCCATGCTCGAATTCTATCTCTGAGCCTATTGTCCAGCCTTTGCCGAAGTCGTAGCCGATATTCAGACATACATGAGGAAGGTCAAAGCGCCCGTGACTATTGTCGTTGACATAGTTCTCCGGCTTCTTGTAGCGATTGAAACTCTGACTGTAGAAGTTGCGTGTCATCACGGCCTCACCATAACCACCGATATGTAATTTCGACTCTTGCGCCTGTGTACAAAGGGGTAATACCGTTGCAACTGCCATCACACTTAAAAACTTTTTCATAATAACATTTTTTCAGAAATCGGCTGCAAAGGTACGCTGATTTGTTAATAGCAACAATACCTAAAAATAGTGAAATCGCCAAAAAACGGCTGTTTTCGGCATTATGGAATTTCAAAAATACCTAATAGTGATTATTGCTCATGTCGGAAAATATGTCTACCTTTGCACCCGGTAATCAAAAATAGGTAAAAGCAGATGAAAAATCAGAAGATGTATGAGGCGGACGACAAGATGATCTCCCTGATCCGCGACAATTACGACCTGTTGCAGATGCTGGGCAGTTTCGGCATCAGTCTCGGCTTTGGCGACAAGACCGTAAAGGAGACGTGCGAGGATAACGAAGTTGACACATATACCTTCTTGGCGGTAGTAAACTTCACCATCAACGGCTTCGGCGACTTCGATGCCGACGAGCAGATATCAGTACCTACCCTGCTCCACTATCTCGAGGCCAGCCACGCATATTTCCTCGATTTCCAGTTGCCATATATCAGGCGCGAGCTGCAGGAGTCGCTCGACGAACGTGAGTCTCTGGCAAAACTCATCCTCAGCTTCTACGACGAATATGCCCATGAGATACGCCGCCACATGAAATATGAGCAGAAGACACTCTTCCCCTACGTACAGTCGCTCATCGACGGACATCCCGCCAGCGACTATACCGTTGAGACCTTCTCCAAGCATCATGGGGCAACAGACAAGAAGCTTCGCGAACTGAAACTCCTCATCATAAAATACCTGCCTCAGGACGGACTGCACAACAACCAGCTCACAGCCACCCTCCACGATATCTATGAGAACGAGGTATGGTTGCGTCAGCACGCCATGGTAGAGGATAATATCTTCGTGCCGGCCATCCGTCGTCTGGAGCAGATTACCAAACAGAGCGACGTTACGCGCAACATATCAGATATGGTGTTCAAGGCAGGAACCAGTCAGAATCCTGATGCCCTGTCAGATCGTGAGAAGGATGTTATCATCTCATTGGTACAAGGTATGTCGAATAAGGAGATTGCCGACCACCTGTGCATCTCTGTGAACACCGTCATCACCCATCGACGTAACATCGCCCGTAAGCTGCAGATCCACTCTCCTGCAGGACTTACCATCTACGCTATCATCAACAGCCTCGTAGATATCTCCAGCGTGAAGTTATAATGAAACAGGAGCTCAAAGACCTTCTCATCGCCTACGCAGACCAATACGAGACTGCCGCATTCCTCGATGGCGACCCTTCGTGGTTTATGCACCAGGTAACGGGTGCCGACAACCAGGAAGCAATGGCATTTATCGCCTCCTGCCTTAGCTACGGCAGCAGGAAGCAGTTTATGCAGAAGATACAGCTTATCCTCGAGTGGAGCAAAGGCAATACCGACAACTGGGTGCGATCAGGCGAGTTTGAGGCACATATTGCCCAAGGCGACAGCCGATGTTTCTATCGCCTTTATACTCACGACACCATGAACCAGTTTCTCAGGGCTTACCGGAAACTGATGTCGGAACACGGCACATTAGGCAACTATGTACGCTTGAACGCCCACGACTGTCTCTCGGCAGTAGAGGCCATCTGCAGGTATTTCAGCTCTCAGGGCATCAGCGTGGTGATACCCAAGGACACGCAGTCGGCTTGCAAGCGGGTGTGCATGTTCCTCAGGTGGATGGTGCGCTATGACTCGCCTGTCGACCTCGGACTGTGGAAAGACTTCATCGACCGTCGGAGTCTCATCATCCCTATGGACACCCACGTGCTGCAACAGTCAGTACGCCTTGGCCTGCTCAACAGCAAGACAGCCACCATGAGCACCGCCCGACGGCTGTCGGCAGCATTTATGGAGATATTCCCGGATGACCCGATGAAAGGCGACTTCGCCTTGTTTGGCTATGGAGTAAACGCTCAGAAATAGACCTCGATACTCTCATTCCACGAGGCATCAATAGCGATGCTCACAGACGAAGAACCATTTGGCGAACTCTTCCCGTCGAAAAGACTACCTCGGCATATTGTGATACAGTTACGGCGCACAGGTATGCTCTCGATGGTTTTCTCAGAGAAGTTATCTGCCGAAGAGCCGTCGTTATAGCGAGAGATAACATTTACGTTCCTTATAGTATCCCTGTCATATCGCGGAACCATATAGAAATCGTAATACTCATCCGACTGGTCTACGTCCAGGATTATGCTCTGCGATGCCTTAGTCGTTCCGTATCCCGTCAATGCGCTAAACGTTCCCTTGCTGCCGGTATATTTCACCAGCAACTCGTTGGCCTCCTCAGGCAGTTTGTCGTCTGTGACAAACCTCACCATCGAGACGATTCTCTTCAAGGTCAGACTCTTATTTACATTATCCCCTGAGATATGCAAGGGCTCACAGGTCCAGAACATATCCGACAGAGTGCCCGAGGTGGTAATCTTCATCTCCTTAGTTGCAAAACTCGGGTTCTTCGCAGAGCTATGAGCCAGCACCACCAGATAATAATCACCCTCAGGCAACGAGAAAGAGGCATCGCCGAAGTTCTCGTCGTCCAGTTTCTGATTGATGTACTTCACCTTTTGCCCGTCTTCATCATAGATGTCGAAACACAGGTGATTACACACATCACCCAGCTCACTACGTGTCGGGGCACCAAAGCGAGTGGTCTCAATCTGACTTACATGAAGAACCACGTCATACCCTTCCCCACCCTCTAAGTCGCCAGACTCTGAAGGCACAATCTTCTCACACGACGACATCGCAGCCGTCATCATCACCAATGCAATAACATTGCCAAGCTTACTGCTTTTCATACCAATAGTATTTTTAGTTAACACCCCACCCTCGTGGCGGGATTTGCCACAAAATTACAACAAATCCCGCATTCCCCGCTCAAATCCTTCTTTCTTTTATGATTTATTCACAAAAGAATTGCATTTTCAAAACATCTTTTTACCTTTGTGGAGGTGGCATGCGGACAGGACCTCTTAGCATCATCTTGTCCTCATGTCCCCAGATAAGTCCTTTCAGCATATTGCCGAAGTCGAAGCCGAATTTCTGTCCGTTGTTCAACTTGACGTAAGGCCTCACTATCGGGTCAGTCACCCATTGTCCCGTCACAGGGTTCAGATAACGTCTCACACCCGTATCAACGCCAAAATTCTTGTGCATCCTGATATCAGCATAACCTCCATAGGTCGTTGTCGACAGATAAGGATTGACAGCAGGACTTATCATCGATGAGTTGCCGTAGTAATATCCGAAAGCATGGAGTGAGAGAGCATCATTCACAAAATAACTTATGGTGCCACCTGCCCCATAGCGCGTCTGCAGGAATCCCATACCCACGAATCGGTACTTGTCGGCCATTGCAGAGGCGGAAAAGCTCCATCTGCCGATATTCTGATAAAATGTCAGAGCCCCCGACTCTCGGTCCAGTAGTCCAGGCATCGAGTTGGCTCCCCCACTAACTATTACAGCAGCTCCTCTCCAGGGTAACATCAATTTGCCTCCCTGTATGGAATTAACTTCCCAACTTCCTCGCCGATAATCGAGAAGTCGCGGGTCGTAATCAAGTTTTGTTGCTGCCTTTGTTATGCTCGCTGGCATTACGGGCTTATATAATATGGAAGAATCCTGTTCTGTAAAAATTGAGTCGATATCCTGAATGTTTCTCTCCACTCGCAGAGAATCCTCAGAAAGAATCTTTCCCGTATTAACTTCTGATTGTGCAGCCGCCACACAAGTAACAGCCAACATCAAAATGATTATTATTGCCTTACACTTTCCCATAATAACATTCTCATGGTGCAAAAATTCCTTACTTTATAGTTATGTGCATTTCGATGTCATGATGTTAAGCACCATGTCATCGGTTTTGCACATGGCATCGGCACCAATACTTGTCAGATTGTGGATGCTCTTGTCTACACAGTCGTCAACGATACCCTCAGTAGAGCTAACACACTTTCCCTCCATAGCTAGCAAGGCTGAGAGTAGGGCAGTAGAAACACCCGAGGTAATCTTGAGCGAGCAGGCCGGTTTGGCGCCGTCGCAGATCATACCAGTCAGATTGGCAATCATATTCTTGACTGCGTAACATATGCGCTCGTAGTCGCCTCCCATCAGGTAGGTGATACCACAGCTGCTACCTATGCTGGCCACCACGCAGCCACAAAGTGCTGACAGCGTACCCAGTGACTGCTTGATGTATATAGCCGTCAGGTGACTCAGCATCAAGGCACGTATCAGTTCCTCTTCAGTATTTTCGTTTTCCTTGGCATACACGCATACGGGATTGGTGGCGCAGATGCCCTGATTACCGCTACCACTGTTCGACATCACGGGAATCATGGCGCCTCCCATACGGGCGTCGCAAGCTGAAGCTGTGCGCGATATGATGTGCGAATAGATGCTGTTGCCAAAGATGCCCTTTGCCAGCGGACGGTCGATGGTTTTGCCAAGATTGTGCCCGTAGTTGCCCTTCAGCGCCTCGCGGGCCGCATTCATGTTGTAGGTACGAGCTTCATGTATGAATCGTATCTCATCGAGTGGGGCTGAGGTGGCAAAGTCGTAAACCAAGCGCAGGTTTAGCTCTACGTTTGCTTCGTTAGCCTGGCTAGAAAAACTTGCCTGGTTAGCCATACCAGTTGCGCTAGCCCCATCTTCAATAAAATTCGTATGGTTTCCTGCAATGATGGCCTTGGTGCTTTTGTCGCCAGCGCTGCATATTACCTCTACATACAGCTTGTCGCAGCAGTTCTCCTTCTGTTTGATGCAGATGCGGTTCTCGGCCAGATACTGCTTGCCATCTTCGAGAGCCTCTGGTGTCAGGTCTTTCAGCACCTCCAACAGATATTCGCTCTTTCCTATCAGCGCACCCAGGGCTATAGCTATAGGCAGACCTATCATACCTGTGCCAGGTATGCCTACACCCATGGCATTCTTAAGTATGTTGGCACTCAGCAGAGCTTCTATCTTATCTGGTCGACAACCCAGTTTCTCAGTTGCTTTTGCCGTACATAGCGCCACACACATAGGCTCAGTACAGCCAATGGCTGGCACCACCTCCTGGTGTATCAGCTCAATAATGCGTTTACGTAGTTCTTTGTCTATCATATATTGTATCTATTGGGTGCAAAGGTAGTGCTTTTTTTTCGTATTATCAAAAGAAAATAGGAATTTCCCCCCATACGAGTTATTGTTTTTTCTCATCTTTGTTGTCACATCGGGTTCAGGATACATAGTGACATCCCTGATTATGTAATACGAGGCACTTAGCTGAGGATGTGCGTAATCTCGCCACTACGAACCTTGTCAATCACCTCACTATCAACCTCCAGCGTGATAGCAACCTCGTTAATGTCAATCTCCTTGTTCTTTTCTTCAGTATTCATAGGCGTCTTTTCATGTAGTCGTGGGGTATCTGGGCTATACCCAAGCACCTGTCCCCATGACTAGTCCCCATGACTAGCATGAATCATTGACACAGATGTCACTTCATATCCTGCAGAGCCAAAGGCCCATGAATCTGTCGTATATGATATAGCCCTCTGAGGTATGATATACAAGATCCTTTTTTGTCAACACCTCAAGGGCAGACTTGACACTACTGGCATTCGGCAGCGAATAGCGCAGAATAAAATCCATGCTCTGAGGCTGAGGGACAATTCTTGCCGAAGCGATGGCTTTGAGAAGGCTGAACTGATTGTCGGTAAGAAATGTGGTCAACGTCTGATAGTAGGATGACATCGTGTTGATTTGGAACAAGATGGCATCAGACAATTGCGACTCTGTGCTTACGTGTTTCTCTTGTTCATAAAGGCGGTGCATCACAGCCTGAATATACCAGGTATAGCCGTCAAACCGTTGATAAAGGCTGTGGAACAGTTCTCGCGTAATGCTGCCCTTCTTGGCCTCAAAGAATCTGTTGGCAAAATCAAAGTAGATTTCCTCATGCAGGGGATTCAACTCCATGATCTGTGTGCTCTGATAAAAGGGCCTTTGGGGCGAACAAAACATTTCCTCCATCAGATGCTTCTTGCTGCCAGAGAAAATTAACCTGACGTTATGCACGAACTGAATGTATGAACGCAATAGGGCCTCTGTGCCCTTTTCTGGGTATTCCGTAATCTGCTGAAACTCGTCAATAGCCAGATAGACCCTCTTGTTCAGACTTTCAAGATGGGTGAAAATGCTCTTCAACGTATATTCTGCCTGAACAGGAACCACACTGACGGATACCGTTGGCATGCCTGTCAGCAGGTCTGGCGTAATAGTGGGACGCAGACCTTTGAAGAAATCAAGTACCTTGGTCATGAAAGATTTCTCCCTACTGAGTGCATCCTCAATGACCGCCTTACTGATCATTTCTACAAAATCCTGAAGAGTATTAGTAGAAAAGATATCAATATAGATGCATATCACATCGGATTCCTGCTCTTTAATGCAGTAAAAAGCATGATTAATCAGTCCCGTTTTACCGATTTTTCGTGGAGAAATCAACGTTATATTACGTCCATTTCGAAGAGCAGAAAGGACGTTCTCTGTCTCTTCCGTGCGGTCACAGAAGTAGTTGGGATTCTCATAACCCTGATAAACAAAGGGATTTTCAAGCACTTTCTTTTTCTTTCTTGCCATCTTGTATCTATTTTAATATTACATTCTTTATCGCGAACTTCTCGTGACGAGAATATCGTGACGAACATTTCACGATGCAAAGATAGTTATTTTTCTCATTACCTCCAAGGATTTTGATAATTTTTTTATACCTTTGCGTTTCTCTTGAAGGTTTTTGATGATAGATCATGGGGTCGGTTCTACTGATCACTTTGCCAACTTTTGAATTACTCCAAACGAAACACCAGTTAGTCTTGACAGTTGTCGGATTCCTGCCCCCAAAGAGAGCATAGTCCTAAGCACTTCATTGCCAAGATATTAGTCTTCGACGGCAAAGATACAAATTTGTTCTCAATTCTACAAATATATTACCTTGTAAAATGATCACAAGAACCGACCCCGTGATCCTGCCACCCATCGCTCTGGCGCCGAGCCCAACGACGACCTCACCCTCCTCTGCCTGAAGATCAAGAAGTTATGAAGAAGTTGTAATCAACCTTTGGTTATTCTATATGAAACCAAGTGAATATATTATGATACTTCCCAAAAGGTAGCTTGCAAGATTAGCTAATAGTGCGGTTCTAATTATTTTCTTTGTAGGATAGATTTTACCTAGCATAGAGTAATTAATCAATAACTCTATTACAACTGACAAGACAAAAGCAACAAAGTAGTATATAATAAAACTTGTGAGTGCAAACGGGATTGAAAAATCAACCTCGTGACTGCTAACCCAGGGAAACCACACTACCAACCACCATCCGCCATTAAGCATCAGTGTAATGATAATGCCAAACAATCCGCTAATAATATTAGCAAAAATGACTGTGGCTGTAACTCGCCCTTCGAGTATACGTTTACAC
>CACWLC010000042.1 GCA_902761605.1 uncultured Prevotellaceae bacterium
GTGCACGGTACATTCTTACCGTCGGCACTGAAAACGGATGTCATTCCGATTTTTCTTCCAATTAATCCTGGCATTTCAGTTTAAAAAATTAATAATGTTAATATATAAATGTTACTTCTTTCAGTGTCACTTTGCTTTCTCCATACCCATAAACGCACAAAAAGTAGAATCAGTTCCGTCCTTCTTTCCGAAGGCTAAACCGTTCTGTTTCAGCGTATTGATGGCATTTTGCCAGCGCAATAATCACTTTAGCGGCTGCAAAGGTACGAAGAATTTTCCATTCCTGCAAACAATTTTATAATTATTTAACATCCGAATTGGATATTTTTAGCATGAATGGCAAACTGGAGGCTTGTTTTACTATAATATCGGCAAGAACGAAATTAGATTCTTGCTCACCATTGATGACATCATATATATATTTTACCCCTACCCTGCCCATACCTTGTTTCAGCACATGCACGAAACATAGGTTCTGGAGTCCTATTGTATCCGACAGGATATCAAGGTCTGTCATTGCCAAGGCAGAGATAGCCAACTGACAGGCATCTTCTGTATTCTCCTCAATGAAGTTATGGACATCCCCAATAGTCTCCAGCTTAAAACTTTCCAATAAAGGCATGAAAGGTAAAGGTGAAGAAGGATAGAGCTCTGCCTGGTTTATGGCAGCTATCCGTCTGTTCAACCTCTCGAAAGGACGGAGTTCGAGATAACTCTTAAATGAATCGGTTGAGAGAGGCACCTCGTCAAGTCGTCCGGACTTCACAAGAGCACGGACATGCCGACGATAGTCGGCCATGGTGGTACGCAGTCGACTGAACTCCACGTCGGCAAGTTCGAGCATACCGGCAAGACGACTAAACTGCCTTTGATACTCGGGAGGGAGTTTCACATCGCCCTTATATCCAATGTCGTGCTCTACTGCCGACCACACATGCTGTAATGCAGTACGCATCTGAATCTCAAATGGCCAACTGCCCTCACGAAGTCTGCATATATAGTGGAGGGAAAGATATCCGAAGCTATCCAACTGACGCTTGCGCTTGTCAACAGACTTCTCCCAATCCACCGTGAACAGGTTTTTCACGATTGCGGCAACCTTGTCGACATCGTCGGTATAATAAGTGACCACCCTGAGGCCAACAAGATCTGTTATGTCTTCTAATTTATGATATTTCTCCCCTTTGTGTCCCAGTTTCACCACAAACGACTTCTCTGACTTCACACGGCACTCGATGGTATTGATCTCTATTCCCTGTCCATCAAGAGCATGCCGGAGCAAGTCAAACACCTGCTCCGACAAGTTTTTAAACTCCTCCTGCCGGGAACGGAATTCTGCCAGGAAAGCCTCTATGCGAGGGGAGAATTCACTCATTTGAATTCAAAGAGGTTCGTAAAACCTGTCATTGCGAAAACCTGGCGGAGGTTATCGTTCATGCCAGTGATATACACATGACTTCCCTTTGGTTTTGCAGCTTTCAGCAGGCTGAGGAAGAGGCGCAGACCACTTGAAGAGATATACTCAAGTTGTGTGCAGTCAAGAATGACATCATGACCATCGCAATTGTAAAGCACCTGCATCTCGCGCTCTGTCTGAGCAGCAGCTGAGGTATCCAGACGGCCCTCAAAATACATCACCAGGTCTTTTCCTTCTTCTTTGAATGTTGTCTTCATCATAATTGTCGTATGTTTAATGATTATTGTATCTTCTTTATTAGAGTGAGAACATTTCTGTCATCAACACGCTCATAGATAACATCATCCATGATTGTCCTTATCAGATGGATGCCAAGACCACCGATATTTCTTTCCTCCGCGGAGAGTGTAGTATCGACATCTGCCTTCGCTGTTGGATCAAAAGGTGTGCCTTTGTCGGTGATAATAATGTGCAACTGTCCGTTGTCGACCTTAGCATCAACAAGCACATCTCCTTCTGTTCCAGCAGGATAAGCATAGTCCATGACATTCACCACAGCCTCTTCTATAGCGAGGTTCAACTGCATCATTGTGGCCATATTGATGCCTGCCTCCTCACACACCTCTTCAACGAAACCGGCCAGGATAGGTACGTCAGCCACATTATTTGAAAGCGTAATGCTCTTGGCTATACAATTATTCTTTTCCTCCATCTCTTTATCCGTCTGATAAATCTCGGTTGCAAAGATACAACTTTTTTATGAAAAAATCAAGTAACAGGCAGAAAAAGTTTCTAAACGTGCAAATCTAACACGAAACGTGTACCTTTTGTAAACTGACTATCGATGTCGAGATCACCATTCATTTTCAGTGCCATCTGCTTACAGATAGGCAATCCAAGACCATCGCCAGTGGTAAGGTCTCTGATCTCAAGGAACGGTTTGAACACATCTTCGCGTTTCTCCTCAGGAATGCCGACACCAGTATCAGCAACAAGGAACTGATGGGTGTGAGGACCACGTTTCTTGAATTCCAGCCAGATGGTTCCTCCCTCGGGAGTGAAATCTGCGGCGTTATTCAACAGATGGAGAATGATATGCGACACATAATCCTTATTTATCCTTGCACTCATCTTCTGCGCATTAACGGTGAGTGTCACGTCGCTCTTCACCTTGTCACGGATCTGATCCATCAGACCTTCACAGAACGGCTGGATCTGTACATCCTCCATCTCCAGCTCTTCTGCCGGAGAATTCTCCAACTCAGAGAGGGTCTGGATATGACTCGAGAAATCCAACAGGGCCTTCACTTCCGGCAGACGATTATCAAGTTTCTTGAATGTCGGTTCCAGCTGAGCAGAAATATTACTTATGAACTTTGCTTTAAGGGCGTTACTCTCGTTTGCCAGTTTGATGGTCTTCTTCTGTCTGCGAGTAAGCAGGATGAAACGAAGCAGGACAAGTGCACCAATCACCAGCGCAGCTGCCAGTGCAGCAGCAAGGATACCAAGACCGACGATGATCATCCATCGTGTTGTCAACGAGCTGTCTTTCTCTGAAATAGAAGCCTCATTGTCAGCAATCTGTTTCTTCAGGGCTGCTATCTCATCAGCATGTTTCATGGCACTGGCAGAGTCTTTCCAGGCAATATAGTTGCTGTACGACTGTGCCACCATATTGGCATTATTGCTCTTACGACCGTTGGCGATGAGTGTCTGATATACCTCATCCACCTTGTCGTATTCCTTCTGGGCAGTCAACTTATTTGCCATCTCCTGGAACACGGCATTTCCCTGTGCGTTCTGACCAAAGGTATAATAAAAGATAGCCTTCGTATAAAGCAGATCATTCTTCACATTCTCACCGTCAGTCTGATTGGCAAGGTTCTCCAGGATATTCAACTGATCCTTGGCACTCTCGTACTTTCTCAGTTTGATATACATCTGAAGACGTTCCTTGGTGACGAGATAATGAGCAGCAGCCTTATCACCCGATGACATGTTCTTAGCTGCATTGACGGCATTATCGGCACTACGAAGCAGGTCGAACGCTTCCTTGTAGAAGTTCTCCTTATAGTACAAGGCAGTAGCCTTCACGGCACACTCTACACCTTGATGGATCTGACCTTTGTTGGAGTAGTCGTTGAAGGCATGGATATACATAGAACGAGCTCCCGCGATATTCTTTTTAGGGTCAATAGCCTCTGCTTTCTGCTGCAGATCACTCTTCTTTACTTCTTGTGCGTTTATGAAAGCACTGCTTGCAAGTAAGCAAAACAGTAAAACTAATACCTTTTTGTTCATAGTTAGAATAATTATCAAAGCGAATAACTTGTTTCTTTTGAAAAGCGGCGCATCCTGCTTTGGACGCGCCGCTCTATACATGGGAATAGTAAATACTACACCTTGATCTCTACCTCCACACCGCTGGGGAGTTCGAGTTTCATCAGGGCATCAACAGTCTTGGCTGTTGAGCTATAGATGTCGATCAGACGCTTGTAGTCTGACAACTGGAACTGCTCACGGGCCTTCTTGTTTACGAAGGTTGAACGGTTAACGGTGAAGATACGCTTGTGAGTTGGAAGGGGGATAGGACCGCTGATGATAGCACCTGTGGCCTTTACAGCCTTCACGATTTTCTCTGCTGACTTGTCAACCAATTTGTGGTCGTAGCTCTTCAGCTTGATACGAATTTTCTGACTCATGTTTAAATTTACGATTTACTGATTTACTATTTACTATTTAAAGGAGGCCGCTAAAGAGTCATTTGCTCAGCGGCTCTCCATCTTTTCTTTATACGAGGTCTGCGCGACCCTTAACCTCCTCAAGAACAGCCTTGGCGATTGAGCTTGAGAGTGGTGCGTGGTGATCATACTCCATAGAGCTGGTAGCACGACCAGAGGTGATGGTACGCAGAGCGGTTACATAACCGAACATCTCTGACAGTGGAACCATTGCCTTAACGACACGTGCACCACTACGAGCCTCGTCCATACCCTCTACCTGACCACGACGCTTGTTCAGGTCACCGATAACGTCACCCATATTCTCCTCAGGAGTAACAACCTCGAGCTTCATGATTGGCTCCATCAGCACTGGCTTAGCCTGTGCGCAGGCATTCTTGTAAGCGTTGAGAGCAGCAATCTCGAATGACAGCTGGTCAGAGTCAACTGGGTGGAAAGAACCGTCGAGGACAGTAACCTTCAGGCTATCCATTGGGTAACCACCGAGGATACCATTCTTCATAGCATTCTCGAAGCCCTTCTGGATTGAAGGAATGAACTCCTTAGGAATGTTACCACCCTTAACCTCGTTAACGAACTGCAGGCCTGGGTTGTTCTTCAGATCGTAATCCTCATCAACAGGGCCAACGTTTACGATGATATCTGCGAACTTACCGCGACCACCAGACTGCTTCTTGTAAACCTCACGGAGGTTAACAGTCTTCGTGATGGCCTCCTTGTAGTTAACCTGAGGCTTACCCTGGTTACACTCAACCTTGAACTCACGCTTCAGACGGTCGATGATAATGTCGAGGTGGAGCTCACCCATACCAGAGATAATGGTCGAGCTTAGCAACGTCAGCCTGTGACTTTGGCTCTACTGCGATAGAGATCACAGTGTCAGGGAATGTCATTGACTCCAGTACGATTGGTGCATCCTCTGCACAGAGGGTATCACCAGTACGGATATCCTTGAAACCTACACCTGCACCGATATCACCAGCGTCGATTGACTCCATAGGAATCTCCTTGTTAGAGTTCAGTGGGTTGAACACGTAGCTTCCAGCAGTGATCTTACCAGAGTAAACGCGGAAGAATACGAGACGACCCATATATGGATCGGTAGCAATCTTAAATGCGAGAGCTGAAGTAGGAGCATCCTCTGTTGGCTCACGGTCTTCCTCTTCATCGGTGTTTGGATTAGTGCCCTTGATAACCTCTACGTCAACAGGTGCGGGCAGGAATGCACACACGTAGTCAAGCAGTGGCTGTACACCTTTATTCTTATAAGAAGAACCGAGCAGCATTGGGGTGCACTGCATGGCGATGGTACCCTTACGGATAGCAGCGATGATCTCCTCCTCTGTGATAGAGTCAGGATCGTCGAAATACTTCTCCATCAGAGCCTCGTCATACTCAGCAGCAGCCTCGAGCAGTTTGTTACGCCAGTCGTCGCACTCTGCCTGGAGGTCAGCAGGAATATCCTCAACATCATACTCAGCACCCATGGTCTCATCGTGCCACAGGATAGCCTTCATCTTAATAAGGTCTACCAGACCCTTGAAGTTCTCCTCAGCACCGATGGGCACCTGGATAACAACGGGGTTAGCGCCCAGGATGTCACGCATCTGCTGTACTGTCTCGAAGAAGTCAGCACCAGAACGGTCCATCTTGTTTACATAACCGATACGGGGCACGTTGTACTTGTCGGCCTGACGCCAAACAGTCTCAGACTGAGGCTGTACACCGTCGGCAGCAGAGTATGTAGCAACAGCTCCGTCGAGTACACGCAGCGAACGCTCTACCTCAGCGGTAAAGTCTACGTGTCCCGGAGTATCAATCAGGTTGATCTTGAATTGCTTGTTGTTCCATGTCCAGTTACATGTGGTGGCAGCTGATGTGATAGTGATACCACGCTCTTGCTCCTGGGCCATCCAGTCCATCGTTGCAGCTCCGTCATGCACCTCACCGATCTTGTGAGTCTTACCTGTATAGAACAGGATACGCTCAGAAGTGGTGGTCTTACCGGCATCGATGTGAGCCATAATACCGATGTTTCGTGTCAAATGTAGATCGCGATTTGCCATTGTCTATTATCCTTTAATCTTTTTACCAATACCTATTACCTAATTAGAATCTGAAGTGTGCAAATGCGCGGTTAGCCTCAGCCATACGGTGCATATCCTCCTTACGCTTGAAGGCACCACCCTGGTTGTTGAAGGCATCCATAATCTCTGCAGCCAGCTTGTCAGCCATTGACTTACCACTGCGCTTACGAGCGAAGCTGATCATATTCTTCATTGAAATACTCTCCTTACGGTCAGGACGGATTTCTGTAGGTACCTGGAAGGTAGCACCACCGATACGACGGCTCTTAACCTCCACCTGTGGGGTAATGTTATCGAGAGCCTGCTTCCAAATCTCAAGGGCAGACTTCTCCTCATTCTGCATCTTGGCCTTTACAGTGTCAAGTGCATTGTAGAAAATCTCATACGACTTGGTCTTCTTACCGTCGTACATCAGATGATTCACAAACTTTGAGACCTTTTGGTCGTTGAAGACTGGATCTGGTAAGATCACACGCTTCTTTGGTTTTGCTTTTCTCATTTTTACTTTTAAATGATTAAATTCTGCTTGGGGGCTGTTCTTACTTGTTCTTCAACGTCCATCGCTCGGACATTTACTCAACCTTGTCTTTAACGCTTCTCCAGCAAAACGGATTTAAAATTTGTTTCTTTTGGCTTTCTAACCTTCTCCGGTCATTACTTCTTAGCCTTCGGGCGCTTGGCACCATACTTTGAACGACGCTGTGTGCGGTTTGCTACACCTGCTGTATCCAGTGTACCACGAACGATGTGATAACGTACACCTGGCAGGTCCTTAACACGTCCACCACGTACGAGCACGATAGAGTGCTCCTGCAAGTTGTGTCCCTCGCCGGGAATGTAAGAGTTAACTTCCTTCTGATTTGTCAGACGAACACGGGCTACCTTACGCATAGCCGAATTTGGCTTCTTAGGAGTTGTTGTGTAAACACGTACGCAGACACCACGACGCTGAGGACAATTGTCCAGCGCGGGTGACTTTGACTTGTCAACAATCACCTTTCTGCCTTTTCTTACCAATTGTGAAATTGTAGGCATAATACTTTTACTTTTTTAATTAATTATATATTTATTTCGTTTATACTCAATACATTACGAGCCCAATTCTGTTACAAAAGGGCGTTTCGGGCTGCAAAGGTACAACTATTTTCCGATTCCACCTAATATATATTGAAGAAAAAGCATCCTAGTATACCAGATTTAACGTAATATAACTTTTTTAAAACTCTTTAGCAGCATTTTCGTTCAATATTACCAAAATAGTTTGGCTGTTCGGAGCTTTATCAGTAATTTTGTGGCCGATATAAGTCTGCATGAAGAAAGTTAAGAATAGCGAGTTGCTGCTATCGTATATACGAGAAGGGCGTATGATGACCCAAAGAGAGAAACTCTGGCTCATCGTAAGCCTCAGTATACCCTCAATCTTAGCACAGATATCAGCAACAGTGATGTTCTTTATCGATGCATCCATGGTAGGACACCTTGGCGCCAAGGCATCAGCGGCCATCGGACTGGTAGAGACCACCGGATGGCTGATGGGCGGACTGGCGCATGCTGCTTCACTGGGTTTCTCTGTTCAGGTAGCTCATTTCATTGGTGCCAATGATTTCGAGGCTGCGCGCCGCGTACTACGGCAGGCACTCGTATGCTGTCTCATCTGGGCACTTATGATCTCAACAACATCAATCGTCATTGCCCCCTTCCTACCCTACTGGCTGGGAGGAAGTGAAGAGATAGCCCGCGATGCGTCGCTGTACTTCGGGGTGATTGGTGTCTGCGGCATCTTCTTCCAGATGGAGGGACTGGCCGGTTCTATGCTGAAATGTTCTGGTAACATGAAGATTCCGTCCATGTTGAACATCGGTATGTGCGTGATGGACGTAGTCTTCAACTACATATTTATATATATATTAGGTATGGGTGTTGTCGGAGCAGCCATCGGAACAGGATGCGCAGAACTTATCACAGCTATCCTGATGCTATATTTCCTGTTGGCAAAGTCACCGATGCTGTCGTTACGAGGTCGCCCGGGTTCATTTAAGCCAAAGGCCGACACTGTAGGCACAGCCTTCAAGATTGGAGCACCCATGGGATTACAGCATCTGCTGATGGGATCCGCCCAGATTGTAAGTACACTTATCGTTGCTCCCCTGGGAACGATTGCCATCGCTGCCCACTCCTTGGCGATAACCGTCGAGAGTCTCTGTTACATGCCTGGCTACGGAATAGCAGAAGCAGCAACAACCCTTACGGGCCAGGGCATCGGAGCAGGACAGAAACTGCTTACCCGATCATTTGCAAACATGTCTGTAGGACTGGGTATCACCGTCATGACGATAATGGGAGTCATGATGTGGATCTTCGCTCCAGAACTGATGAGCATCATGTCGCCTGTAGAGGAAGTTATTGCCCAAGGCACAGAAATACTTCGCATCGAAGCATGGGCAGAACCGATGTTTGCCGCAGCAATAGTAGTCAATGGCGTATTCATCGGTGCCGGAGACACAATCATACCCGCCATCATGAGTCTTGGTTCAATGTGGGCAGTACGTCTTACCCTGGCTGCAACACTCGCTCCCAGATATGGTCTGCGAGGTGTGTGGACAGCGATGGCCATCGAACTGACATTCCGTGGCAGTATCTTCCTCTACAGACTGTTCAAAGGAGGATGGGCGGAGAAACTGAAGATCAAATAAAAAAAATAAAAGAGATATGCGCAGGATAATTATTTTAGTCTATGTTATTTTTAGTTCGCTATTTGTCTCTATGGCACAGACCAAGAGTACAGAGGTGTTGTTCGAAACCACAGAAGGGAATATCCGTATAGCACTCTATGACGAGACACCCCAGACGCGCGACAATTTCCTTAAAATCACGAAGATGGAGATCTACGACTCGCTTCTCATCCATCGCGTAATAAAGAATTTTATGATCCAGAGTGGCGACACAAACAGCAAACATGCCAAACCCGGCCAACTCCTTGGCACGGGCGACTTCGATTACACCACAGAAGCAGAGTTCCGTCTGCCTCAGATATTCCACCGTCGCGGCGTTGTAGCAATGGCTCGTGAAGGCGACGACAAGAATCCGGAAAGACGCAGTTCCGCATGCCAGTTCTATATAGTATGGGGAAAAGTACTCAACGACATACAGCTCGCCAAGGTACAGGAACGTCTTGACTCAGCTACACAAGGACAAGTTAAGCTGACCCCCGAGATGATAGAGACATATAAGACCTTAGGTGGTACACCACATCTTGACGGACAATATACCATCTTCGGTGAAGTCATTGAAGGAATAGACGTTGTAGAGAAGATCCAACAGGTTGAATGCGACAAGAATGACCGTCCATTGAAGGATATAAGAATCCTCAAGGCAACTGTCACTAAGGATCTTCCCCAAGCTCCAAAACCAAAGAAGCCGGCAAAAAAGGTTGTGAAGCGCAAACCCGGCAATCGCAGATAACAATAACGAAAAAAAATAACCGCTCTCGGGTCATCAACGACTCAGGAGCGGCACCAACAATCTATGAATAACTAAAAACCTTTTTCTAAGTAAGCGGTTCCGTCATCACGACGTCGCCTGCATTGTTATCCTTACTTTTTACAATCTTTATTACCTCTGTAATAATACCTAACCAATCAAAACTTAAAACCTAACTTCTAATTACTAACAATCTAACTAACTTTTACTTTCTATATTCAATTAACTCTAACCAAAACGAATCTTTTTCCTAACTAATTTTTCTATTAAAACGTCATCATCTCTGATTGACGATGCAAAGGTACGACGATTTTTAGCTTCCGCAATGGATTACTACTCATTTTTATGAAAAAAGTGGCTTTCTGTTGACATAAATCAACTGATTGTGTGCGAACACACCTCTTTTGTGCCCGCAAACAACACATTTGGGCAATTACTTAATGACATCCATCTAAAAGGTGCATCTTTACAAAAAAGAACATTATTTCTCAAAAATATTTTGTTATATCTTAATTTTAATGTACCTTTGCACACATAATATATATAAGGTGAACAAAACAGAGCTTACATTATTAAATAAAATAAAGACCCCGGAAGACCTGCGCAAACTAAATGTGGATGAGTTACCACAACTTTGCGACGAACTACGAAAAGACATCGTTGAAGAGGTGGCGGTCAATCCTGGGCATCTGGCATCCAGTCTCGGTGTTGCCGAGATTACCGTTGCCTTGCATTATGTCTACGACACCCCAGAAGACCGTATTGTCTGGGACGTAGGTCATCAGGCTTACGGGCATAAGATCCTGACAGGACGTAGAGAACGGTTCTGCACCAACCGCAAGTTGGGAGGAATCAAACCATTCCCGTCACCGACGGAAAGCGAGTATGACACCTTTGCCTGCGGTCATGCGTCTAACTCTATCTCTGCAGCTCTTGGAATGGCTATAGCAGCAAAGTTGGAAGGTAAAGCAGACAGACATGTCGTAGCAGTGATAGGCGATGGTGCACTGAGTGGCGGACTTGCCTTTGAAGGCCTCAACAATGTATCGTCATCGCCTAACGACCTACTGATCATCCTCAACGACAACAATATGTCGATAGACCGTTCTGTGGGCGGTATGAAACAATATCTGCTGGGACTGAACACCAATAAGACATACAATGCCATCAAGTTCAAGACAGCCCGTTGGCTGAACAGGAATGGTATGATGGACGATGAACGCAAGAAAGGTATCCAACGCTTTTCTAATGCTATCAAGAGTGCCATTGCCCACCAACAGAACATCTTCGATGGCATGAACATCCGCTATTTCGGTCCTTTCGATGGTCATAACGTAAAAGAACTGGTACGTATCCTCCGACAGTTGAAGACGATGAAAGGTCCAAAGCTTTTGCATCTTCATACTCAGAAAGGCCACGGCTACGCTCCTGCAGAAAAGGACGTCACCACATGGCACGCACCAGGAAAGTTCGATCCTGAGACGGGTGAACGTATTGTCGACAAAGACCCCAACAAACCTCAGAAATATCAGGATGTGTTCGGTCATACCCTTCTGGAGCTGGCCCAACAGAATCCAAAGATAGTAGGCGTCACACCGGCAATGCCTTCTGGCTGTTCTATGAACATCATGATGAATGCCATGCCAGAACGGACCTTCGATGTTGGTATCGCCGAAGGGCATGCCGTGACCTTCTCCGGAGGAATGGCAAAAGACGGTCTGATACCATTCTGCAATATCTACAGTGCCTTCTCACAACGTGCTTTCGATAATATCATTCATGATGTGGCACTGCTGAACCTACACGTGGTATTCTGCTTCGACCGTGCAGGAATAGTAGGCGAAGACGGAGCCACTCATCATGGCGCATTCGACCTGGCAGCACTACGTACAATACCTAATCTCACCATATCCTCACCTATGGATGAACATGAACTGCGACGACTCATGTATACAGCGCAGTTGCCAGACAAGGGGCCATTTGTAATCCGCTACCCCAGAGGAGGTGGAGTTCTTCTCGACTGGCGTTGTCCGTTGGAAGAGATAAAGGTTGGTACCGGTCGTAAGATGCGTGACGGGAATGATGTGGCAGTGCTTGCCATCGGTCCTATCGGCAACGAAGCTCTGCGGGCTGCAGAGGAATGTTCGTGTGCAATGTATGACATGCGGTTCCTCAAGCCTATCGATGAGACAATACTTAAGGAGGTGGCAGAGAAATTCCAGCGTATAGTAACAGTGGAAAATGGTGTAAAGAACGGTGGGCTTGGCTCTGCCGTACTGGAATGGATGAACGACCACGGCTATCATCCTGAGGTAATTCGCCTCGGCATGCCCGACACAGAGTTTGTAGAGCATGGCACCGTGGCAGAGCTTCATAAGATTGTTGGCATCGACAGAGAAAGCATCAAAGCAGCCATCCTTGGAAAGAAACAGTAAATAAGTCACAGATATGAAGATTGTTATCGTAGGTGCAGGTGCAGTTGGAACCCACTTGTCGAAGCTGCTGTCAAGAGAACATCAGGACTGCGTGCTCATCGATGACGATGAAGAACGCCTTGGAGCACTGAGCGAATATGACGTTATGACTTATAACGCCTCGCCAACAAGTATACAGGCCCTTAAGGAAGCCGGTGTCCCACATGCAGATCTGTTCGTAGGCGTTACACCAGAGGAGACAACAAACCTCACGGCCTGTATGATTGCCCATAGCCTCGGTGCAAAGAAGACTGTCGCACGTATCGACAACTACGAATATCTCAAGCCCAATAATAAGGAACTATTCAAAAAGATTGGTATCGACTCACTCATCTACCCGGAGGTGCTTGCAGCCATCGATATCAACAATGGTCTGAAGCTCTCCTGGGTACGTCAGCGTTGGGATGTGCACGAAGGAGCACTCACCCTGCTTGGCATCAAACTTCGTGAGTCAGCAGAGATCCTCAACCAACCTCTTCGAGAACTCTGCGGACCGGAAGACCCATATCATGTCGTCGCTATAAAGAGAGGTGAAGAAACGATTATCCCTGGTGGCCTTGACGAACTGCGTGTCGGCGACCTTGCCTATTTCATGACCACTCAGGAGTATATCCCCTATATCCGTAAGATAGTAGGAAAGGAACACTATGCCGATGTAAAGAACGTCATAGTGATGGGTGGTGACAAGACCGCAGTACGTGCAGCTCTCACCGCTCCTGACTACATGAACATCAAGATTATCGACAAGGATGCCAGGCGATGTGACAGACTCAACGAGCTCCTTGGTGACAGAGACACCATGGTGATTCATGGCGATGGTCGTGACCTCGGACTACTTGAGGAAGAAGGTATCCGCAACACACAGGCATTCGTTGCTCTGACAGGTAATGCGGAGACGAACATCCTCGCCTGTCTTACAGCTAAACGTCTGGGAGTGAGAAAAACGATAGCCATGGTTGAGAACCTCGACTATGTGAAGATGGCAGAAGAGCTGGATATCGGTACTATCATCAATAAGATGACCATAGCAGCGAGCCACATCTTCCAGATGATGCTTGAGGCAGATGTCGATAATCTCCGGTCACTGATGCTTGTTGACTCAGAAGTAGCAGAGTTCACAGCTGCCGAAGGTTCAAAGGTCACCAAGAAACCAGTAAAAGACCTTGGTCTGCCTATCGGCACTACTATAGGAGGTCTCGTACGCAAGGGACAGGGTATGCTTGTCAACGGAAACTCCCAGATTGAAGCAGGTGACTCAGTGATGGTATTCTGCCACGAGGCGAAGCTGAATCAGGTAGAAAAGTACTTCAAAAAGAATACGATATGGTAAACTTCCGTATCATCAGCAAGATTATCGGTTCACTGCTGTTCATCGAGGCATTCTTCATGGCCTGGTGCGTTGCCATGTCGGCATATTTCCATGAAGATGACATACTGGCGTTTATGGTGTCGATGCTGGTGACTTTCGGAAGTGCTTTCCTCTTTTTGTTAGGCGGATATAAGGCAGAAAACAGCCTGAGCCGTCACGATGCCTTCGTGGTGGTAACTGCCGTATGGGTGGTGTTCTCTGCCTATGGAATGATTCCCTTCCTGGTTCATGGGTGTATAACAAATCCTACAGACGCTTATTTCGAGACAATGTCAGGATTCACTACTACAGGAGCCAGTATCTTCGATGATGTTGAGGTGCTGCCTCATGGCATACTGTTCTGGCGGTCACTGATGCAGTGGATAGGCGGTCTTGGAATAGTGTTCTTCACTATTGCCATCCTACCATCGCTCGTTGGTGGTAGTGTGAAGGTGTTTGCTGCAGAGGCAACAGGACCAATAAAGGCGAAGATGCATCCTCGACTCTCAACTACGGCAAAGTGGATCTGGAGCATCTATCTGCTTCTTACCATAGGTTGCGGTATAGCTTTCTGGCTGGTAGGAATGAACTGGTTTGATGCCATCAACTACTCAATGACCACCACTGCCACAGGAGGATTCTCCATACACAACGACTCTCTTGCCTTCTTCCGCGATGCAACGATTGATTACATAGCTATCCTCTTCCAGTTCCTGGCGGGTATTAACTTCACATTATTATATACCAGCATCTTTAAGATAAGATTCGCATCGTTGTTCAGGAATTCGGAGTTTAAGTTCTATATCAGTGTCGTATTATTAGCCACTGCATGTATCACGGCTGTACTCTTCACACAGTCGGGTTATGGTCTGGAACATGCCCTACGTAGCGGATTGTTCCAAGTGGTATCCTTTATGACCACTACCGGAATATTCAGCGATGATGTTGCCAAATGGCCACATATCACATGGATCATTCTGGGAGGAGTGATGTTCATAGGTGCATGTGCGGGTAGTACGAGCGGTGGATTTAAGTGTATTCGTGCCGTGATGACTCTTAAGGCACTACGTAATAACTTCCGTCAGATTCTGCATCCTAATGCGGTACTGCCGGTAAAGATCAACGGCCAGAGCGTATCCCAATCAAGGATTGTAGCACTATTCTCCTTCCTTACACTTTTCATATTGATGATGTTGGCTACCGCTGCCATAATGATTCTATCGGGAGTTGATATGGTCAACAGCATAGTCATCGCCCTGAGTTGCGTAAGCAACATCGGTCCCTCACTATCGACAGACATCGGAGCTAACATCACATGGTCGGGCATGCCCGACTTAGTAAAATGGATTCTCTCACTATTGATGCTTATGGGACGTCTTGAGATTATGACAGTACTGGTGCTCTTTACAAGAAGTTTCTGGAAAGAAAATTAAACATACATTCAACAACAAAGGAAATAAAACAATGTATAAGTTTGAGCCATTATTAAAACAGACCATCTGGGGAGGCGACAAGATCATCCCATTCAAGCACCTCAACTCTTCTCTGGAAAATGTTGGAGAGAGTTGGGAGATATCAGGAGTAAAGGATAACGAGACCATCGTCAGCAATGGCGAACAGAAAGGCAAGAGCCTCAACCAACTGGTCCGTGAGATGAAAGAGCTGTTAGTAGGCAAGGAAAATTATCTGCGTTTCGGAGATGAGTTCCCGCTTCTTATAAAGTTCATCGATGCCCGTCAGGATCTATCTATCCAGGTACATCCCGATGATGAGACAGCTCACCGTCAGGGAAAGAGCCGAGGAAAGACTGAGATGTGGTATTGTCTCGAGTCAGCCTCTGATGCCAAGCTATATAACGGACTTAAGAAGAAGATCACCCCCGAGGAGTATAAACAGATGGTAGAGAATGACACCATCACAGATGCCCTGGCCCGTTATGAGGTTCATGAGGGTGATGTTTTCTTCATTCCTGCAGGACGTATCCATGCCATAGGTGCCGGATGCTTCGTGGCTGAGATTCAGCAGACAAGCGATGTCACATACCGTATCTACGACTTCAAACGTAAGGATAAGAACGGTAATTACCGTGAGCTCCATACTCAACTGGCATCAGAGAGCATTGACTATACCGTTCTCGACAATTACCGCGCAGACTATACACCAACGAAGAATGAGGGCATACAGGTAGCTTCCTGTCCTTATTTCACAACTGCCGTCTACGACCTGACAGAAGCCATGACACTCGACTACTCCGAACTTGATTCGTTCGTGATTCTTATTGCGGTAAAAGGCGAAGGGAAAATATCATGTAATGGCGAGGAACTGTCATTCCAAATGGGCGATACCGTTCTCCTGCCCGCCACAACGGCAGAAGTAAAAGTCGAGGGAGAAGTCAAGTTCTTGGAAACCTATGTCTAGACATCTTATCTTCTGTCTAAATCCAAATAGTTCCTTATGTCTTCTTGCACTCTACGGAACTGTTCTGAGGCCATATAGCCACTGTTTTTCTTTAGCATCACTTTGATGTCCTGCAACGAGTTCTCATAGCAGGTCATCTCATTACGTTTCTGTGTCTTATGGGCCACAGCATGATAAATCTCATTCTGTCGTTCCTGACGCAACAGGTTACATACCTTCGACAGAATCGGCGACACTACCGTATCAAAGAGATGATGCCCCTGTATATACAAATAGGTAGTCTGCGGAGTAACTCCAAGCGACTTGACGTCGTCCTTTGTCTTCAGATACTCCTCCTTGGCATCAGGAAACAGTCGCTGCAACTCGTGAATCTTCGTGTTTACCTTCCGCTTTACATTTGATATCGAGGGTTCGGGGTTATACACATTAAAACCTCCCGGGTCTGCAATACGGTTGAAGTCGGAGATAGAGAACTTAGGGTAGTTACCATTGCGGTATAACATTACCGACCATACAAATAATGGAAACAGAGCCTCACTGAACAGACTGAAATACTCACGGAAATCAAAGATACGATGATCATTGAGTGTCACAGAAACACATACATTATGCAAAGAAGGGGCATAACACTGATAGTTCTCTATAGCATAGACATACGTGTGGAAGACATACGGACTATCCAGTACTCTCTTCGACTGTTGGGTTCGCCCATGAATAAGATAGTCGTAGTCGGCATCCACACAGGCTATCATATCCTTACCGAGTGGTTCTCCTTCCAAGAAGTTCATGAGAACAGATTTCTTTCCCCGAGTGAGATTAGCCTTTGAAGGCAGCATCACCTCAAAATATCTCTTGTCGTCTTCAAAATCTGATAGAACGGTACGCCAGAAATAGATATCATCATAGCTCTCAACGTAGGCAACAATCCTACGTCTTGCCTTCTTCGACTTCAAGGCATTGGCTGCCTCGAAATAGTTACTGTTGATATTATCCTTTAGTCTTCTGGACATAGGCATATACCAGTTGATCCTGATTGCCAGGATATCTTAGAGGGTGATATCACTCACCTCTGTGACACTGTCCACCCAACCGTTCATAACAATGGCTGGCGAGTGGGTAGTCAGGATAATCTGTACGTTGGGGTTCAGCTCTATGCAGAGATCCACCAGTCGTTTCTGCCATTCCATATGCAGCGACACCTCGGGCTCGTCCATAAAGAGCACATAGGGCTGATTGTCCTCCACCAATACTGTGAGGAGAATAATAAGAATCTGCTTCTCACCACTCGACAGACGATAAGGCAACAGAACCTCACCAATCTGGGTGAACTGCAGTTCGTTGGCCGTGCGGATAATCTTCTTGCCTGTATCGCTGAACAGCTCGTCGACAATATCCTGAAAACGGGTCTTCTTCTGAGACATTTGTTGGGCCGCCTCGGTATCACCAGTCTGAAGTTTCTCGATTATGCGATTGCCGATATTCACTTGATAATCGAGATATTTCCGTTGCAGTTGGAACAGCTGCATATCGAGCAGCGATCCGGCTCCTACACCTGCCAGTGCCGTCATGGCCTGAGTTATGAAACCGGTATTCTCAGAAAATGTCTGCTGCAGGTTGGAGTCCAAAGAGCGTATCAGGTCGTAACGTATCCATTTCGCATCCTCAGGCACTACATCGAGCTTTACGCCTTTAAGCATGTGACTAGGGAACTCACCACCGGCAGCCAGACCTTTCACCACCTTGTTCAGGATGGTACTCTTTCCCTGGCCGTTACTACCGCTGAGGATATTCACCTGACGGTTCAGATCCCACACGATATGCTTCTTCCCACTCCATAGTGAGTCGATTTCTATCCTTTTGATGTAGTCTGCATACTTAGGCATAGCAAAACAGATTTTCAGTTATTTCTTTCGGGCTTTAAAAGAAGGATGCACATCTCCAGGATGCCAGAAATCCTGAAGTGCAATATCAAAGATGAGATTACTGTAGGCAGGTATCGAACCTGACATAGTAGTGCCATAACCCAACTGGTAAGGCATATAAACACGCCAACGGTCACCTTTATGCATGTTCATTAGGGCTGTGCTGAATCCGTCACACAGGTTACTGGTGATGGCAAAGTCGGTCATACCGGCTGTAGACCAGCTGAAATCGCCAATATAATTCTGGTCAAACACATAACCGTCGCTATATGATGCTGTAGGAATAAAGTATCCGCGATATGCCACACGGGCTGTATCATTGAAAAGAGGACTGTCAGCACCGTTTCCTGTCTCCAGGACCTGGACGTAGATATAGTCAGCATTGGTACCAGTAGAACTCGGATCCTTGCTGAAGGTCTTTATCTTCCGGAGACTGGTATTTGCCGCCCACTGGTTGACAGCCTCATCATTACGCTGCTGCCAGTTGTCGAACTCACCTGTCTTCGCTGACTCCTCGCTGCACGATGATACCATTCCCACAAGCGGGAACAGTATCACGCTCAGCAATATGTATTTCCAATTCTTCATTCTTATTGAAGTTTCTTCAGTAATGATGCGATGCTAACCTTATCCTCGATGATTGAGTTGAGTTCGCTGATCTTAACGCGCTCCTGCTCCATGGTGTCACGGAAACGCAGGGTAACGCAACCATCGTTAAGAGTATCGTGGTCAACTGTTACGCAGTATGGAGTACCGATTGCATCCTGACGACGATAGCGCTTTCCGATAGAATCCTTCTCATCGTACTGGCAATTGAAATGGAACTTCAGCTGGTCGATGATCTCACGAGCCTTCTCGGGCAGACCATCTTTCTTAACCAGAGGCATAACGGCACACTTCACAGGAGCCAGAGCTGCAGGCAGCTTCAGTACTACGCGAGACTCACCATTCTCCAGTTTCTCCTCCTCATAAGCGTGACACATAATGCTCAGGAACATACGGTCAACACCGATTGATGTCTCGATGACATACGGAGTGTAGCTCTCGTTGGTCTGAGGATCGAAGTACTTGATGCTCTTGCCAGAGTATTTCTCGTGCTGGCTCAGGTCGAAGTTGGTACGAGAGTGGATACCCATCTTAAACTCGATATCGGTAGCAGCATTAGCATAGTGAGCCAGTTTGTCATGATCGTGGAAACGATAGTTCTCAGCGCCGAAGCCCAGTGCCAGGTGCCACTTCATACGGGTCTCCTTCCACTTGGGGAACCACTCCAGCTCAGTACCAGGCTGTACGAAGAACTGCATCTCCATCTGCTCGAACTCACGCATACGGAAGATGAACTGACGAGCCACAATCTCATTACGGAAAGCCTTACCAATCTGAGCGATACCGAAAGGAATCTTCATGCGACCGGTCTTCTGTACGTTCAGGTAGTTCACGAAAATACCCTGAGCAGTCTCAGGACGCAGGTACACCTTCATAGAGGCATCAGCGCTGGCACCCATCTCGGTGGCGAACATCAGGTTGAACTGACGGACATCGGTCCAGTTCTTGGTACCGCTGATGGGGTCAACGATTTCCTCGTCGAGGATAATCTGCTTCAAAGCCTCGAGGTCTGGACCCTGCATAGCTGCAGCATAGCGTGCGTGCAGGTTGTCGCGCTTCTCCTTGGTCTCCTTCACGCGCTCGCTAGTCTCCATATACTTAGCCTCATCGAAGCTGTCGCCGAAACGCTTACGAGCCTTCTCCACTTCCTTCTGGATCTTCTCGTCGTACTTGGCAATCTGATCTTCGATCAGCACGTCAGCACGATAACGCTTCTTAGAGTCGCGGTTGTCTATAAGGGGGTCGTTGAAGGCATCAACGTGACCAGAAGCCTTCCATATTGTGGGGTGCATAAAGATGGCGCTGTCGATACCCACGATGTTCTCGTGAAGCATAGTCATAGCCTTCCACCAGTACTGCTTAATATTATTCTTCAACTCTACGCCGTTCTGTCCATAATCGTAAACGGCTCCTAAACCATCGTAAATCTCACTTGAAGGGAATACGAATCCATACTCCTTACAATGACTCACGATTTTCTTAAATACATCTTCTTGTGCCATAATAAACGTTTATTTTGCAATTTTGGGTGCAAAGTTACAACTTTAAATTAAGAATTAAGAATTAAGAATTAAGAATTAACATAAAATCATAGAAAATCCCCGCCCGGAGGCGAGGATTAACGAGATTTAGTTGAACATATAACGTATCGTGAACATTATCTGATATGTAGATGCCACATTCAGATAATCCTGATATGTCGTGGTGTTTCGGGCTCCATTGACTAGATTGTAAGTGTAACGACCTTTGCTGTCGTAAGAGAGCAATGCATTATTTGTCACCTGCTTATAAAGTCCCCAGTCTTTGCAAAGGAAGTTCGGCAGGTTAAGGATATCAAGACCTAACTGTAAAGCGTGTTTGGTCTTGCCAATCTGGATATTCATATCTCTCACATACTTGAAGTCGATCTGATGATGCCAAGGCATCTTTGCTCCGCCTCGCTCTGCATACTGGCCCTTACGATCCTTAAGGTAGTCATCCTGGTTGATAAACTCCCAGAAATCATCACGCTGCTGCTTAGCAGTATACACCTCACCATTGACTTTATATGGGTTCCACTGCTTTGTACTGCTGTTATACAGTTCTTCTGCAAATTCCCAGCTATCGAGTTCCTGACGTGAAGCAGGTACATAAATAAGGTTACCAGGTGCCAAAGGATCACCATTGACACTGCTTGAGAAAATATATGAATAACGGCTATATGAATAACTGCCAAGGTAAGCATACTGATAACCATCGTATACAAGACTGAAGGTAGAGGTAGCATTCTTCGACTCCTTCAACTTGTAGCTTGCAGAAAGCAGCAGTCTACTTGGTGCTACATAGGTAGCATAGCCTAACTCATTGTCGTTAACTGCATTTATGGAGTTACGATAGTTGTTATAAGCAGAAGAAACCTGATCACCGATTCCCTCACTATAACTCTTTGCCTTTGAGAGGGTGTAAGAAGCAGAGAGGTCGAGACCAAAGTCGAACGACTTACGCAACTGTGCTGTCAATGACATATAATATGCCTTTGAACCTGCATTCTCAAGAACGTAAGCAGAATGATTGGCATCATAGTAGTTCAGCTTATGACGCACGTCTCCATGACCCATATCGATAGTAGAAGTTCCGTCCCAATAGATGTCGGCATTGGAGACAACGACTGGATTCAGGTCGCGGTTATAGATACCTTCCAAAGAGAAGTCAATGTCGCCAGGAAGTTTTACATCCAGAGCCAGCGACATCTTCCATGTCTTTGGCATACGGAGATCTTCGCTGAGGATAGTAGGACTGCCAGGAATAGTCGTAGAACTTGTTGCACCTATCTGACGCAGCATATCGTTCTGGTCTGTGGTCAGAGTAGGCATCAACGGAGTCTTTCCTGCAGCGATGGCATCCTGATAATTCTTCTGGGAATAGATAAACGATGTCTGTCCCATACCTGAGTTGCCCACTGCAGAAACAAGCCAAACGAAAGGCATACGGCCTACGAAGATACCCGTACCTCCACGTAGGATAAGGCTGCGGTCACCCTTTATGTCCCAGTTGAAACCTACACGTGGGGAGAATGACAGGCTGGCATCGGGCACATTGTCAGTACGGAAATGACGACCACCGAAGTCAATCTTATAATAATCCTCGTTGAAGTTATTCTTCAAGCTCGGATAAGAAGGCAACTCGAAACGTGCACCAAGCGACATACGGAAACGGTCGCTGATGCTCCAGTTGTCCTGCAGATAGAGCGACCACTGATTGGTTGACATCTCTGAAGTAAACATCGAATGAGCATCGTTGTTACCGTATGTGATTCCAAACAGACGAGTCTGCTCTGGTCTGAACACTGCCGCCCAGTTGCCTGCTGCCACCTGCTCAGGAGTAGCCTCAAAGGCATAGTATCCAGCTGCAGCCTGAGCGTAGCCATTGGCTGCGAAGTTGTGCTCATACTGAAGTCCTCCGAAGAGGTTATGCTTTCCAAGCTGAATGTTCACCTCATCGGTGATAACGGTATTCTTAGTCTGTGCGAGATTACCATAAGTAAACACATCGCCCATCATAGCCCATGTAGGATAATGACCTGAGCCGTCGCTCATCACAATCTCAACCACTGGGGCAGCAACATCATACTCATTGCTACGTGGCTGATCCTGGAATGAATATGTACCACGGAGAGTGTTCTGCAACTTTCCGAACTTACTGTTCAACTCGGCAGCGATTGAAGTGAAACGGTACTCTGCATAATAACGGCTTGAGAGAGAAGACATTCCGTAATCAGTATTGCTACCATACGAGTTCTGGTTACCGCCATAGATAAGTGTAGCACGGTTACTGCCGATGCTACGTGAGGCAGAAGCAGGGCTCGACGACTTACGGTTAGACTTGGTAAAACGGACATTAAACTTATGGTCTTCGTTGATATTCCAGTCCACACGTGCCAGAATGCGATAAGCAGGAGTCTTGACATTATAAGCCTGCCATGGACCTGTGGTCATGCCGTATGTCTTCTGCATATAGTTTGAAAGACTCTCTAACTGCTCAATCTGAGGACGACGGTTAGTAACCGTATAAGGAGTACCTCCGTCACCAGCCCGTGCAGCTGGACCTGCCGTCACATTATCCTCTATCTCACCATTTACAAAGAAGAAGAGCTTGTCTTTAATGATTGGACCACCGAGTGAGAGTCCGTAAGTATCGTTATGACCATCATCTACACCCAAGGTTGTAGTGCCCACACGGTTACCTCTCAGTGATGTGCTGGTGATATAGGTATAGGCAGAGCCCTTGAACTCGTTTGTTCCGCTCTTTGTTACAGCATTGATACCACCACCAGTGAAACCGCTCTGACGCACATCATAAGGAGTGATCGACACTGTCATCTGCTCGAGTGCATCGAGAGAGATTGGGGTACCGCCACCAGGCAGAGGACTTGATCCCAGACCAAAGGCGTTATTGAATGAAGCACCGTCGATGGTGACACTCGACTGACGGTAGTTACCACCACCAATAGCCATACCACTGGCTGAACTCGACTGCGGAGTCATCTTCATGAGGTCTGTCATAGAACGACCTATAGTTGGTATAGCGGCCATCTGCTGTGAGTTGAGGTTTGTCACAGCACCACTACGGTCAGAACGCATCGTGTTGTTTGCCTTTGCCACAACCAGCACCTCCTGAATCATCTCACTACCCTCGGTCAGAGTAGCGTCAACAACTGTTGTCTCACCGAGGGCAAGCTGATAACCAGTAAACTTACTGGTCTGATATCCGATATATGATACTTCTATCTCATAAGGACCGCCGGCACGCATACCTGTGATGGTATAACGTCCGTCGACATTGGTCACAGCACGATAGATAGCACCGCTTCGAGTGTCTCTGGCTGTAATGGTAGCGCCAATGGCTTCTTCACCGTCAGCCTTTACCACACCAGCGATAGCAGATGTTGTCACCTGAGCTACAGCTGACACTGCCATCATAGCCAGAACCATGAATACCGCAAACAATCTTTTCATTTTCTCTTTACTTTAATTGTAAATTAATCAAAACTTGCTTTTTGCGGTGCAAAGTTACGCATTTTATTCGAAGAAACATTTTTTTTTTGGAAAAACTTCATTTATAGTACATAGTTTCATGATAGCTTTCCATTCTGAACATACATATAGGTGTTCATGCAATTATTTAACGTTTGATTTTGGGTATAGTCGAACGATTGATTGGGTATAGGCGCATAATCGTTCGGGTAGAGGCGCACGACGGTTATATGCTGGTTCTTCACCTGTTACCCTTAGTCCCACCCCCCGTTACCTTTAGTTCTTTCCCCTGCGAGCCTTAGTCTCAGTCGCAAAGAACGGTCACGGTCACAGCTGTGACCATGTGACCGCAGAACACAAACAAATAATACAGATATCTTGCAACCTGTTTATTTGCATGCACTTACAGAGCACAAACACTTCCATCACAAACTAACAAGGTCACATGGTCACAGTTGTGACCATGTGACCATGTGAGTCAAATAATTAACTAGCAGGTATAACTATTTCGTATTACCATTAAGTGAATAGATATAGGCAGCGCCCTTACCTTGCGTCTCATAGGTAGTCTTGTACTTGGTGAGAGGACCGTAAAGCACAACTACGTCACCAACAGCAATCTGAGGTGTACCCTCTGTCCATTTCACATTGCCAAGCCAATTTACCTGATAAGCCTCAAAGTCCTTGGAAGCATCGCCATACTTTGTACCATCGTCGGAAATATAGAAAGAACCATTTCCATACTCAGCACCGAATCCGCCTTTGTAAAGCTCTGATACAATACCCTTCACATATACATTATCCTTTCCGCCACCATCGATATAGGCAATAGCCTGAGAGATGGTAAACGGATTGTTCTTTGTGCCAGGCTCATTCGAGGCCTTCTTGTGAAAGTATACATAGACATTGCCAGAGAACTCTGGTGTTGTACCTTTGTAATTTACAAGCTTTCCAGTAATAACAACCTCATCACCTACTCCAATCTGGTCAGCGGCAGTAAACTTGGCATTATCCAGGAAGAATGAACGGAAACAGGTAATTGCTTTATCGTCCGAACCGTCATCAGAGATATTGAATGTTGCATTGCCGTAGCTACCGGTATCAATACTTGAAATAGACGAGATAACACCCTTAGCATAATAGATGACACCATCAGAAGTGCTACCGATCTCCTTACACTTTGCAATAGCCTCGGCTACAGAGAATGGATCCTCTGGATTCTGACCATGAGGCAGAACGTTAGCTTCCTGAGAGATAGTATACGTTACTGATGATGAGTTCTTACCATTATAAGACTTGAACTCAATAGAAGCCTTACGTCCTTCACCTGGATTTGGAGCTATCTGGAACTTAAATACTGCAGTGTCAGCAGGATTAGTATCACGAACAGTAGCAACACCTGGAATATGTTTCATATCAACATACTTAACCCACTCCTGTGCTCCGTCTTGGATATTTGCAAAAGCGCCATTACCCTTATAAGCAACTTTAACCTCAATATCTTTTCCTTCCTTACCTACTTCAGCAGGCTCCGTTACAACCTTAATGAGAGATTTCTCTATCTTAATAACTGTAACATCAACAAGTTCTACTGTTGTACCATAGGTAGTCTTAGGACCTTCAACTGTTACGATATCACCGACTTCAAGACCAAGACTTGTGAAGTTCTTGGTCTTACCTTCCTTGTCAAGAGTACCATAAATAGTGATTTGTCCTGTACCATCGTCAAGATACCAGTTTCCGTATGTTGTGTTATAGATACCTGTGCAGACACCCTTTACACGGAATGTCTTACCATCGGCACCTGCTATAACATCAGCACATGTAGCATCAGAAGCTTCAAGAGATCCCTGACGAACAATAAGATATTGAATATTATTGCCCATCTTTATATGAAGTTCAGCTTCACGTCCGCCACTGGTAGCTTCTGCACTGAATGTAACTATTGTCTGACCTGCAGGTCCTGAAACGGCAGTGGCTGTGAGCCATGCTGGCAGAGGGTGATTCGTTGTAATACTATTACCATTTGCATCTTTCGATTTCAGAGTAAAGATTTCCTCGAAAGCCCAGCTATCATTGGTGTTGATAGAAACAGTAGCAGTTCCACCCTTTTCATCAATAGAAAGGAATGTCTGATCAAGTTTTATGCCGTCCAAAGAGCCTGCCTTAGAATCTTCATCAGAGCAACTCGCAAGAAGAATTGCAGACAGAACAATGCCAAAAATATATCTTAGTTTCATACTTAAACAGTCTATAATTAATTAAACATATATTTGATACCAATAGAAGCATACCAGCACTGACCAATAGAGTAATTAGGAACCCAAGTCTCTGTCTTTGCGCTTACTGCACTAGGTGTAGAGAATACGGGATATCCCTGTGCATCTGTATTCTCATATCTGAGGATACGACCATCGTTCAATGTGGAATTCATATATTTGGCTACGCCCCACTCAGAGTTGAAGATGTTCAGAACATTCTTTACATCGAGACTTACTTGCAGTCTGTGAGTTGTCTTACCCACATTCAGTTTGAAGTCATGCTTGTATGCAAAGTCTACTCGATGTACCCAAGGAGAATAAACACTGTAAGCCTCAGCATATTCGCCCTGATGACTCTTCAGATAACTGTCGTTGTGAACGAAATCCATGAATCGCTGCATGTCGTCAGCAGTTGCGAAACGGAAATCGCCCTGATTTACTCCAACCTCATTATCTCTTGGGATATAGATAGCGTCATAGTTATATCCATCGCCATTCATATCGTTAGCCATCATATAAGAGTAGTTGTAACCACCGCGCCATGTCTCATAGATAAGGCTGTAATGGTTTCCGCTCTTATCATGGAGAGTGGCGTTTGCTACAATACGGTCAGGAGTAACATACTGTGAATTGTGAAGTTTGATATTGTTCGGACCATTCACTGTTGGCACATAAGTAAATGCTGACTCAGCTGCAGAACCAGGCATACCAGTTACCTCCTTAGAAACAGTATGTGTGTAAGCAGCCATCAGGCTCAGCCACTCAAATGGCTGTGCATTAAGAGTAATGTTTGCACTCCAACCATATCCCTTACTTGTATTCTCAAGTACAAATGCCTTTGTTCCTGAACGGAAACCAGAAGGATAGATAGGACGGTTATCAACACCATTCCAACGAGCGAAGCCCTCTACTGGACGCATACTCCAGTCAGAAATGCTATTGTCATGAATCTTCTTATTGTAAATACCCTCAAGAGTTACAGAGAATGGGAAACTAACAGGAATCTGATAATCGATAGCAAGAGAAGTCTTCCATACCTGAGGCATCTTGAAGTCAGGATCAACTGCAGAGATAGATGAAGGAACGGTACCGTCATCTGGAGATACTGTAGAAGGATATCCCATAGCGAAGAGTTTTTCCTTCAAAGGCTCGATATATCCGCCTTTACCATCTGTAACAAGACCACCAGCAAAGTCATTCATAGAATACTCGCCATTAGGGAATTTCTTAGCAAGATTGGCAGCATTCAACTGAGCCTGATACTGAACCATACCACCGTTTGTTGGCATATTTGTGAAGAATACGAGAGGCAGACGACCAGAGAAGAGACCAGAACCTCCACGAAGCTTAAGGCTCTTGTCACCAAACACATCGTATGTGAATCCTACACGAGGAGAGAAAGTGATGCTGTTTGAAGGCCACTTACCAGTATCAATACTACGTCCATTGTAGTCGAGAGCTTTGATAGCGTTATTCGTCATCAAATCGCCATTATTGAAGAACAGACCATCAATACGGGTACCGAAAGTCAACTTAAACTTATCGTTAACATTCCACTCGTCCTGAGCATAAATACCTGCACGATTAAACTGTACACGAGCTGCAGGCTTAGACTCACCATCATAACCATAAGTCAGACAAACGATTTCAGGAGCAGCACCTGAGATGAAATCATCAATACTGCTGTAACGGTAGTAACCTGTACCATTACGCATATACTGGTTATCTGCCATCTGATGCTCGAATGTGATACCTGCCATAATCTTATGAGAACCCATGTAATAAGTTACATCGTCCTTGATGTTCCAGATAGTGTTATGAACAGCATTGTTATATGTAAACAACTCATATCCCAGAGCCATATAGTTACCAGGACTTGTTGGATCACCAAAGCCATCGAGAATATCAATAAATGGGAACTCACTAGAGTTTGTTCCACGGATATCGTCAAGTTTTGAATATGTTGCAAGCAACTGGTTAGAGAGATTATCTGTCAGACGGCTGTTTAAGTCGAGTGAGAAAGAGTGAACCAGATTCTCCATGCTGTACATTGAGTTTGCAAATGACATAGAATACTCAGACAATCTGTTGAATGCAGAACGAGTACCTCCGTCCATAGAAGATGCGTTACAAGCATTCCAAAGAGTATTCTTTGTATAGTTGTAACGTAATGCCAGATGGTGTCTGTCTGTTATATTCCAATCCAAACGTGCAAGGATCTTATAAGTATCCTCATCAGCAGGGAAATCGGTATATGAACCTGTGTCGTAACCATACTTGCTCTTTACAAAGTCAGAAACTGTCTGAAGGTCTGCAAGAGTAGTACGAGAAAGATAACTTGTTACGTCTCCAACACCATTGGTAGAACCTCTCCAGCGATTGGCAATTGTTGGAGTCTTAATCATTTCAGCATTAGCAAAAATGAACAGCTTATCCTTAATAATCGGACCACCGAAAGTGAAACCATATGTTGTCTGACGGTCCTTCTCGCGAGCACTTGGAATCTGCTGGCCATAAACAGCATCACCACGCATATTCTCATTACGATGATAGATATATGCACTGCCCTTGAAGGTGTTGGTACCAGACTTTGTAATGGCGTTTACACCACCACCGATAAAGTTTGTCTGACGAACATCGTATGGTGAGATAACAACCTGCAACTCCTCGATAGCATCGAGAGAAATTGGGTTACCACCACCAGGAAGTTTGTCTGAAAGACCAAAGTTATTGTTAAAGTTTGCACCGTCAACAGTGAAGTTTGCTGTACGACCATCGCTACCAGCAAAACTCATTCCGTTACCTCCATAAGGAGACAGGCGGGTAACATCAGTGATAGAACGGCTTACAGTAGGCAGATTGGCTATCTGCGAACTGTTGATGTTGGTGGCAGCACCGGTCTTCTCTGTCGCAAACTTCGATGCCTTACCGCTGATAACAACCTCAGAGAGCTGTGTAGCATCCTCAGAGAGCCAGATAGCGACATTGTAAGTCTCGGCAAGCTGAAGGATGATACCCTTGACAGTCTTGGACTGATAACCGATGTATGAAACGGTTACATTGTATGGGCCACCGGTACGCATACCGTTGATAGAAAAACGACCAGTGGTGTTGGTCACTGCAGTGTAACGAGTACCAGAAGGCTCGTGTACAGCTACGACAGTAGCACCGATGACTTCCTCGCCCTTCTCATCGTCGAGAGTCACCTTTCCTGCCATACTTGAAGTTGTGATTTGGGCCATAGCCGTCAACGAGAGTGTCAACAGCACGGCAACCAGAAAGAACAATCTTTTCTGCATAATTTAGAATTGTTGTTAATTAATTAATCAGGGCTCGCGCCCCATTACTTACTATTTACGGTTGCAAAATTAAGAAAAAGAATCGAATTATAGTTATAATTCTCCAACTTTTTTTAAAATTGGTAAAATAACTTGCGTTATTTCACATTATCATAAAAAAGAGGCGGAAGTCACTCCTCCGCCTCTATATCTTCATCGTATTCGAAATCGTCTAAGTCTTCGACATCATCATCATCGATATACTCGATATCTTCATCTTCTCCCTCATCGGCCAGTTCCTCCGCAAAACGGGTCATATCCTTGTCACGATGCACCAGAGAATCCTCTGAGGTGAGTGCCTGAAGTTTGTTGCTTTCGGCATTGAGTTCGCGCCAAAGAACATCCTTCAGTTCCTCAAGACCGAAACCGGAAACGGCAGAGATAAACACCACCGGCAGATCCTCTGGCAACGTCTCCTTGAGCATCTCTATAAGCTCTTCGTCAAGCAGGTCACATTTCGTAACTGCCAATACACGGTGCTTGTCGAGCATCTCAGGATTAAACTGTCGGAGTTCATTGAGCAGTATCTCATACTCGCGCTTGATGTCATCGGTATCTCCCGGAACCATAAAGAGCAACAGCGAGTTACGCTCGATATGTCGCAGGAAACGGAGTCCGAGACCTTTTCCCTCAGAAGCTCCCTCAATGATACCCGGAATATCAGCCATCACAAAGGATTTGTTATCGCGATACCCCACGATACCCAGAGAAGGTTCCATCGTAGTAAAGGGATAGTTGGCTATCTTAGGACGGGCATTAGACAGCGATGACACAAGTGTGGATTTTCCTGCATTGGGGAATCCCACAAGACCAACATCAGCCAAGAGCTTAAGCTCCAGAATGATAGTCATCTCCTGCATCGGTTCTCCAGGCTGAGCATAACGGGGAGCCTGGTTTGTAGCCGTACGGAACTGGAAATTACCCAGTCCTCCACGACCACCCTTCAACAATAAAATCTCCTGACCGTCGTAAGTAACATCGCAGACATACTTTCCCGTCTCGGCATTATACACCACAGTACCACAAGGCACATCGATATATACGTCCTTGCCATCAGTACCATGACACTTGTCTTTACCACCGTTTCCACCATGTTCGGCAAAGATATGACGCTCATATTTCAGATGGAGCAGTGTCCAGTAGTTATGGTTGCCGCGCAGATATATGCTTCCTCCCTTACCTCCGTCACCGCCATCAGGACCACCGTTGGGATTATATTTCACATGCTTAAGGTGCATGCTACCCTTACCACCCTTACCAGAGCGGCACATTATCTTTACGTAGTCTACGAAATTACTCTCCATCAGATATTATCGATAACCTTGCTGATATCGCCAAAGATACGATCGAGTTCTCCCATACCATCGATATGATAGTGTATGCCCTCGTTCTTATACCACTCGATAAGTGGCTGTGTCTGAGAGTGATATACTACGAGACGTTTCTTAATCGTCTCTTCATTATCATCGGCACGACCACTCTGCTGTCCACGGAGGATAAGACGTTTCATAAGTTCATCCTCAGGAACATCAAGCTCTATCATCGCTGCCACTTTATCACCACGCTCGTCGAGCATCTTCTTAAGAGCCTCAGCCTGTGGAATAGTACGTGGGAAACCGTCGAAGATCACGCCCTTGCTATCCCTTCCGAACTTATCATAAACTGAAGCAAGAATGCTAACCATCAGATCATCTGGAATCAGCTGACCCTTGTCAATATAACTTGCTGCCATCTTGCCCAGTTCCGTTCCGTTTTTAATTTCTCCACGAAGCACGTCTCCAGTGGAGATATGGTTAAGGCCGTACTTCTCAATCATCTTGTCGCTCTGCGTGCCCTTCCCAGAACCCGGAGCGCCGAAAATCACAATGTTTTTCATCTATTTTCTATTTGTTTTGCGTTGCGATATTTTTTATTTTTTATTTTTTATTTCTCTACTATCGTGTATACGTCCTTCAGCCCTCTGCCATACTGATCATAATCCAGTCCATATCCTACAATAAAATCATCAGGAATACTAAATGCGGCATACTCCACATCTATCGGTTCCTCCAACTTGTCAGGCTTTACAAAGAGAGCACAGATATGAACAGACTCAGGATTACGGGTACCCAACGACTCTATCATCTGCCTCATGGTACGACCGGTATCCACGATATCCTCAACGATAACGACAGTGCGACCGGAGATATCCTCGTTCAGCCCGATTACCTCCTGAACCTTTCCCGTAGAAATCGTTCCCTGATAAGAAGCCAACTTCACGAAAGAGATATTAGATGGTATCGTTATCTCGCGATACAGGTCTGCAGCGAAGATAAACGAACCGTTGAGTACACAGAGAAACAAAGGATTCTTCCCTGCGAGATCCTTATTAATCTGCTCTGCCACAGCCTTTACTCTACTCTTTATCTCTGCCTCTGGGATGGATACCTTGAAGCTTTTGTCCTTGATTTTAACAATACCCATAATACTAAATGCCGAAATTTTCTGCAAAATTACTAAAAAACCACCATATTTCACTGCTTTTCTCGGAAAAATAGTATTAATCTGTGTTAATCCGTGTTATCTGTGGCTCTTTTTAATTACTTTTGCACTATGAAATTGTTTACCGGCGCCCAGATACACGAACTGGACAAATATACGATAGAAAAAGAACCCATCAAGTCTATTGATCTGATGGAACGAGCTGCAAAGGCTATCACTACGGCTGTCACTGCGGAGTGGTCAAACGATACTCCGATAGTGGTCTTTGCCGGTCCCGGAAACAATGGGGGCGATGCTCTGGCGGTAGCTCGCATGCTCTCCGACAAAGGATACGATGTTCAGACATACCTCTTCAACATCTCCGGACACCTCTCAGAAGACTGCGCAGCCAACAAAGCCCGTATGATCGACAAGAAGGTGAAGGGTTTTGTTGAAGTGATAGAAGAGTTTGAGCCCCCGCGTCTCGAAGAGGGGATGCTTGTGATAGACGGACTGTTCGGTTCAGGCCTCAACAAACCTCTCGCCGGAGGATTCGCCTCGTTAGTGAAGTATATCAACAGCTCCACGGCTCAAGTAGTAAGTATCGATGTTCCCTCTGGTCTGATGACAGAGGATAACAGTTATAATATCCGTGCGAACATCATCCGTGCCGACCTCACATTGACACTCGGACAGAAGAAACTGTCCTTCCTCTTCCCAGAGAACCAACAGCTCATAGGTCGTCTGAAGGTACTCGATATCCGTCTCAGTCAGGAAGGGATAGAGAAGATCGAGGCCAACTACTCCATTGCAGAGGAGAATGATATCCGTCCTCTGCTACTGAAACGTAACCCTTATGCCCATAAGGGTAATATGGGAAATGCACTTATCATAGCAGGAAGCTATGGTATGGCGGGGGCTTCTGTACTGGCCACACAGGCATGTCTGCGTTCCGGAGTAGGAAAGGTGCATACTCACACTCCAAAACAGAACAGTATGATCCTACAGATCAGCGTACCAGAGGCAATCATACAGTTTGACCGTGATGAGACGATCTTCTCTGAGGCAGTAGACACCGAGGACTTTGATGCACTGGGCATCGGTCCCGGTCTTGGCACCAGTGAACAGACGTCAGTGGCACTCATCGCACAGCTTCGCCGTTCACAATGTCCTATAGTCGCTGATGCCGATGCGATAAACATCCTTGCAAACCACAGAGCCTGGATACAGCAGTTGCCAAAAGGTGTCATCCTCACCCCACACCCAAAGGAACTCGAACGTCTTGAGGGGCACAGCAACGACAGTTACGAACGTCTTTCCAAGGCCCGTAACCTGGCAGAGCGCATCGAGGGCTATGTCATTCTTAAAGGTCATCATTCTGCCTTATGTCTTCCCGACGGTCATGTGATATTCAATTCCACTGGTAATGCCGGAATGGCGACTGCCGGTAGTGGTGATGTGCTCACTGGCATCCTCACAGGTCTGTTGGCAAGAGGCTACAAACAGCAGGATGCTTGTATTATAGGAATGTACCTCCATGGTCTGGCTGGCGACATCGCTGCACGGGAACTTGGTGAGGAGAGTGTCGTTGCAAGTGATATCATAAAGTATCTGCCGCAGGCGTTCAAGAAACTGAGAGAGTGAAGGATTTAAATAAAAAATATAAAATATAAAATAAAAAAATATAGGAACGAGATGAAGAGATTCCAGCTACGTTTATCATTTATCATTTGTCATTTATCATTTATCCTTTCTGCTTCTGCCCAGACGAGTATCAGCCAATATATGCCTGGTGTCACCAGCGAGGGAGCAATCTACTATCTCCCTAAGACTGCCATAAGGGTGACAGTACAGATAGAGAAGACGAGCTATACCCCTGGGGAGTTCTGTAAGTATGCAGACCGTTATCTCCGACTGAGAGACGTGTCTGCCGAACCTTCAGTATCATACCGTATCACCGCCATCCGTCAGGAGGCTGTCGGTGTACCGGATACATTAAAGTGTTATGCTGTGAAGTTCGACCCTAAGACGGTTGCAGCAAATATTGCACTGTCTGACGAAGGTGTACTTCTGGCCATCAATGCCGCTCCGGTACCTGTAGCAATACGACCTGCCTTCAAGGCTGCTCCTCGTCAGGAGTTAGCCAATCCCCGTCAGCATATGAGTGAGGAGATCCTTGCTGCCGGTAGTACCGCGAAGATGGCAGAGCTGACGGCTCAAGACATCTATGATATCCGTGAGAGCCGTAACCTCCTCATACGTGGTCAGGCAGACAACATGCCAAAGGATGGTGCGCAACTGAAACTGATGCTCAGCCAACTCGAAATGCAGGACCGTTCTCTGACAAGTCTCTTTGCAGGAATCACCCAGAAGGACACTATCGAGAAGGTTATCACAATAGCACCAAATGATGAGACCAAACAGGAACTGCTGTTCCGTTTCTCAAAGAAGTATGGCGTCGTTGATTACGATGACCTCGCAGGCGTACCTTATTATATTATGATAGCCAACCTCCATACTGTTCCTATAGCCGTTGTTGAAGGGAAGAAGAAAAACAAGCAGGAGCCTGGCATATACGTAAACATCCCAGGTAAGATGAAGTCAACCATCTTCAATGCCGAAGGAACCGTCTCTGAAGAGGAGCTGCCAGCAGCACAGTTTGGAAATACCGAACTGCTCAGCGGCGCTCTCTTCAACAAGCGCTATGCCACTCACTTGTGGCTTAATCCTGCCACCGGAGCCGTTGACCGACTCGAAGCCGAACAACCGAAATAAATAATAAATAAAAAATATAAAATAAAAAATATATTGAGGGCATAATATAAATAATCCCCACCAAGCTAATGGCGGGGATAATTTTTTATTTTTTATTTATTATTTTATATTTTATTCTGCGAGCTTACCATCAGAACCAAGTACTTCCTTAATCTTGTGGATGTACATCTTCTTCATGTTCTCACGAGCTGGCTTCAGATACTGACGTGGGTCGAAGTGATCTGGGTGCTCAGCCAGATACTGACGGATAGCAGCTGTCATTGCCAGACGAGAGTCTGAGTCGATGTTGATCTTACAAACAGCGCTCTTAGAGGCCTTGCGGAGCTGCTCCTCGGGGATACCTACTGCATCGGGGAGGTTACCACCGAACTTGTTGATAGTATCAACCTCGTCCTGAGGAACTGATGAAGATCCATGGAGCACGATGGGGAATCCAGGAAGCTTCTTCTCGATCTCTGCCAGAACGTCGAATGCGAGTGGAGGAGGAACGAGCTTACCTGTCTTAGGATCGCGTGTGCACTGCTCGGGCTTGAACTTGTAAGCACCGTGAGAAGTACCGATAGAGATAGCCAGAGAGTCGCAACCTGTACGTGTAGCGAAGTCGATAACCTCCTCAGGCTTTGTGTAGTGAGACTCCTCAGCTACAACCTCATCCTCAACACCTGCGAGAACGCCGAGCTCACACTCAACAGTTACATCGTACTGGTGAGCATATTCTACAACCTGACGAGAGATCTTGATGTTCTCCTCGTAAGGCAGTGAGCTACCATCATACATAACAGAAGAGAAGCCCATGTCGATACAGTCCTTACAGAGCTCGAAGCTGTCACCGTGGTCGAGGTGAAGCACAATCTCAGGATGCTCACAGCCAAGCTCCTTAGCATAAGCTACTGCACCCTCTGCCATATAACGGAGGATAGTGGCATTAGCATAGTTACGAGCGCCCTTAGATACCTGCATGATAACAGGTGACTTTGTCTCTACTGCAGCCTGTACGATAGCCTGCATCTGCTCCATTGTGTTGAAGTTGAATGCGGGGATAGCATAACCACCGGCAATTGCTCTCTTGAACATCTCGCGTGTATTTACGAGACCTAAATCCTTGTAGTTTACCATATTACTTTTAAATTAAAATATTTAAGTTTTAAATGCTTATCTTGTTTTCGCATGCAAAGGTAAGAAAAAGAAATGAATAGTGAATAGTGAATAGTGAACAGTTTGAAAACACCACAGGCAAATTTAATATTTATTTGCAGAAAGCGAACAAGCGGACTTCCCTTTTGCAAGATTCACATTCCACTTTTCACCATTCACTATTCATTATTCACTCTATCCCAGCGTACGCTGGTCTAAATATCTCTGCACCTCATCCATATACTTGTCGGTGATGGGCACATACAGATCGCCAAACACGATGTTACCACGTTCAATGGTACGTACCTCCGGCATCCTGACAACAAACGAACGGTGCACTCTCATGAACTCCGGATTAGGAAGGAACTCCTCCAGACGACGCATACTGATCTTAGTAGATACACGCTCACCGTTTCTCATATGGAAATGCACATAGTCCTTGTAGTTCTCTACATAAAGCACGTCGTCGAGGTTCAGACGCTGCAGCTTATAGTCGGTCTTGACATATATAGTACGGTCGTTGAGGGTATCCTGCTTATGCTGGTGACTGAACCACTCCACCACTTTCTCTGTAGAACGCACGAACTCATCATACGAGATTGGTTTCAACAGATAGTCGATGGCGTTCACCTTATAACCCTCGATGGCATACTGAGGAAAGGCTGTTGTCAGGATAACTTTTGTGGTGGATGGTACGATCTTCGCGAACTCCAGTCCACTGAGGTTAGGCATCTGAATGTCGAGATATATCAGGTCAATCCTATTATTACGAAGATCCTGTATGGCATTCACAGTGTTGGTGTAACTGCCTATAAGATTCAGATACGGGGTCTTTGCGACATAGCTCTCCAGTAACTCTACTGCTAATGGCTCGTCGTCGATAATTGCACAATTTAGAGTCATAACTTTATTTTAATGGTTGATGTGTAAATTCTTCCGTCGTCGCTCACACCTTTCTCCCACTCATAATGGTTAGGGTACGAGAGGTCGAGACGTTTCTGGGTCTGTTCAAGACCGATACCATGTCCGCTGCGGTCGTGTGTCGACTTGGGATAGTTAGAATTAGAGATAGAACAGATAAGCTCAGAAGGCGACTCCTGATACTCTATCTTGATATGTACAAAACTCGGCTCACTCTGGCTGACGCCATGTTTGAAGGCGTTCTCCACAAGTGGCACGAACAACAATGGGGCGATCTTAAGGTCTGTGTCGTTCACATTATTGGTGAACTGCACGTCAACCTGCTTAGGCAGACGGATCTTCATCAGACTGACATAACTCTCGATAAACTGCACCTCGTTCTGCATCGGCACCTGGTCAAACTGATTGTCGTAAAGCATGTGGCGCAACAGTTCCGAGAGTTGTTTGATGGCATCCTGGGCTCTCTTCTGATCGAAGGCTGTAAGGGCATAGATATTGTTCAGGGTGTTGAGCAGGAAATGGGGATTGATCTGCGAACGCAGGTTCTTAAGCTCCACCTCAGAACGTGCTGCCTCTACCTCAAGACGGGCTTCCTCGTTATGTTGGATACGTCGGGCAAGGATGATGGCCGTAGCCACTGCTGCCGACATCGCTAAGCTGAGGATGTCACGCATGATGAAGAAGAATGTGTCGATGGATGTCTCCCTGAGGGCAGGCCCTATGTGGATTGGCATAAACAGACTGTTGGTAAATCCCACCCAGTTATGCAGGAAGATACCAAACACCACCACCATGATGAAGTTAACCAACATATAGTACCTTCTCTTTCCTATCACGAAACACTTCGGTGTAAGCCAGAAGTAATTGACGTAGAACACCACCATCATAAGGAATGGCGACATACAGTTCATCACGTAGTGCAACCAGGACATTCCGTTGCCACGTAGATACGTCAATGGCGATAAGAACATAAATGCCCATATCGCCACATGTAGGAAGATGTACAGATGCCTATTCATGTCGAATCGCCTCTATAGGATCCATATTAGCAGCCTTCTGGGCCATCACGGCAGAAACAATCAACAACATCAAACTCATCAGCTAAATAGTCGCTGGTTTATCATTTATCATTTACGTCTATCATCTTCCAGATGCCTGCAGCGCAAGCAGCACCTACAAATGGACCTACGATGAATATCCACAGATTAGCCAGCGCTGTGCCTCCCTGGAAGATGGCAGGAGCGATACTGCGTGCCGGATTGACAGATGTTCCTGTATAACGGATACATACCAGATGAACGAGCACCAGTGACAGACCGATGGCAAGACCTGCGAAGTTGTTTGTGGCACCGTTTGTCTTTGCTGTAGCACCAAGCACTACGAGCACAAACACACAAGTGAAGATCACCTCAGCCAGCAGACCACCAAGCACACTTACATTTGCCTGCAGGTCGTTGGCACCCGTACCGTCGAGACCTGGCACATTCTCTGTGAGGATAAAGAGCAGTATGCTACCGATGAAAGCACCAATCACCTGGAAGAGCATATACATACCACAATCCTTGGCGTTCATTCGTCCGCTGAGATAACAGCCTAAGGTGATAGCTGGGTTGATATGGCAACCAGAGATACCTCCGATGGTATAAGCCATAGCCACTACAGCCAGTCCGAAGGCAAAGGCCGTTCCCACCACTGCGGGGATATTGTTAATAGGATCACAACCCAGACTAACGGCAACGCCGCAGCCCATCAGTACGAGCACCATCGTGCCCACCATTTCTGCTAAATACTTTTTCATAATCGTTCAGTTTATAGTTTATAATTAATGATTACGTTTATCATTTATCATTTGTCATTTATCATTTATTCTCAAACCTAAAGGCGCTGAAGTTAGCATAGGTCAAATCCTCCTTCACCTTCTTCGTGCAATACATTCCTGCAACGACACCAGTGAATCCTCCTACCGTCTCCGTACTCAAGAGCGTACAACTGATCTTAAACAGCGTCTTATACTTCTTTCCGTCGAACGAATACTCATAGAAATACTGATTCCCGTCGCTCCTTACTCTGAGCCAGGCCTCGTAGCCGTCGATATCCACACTCGCAAAGGTACCTGAGAGGTCTTTCAACGTGGCTTTGAAACAGACACGCATCTTCTCACGATGACCCTCAAGACATATCTCCGCGTGGCCGTCGTTAATCTGATATACCGTAAGACCTGCCTCATCACCGGAATACGACTCACGGAAATCTACAAACGACTCCATCAGGAAATCTGCTCCCTCCTGACGACGACCCACAAACGTAGGACGCTCGTTCTTCGTCAAGGTCGACGTCGAGCCATAAAGTCGCAGTCTGTTGAAGCTGATATCGTATCTTGTAGAGTCAGGATTCTGGATATACACCCACTCAGGACCGAGGGGCTTGTCGAAGGCATACTCCTTTGGCAACTCCGGCATCTTAACCTCCGGCAGGGTCTTCACCTGCATCAGGGTGTCGATGGGATTACCTCCGTTCACCACTGGCCACTGGCCTGCCTTCCACTCCACAGGGGCGAGGTATGTCTCACGACCCAGATGGTGATACGAGCCTCCGAAGTTACGATAGGCGAGGAATGTCACCCACCATGAACCGTCCTTTGCCTGAACAAAGTCACCATGACCTGTTCCCTGTATCTGCATCGACTGTCCCAGCATGTTACAGTTGGTGAGGATAGGATTCTTGGGATTGCCCACATACGGACCATAGATATTCTTGCTGCGCGCGATGGTCAGCTTATGTGCCAGTTCGGTACCTCCCTCAGAGATAAGGAGATAATACCAGCCGTCTTTCTTATAGAGGTGGGGACCCTCAGGGTATCTGCCTCCCGTGCCTCGCCAGAGAGCCTTACTCGGGGTGAGCTGCTTACCGGTCTTCACGTCTATCTCACAGAGCATGATGGTGTTATCGGGGTTCGACACCATATAACACTTGCCGTTCTCAAACCACAGTGAGGGGTCGATGCCCTGCTGCTCCAGCCACATCGGCTCACTCCACGGACCTCTGGGGTCTTTTGCCGTAACCATGAAGTTACCGCCATTACCCACATTGGTGGTTATCATATAATAGGTACCATCGTGGTAACGGATGGTAGGGGCATAGATGCCCAGCCATGAATTTGCGCCCTTCAACGGCAACTGACTCTCTCTATCGAGCACATTACCAATCAGTTCCCAGTTCACCAGGTCCTTAGAGTGATAGATGGGCACTCCAGGGAAATAATGAAACGATGAGTTCACCAGATAAAAATCATCCCCCACCCTGCAAACGCTTGGGTCTGGATGATATCCCGGGATAATCGGATTACGCAACTGCGCCCACGAACATATCGTGAGCATCATCATCGCCATCGTAAAGAACACTTTCTTCATACGTTATTTATATATAAATATGGTGCAAAAATACGAACTAATTCCGAAACTTCCAAATAATTTGGCAAAAAAAGTGACATACTAATGACATATTAACGACATACAGCCTACACAACACGAACAAAGATGCCGTGTTGCAATATCAGAGATTAATACTTGCTATTGAATTCTCTAGAGAATTTGAAGACGCAAAGGCATGTTAGCAAATGAGAACAGGGGAGTTATTCACTGAATTCTCTAGAGAATTTATTTGCCAGACTCCTATTAGCAATTTGAGAAATAGCATTATCACTTTTGTAAGCTTACTGCAAAGACATTAAGAGGCTATTAACAGCGCAGTAAGGCCATTTATTAACCAATAAATGCAATTTTATGCCGGTTTTATGTCATTAGTATGTCACTAACATGTCGGATTTATGTCATTTATTAGCCCAAGATTTTATCGCTATACTACTAATTACCAGAGGTTTATCATTGCAACTATGTCATATGTCGGATGATTTTAAGGTTTTGAGCATAAAAAATCTGTTTTGATGACATGAACTCGGCCTACTAATATCCCAAAAATGTAACTCCGCGCAGGAGATATAGTGCCCCAAAGTGCCGTTTCTGGCAGTAAAAGGCATAAATTTGAGAGAAGAAAATATTGAAGTATAACAACTTAATTTTTTT
>CACWLC010000043.1 GCA_902761605.1 uncultured Prevotellaceae bacterium
ACAAAGGTCTGAGACTGTCGGGGCAGTGGATGATCAGAAAGTGGTGACCTATCACAACGTGCCGTACAGCAAGATTGTGGAGGCATGGGTTGGTGACAAGAAGATTGAGCAGGGCGACAGGCATAGGACAAGTCTGGTGCTGGCCGACCACCTGCGATATATCACGGATAACGACCCGAAGCTGATAGAGCAGATTCTGAGAGAGACTCCCTTTGTGAAGGAGATTATCGAGGAACGCAATGAGGATGTCTCTACTACCGTGAAGAGTGCTCAGGGCTATGAGTTCCTGAAGGGTATTCCGAAGAGGATGCAGCAGGCGCTGAAGGCAGCTGGGGTCTTGTCATCTCGACCTTGTGGAGAGATCTCAGGAGATTCCTCGACTTCGCTCGGAATGACAAGTGGGGGAACGCTCGGAATGACAGGAGGCTCTGATGATGTCTATGGGGTGCTGCCGCTGGATAAGTGGGCGGAGGAACTGCTGGAGATGGCAGAGTGTTATCCTTGTTTGAAGGAGTTGTTCCTGAATGTGCATCCGCATAAGCTGGCGGCGGTGTGGTTCTCAAGTGCAGCGCTGGTGATCCGGGTGCGGGTAAGAATATTGTGGAGAAATTCTACAAGAAGATTGCCGACCCGATGATTCAGGCTGATCAGTGTCTGATTGATGCGGTGAACCGATACAAGGAGAACAGAACGGAGCGCAGTACATCTACTAAGGCACAGAAGGGCGAAGCCCTGAAAAGGCCTGTAGTGGGTATTAGAGTGCATCCAGCTCGTACTGCTACCGGTGAATTTATCCGCCACATGAATGCAGCTGTTGAGACTATCCAAGGCCAGCCATTAAACCTCCACATGTTCTCGTTTGATGCGGAGCTGGATAACGTCACCAAGCAGAACAAGGGTGGCGACTGGAAGGACCGAGAAATCTTGGAATTGAAGGCGTTCCACAACGAGCAGGACGGACAGATGTATGCCAATCAGGAAAGTGTCACTGGCATGTTTAATGTCTTTTGGAACTTCATCTACACCGGCACTCCCTATGCCCTGCATCGTAAAGTGAATCAGCGTAACTTCGGTACGGGTATGAGCACTCGCCTTGCTGTGATTCCATTGCCCGACAAGGGCATGGCAAAGCGACATCAGGAGGTAGATCCCAATGCCAATGAGACGCTCCGAACCTGGGCATATCGTCTGGATAGGGTAGAGGGGGAACTCCCCATCGAGCCTCTTAACGATGAGACATACCAAAAGGCTCTGTAGGTTGGCAATGGAAATTCAGTACAAGTGCCAGCAGTTCTTCTTCGGTGAAATGGCTTATAACTACTTCGCTGATCAGAACAAGGAGTTCGTAGTCAGGAAGCGCAGCACCCGTTACGATGAGTGTTTCCGGAAGTTGCCCGACGAGTTCAAGACTCAGCAAGTTATGGATTGTTTCAATTGTTCTAATAAAACAGCTTCAAGGGCCATTATCCGTTTTATTGAAGATCATGTGGTTGAGAAAGTAAAATATGGTTTGTACCGCAAGCTGGTTCAGAATCTTCCATAGACATTGGTGGGTAGGTTAAGGCTTACCCACTTTGTCACTTTCTCACTTTGTCACTTTTGACATTTAAGTTTTTAATTTTGTAATTATCATGAGTTTACCAAGAGGAATTCGTAACAATAATCCGCTTAACATCCGCAGAAGCAAGGATCAGTGGAAAGGTCTCGCAGATGCACAGACAGACCGTGCCTTCTGCCAGTTTAAATCACTTGAGTATGGTTGGCGTGCAGCCTTCTATCTGCTCACACGTACTTACTATCATAAGTATCGTCTCTATACCATCCGTACTATCATCCGCCGATGGGCTCCGCCAGGCGAGAATAATACCGAAGCGTATATCGCCAACGTAAGTCGTCTCACAGGCATCGATCCCGACGAACCCATCGGAATCCCGTCAGAGCGCCCTTCGCGTTGGATGATGGTAGGTGTTGCAATGGCTATTCAGGAGAACGGCACCGACTCCCTCGATTACTTCGCCATGCTGCGAGGCTGGGAGATGTGTCGCAATGACGCTCTCAAGTAAAACTTTTCGCCCCCTTCTTCGGAGCAATCCGAGGGAGGGGGCGTTTCTTTATTCTGTTTTTCTGAGATTGCTGATAAACGTGAAAGCCACGTAGGTGAACAGGCCTGCGATGATGCCGTCGGTGATACTGCCGCTGACAGGCATGAGCAGGATGGTGAGGAATGCCGGCAGGGCCTCTGACGGCTTCGAGAGATTGATATAGCTCACGGAGCTGAAGAGATAGAAGCCCGCAATGACCATCACAGGAGCAGTGGCAGCAGCAGGGATGGCGAGGAACAGAGGCGAGAGGAAAAGACTAACCAGGAAACATAATGCGATGACAAGAGCCGTGAGTCCGGTGCGTCCTCCTTCAGCCACTCCAGAGGCACTCTCCACGTAGGTGGTGACGGTGCTGCATCCCAGACAGGCTCCGGTAACGGTGCCGAGGGCATCGCTCAGCATGATGTTTCGCATGTGGGGGATACGGCCGTTCTTTCTTATCAGTCCTGACTTGGCCATCAGACCGACCACAGAGCCGAGGGTGTCGAAGACATCGAAAAACAACATGGTGAGCACACACACCCAGAGGTCGGGGGTAAGCAGCTCGTTCCATGAGAACTGACAGAAGAGCGGAGCCGGCGAGGCAGGGATGCTGACCAGACGGTCGGGTATAGTTGTTACTCCAAAGGGGATGCCCAGGAGAGATACCGCCAAGATGCTCAGCAACAGGCCTCCTCGCACTTTCAGCACGGTGAGGAATCCCGCCAGCAGCAGACCGATGATGAAGAGTATCGAACTGGGATTGGTAAGTGTCTCGATATGGTTGAAGATCGTTCCGTTGGCCAGGATTCCGCTGTTCTTGAATCCTATAGCGGCAATAAAGAAACCTATTCCCGCTGCCAGCGCATATTTCAGCGATGGCGGCATCATATCGAACACTATCTGACGCATGTTGCTCAGGCAGAGCAGTATGAAGAGGATACCCTCAAGCAAGACGGCAGTCAGGGCGAATCGCCATGAGTAACCCAGCGACACGCAGACCGTCTGGACAAAGAAGATATTTAGCGTAAGTCCCGGTGCCTGACCGATAGGACGCTTGGCCAGGAATGCCATCAGCATGCTGCTTAAGGTGGCTGCCAATGCTGTAGCCGTGAAGACGGCACCGACGGGATAGCCCATATCCACAAGAGGTTCGAACAGCACGGGGTTGAGGGCGAGGATATACGACATGGTGACAAAGGTGGTCAGTCCTGCCAGCAACTCTGTCTTGATGTTGTTACGCTGGGTAGAGAATCCAACGAGTGAGAAAAGTCTTTCTTTCATATTCGGTTATGTTATTGGTATGATTAAATCGAATTTTGAACCGCCGCTATACTCGGTGTCGAGAGTTAGGGTGCCGCCAATATGCTCTGCCAGCAGACGAGCTGCGGTAAGTCCGAGACCTGCTCCCTGTGAGAAACTGTCGATCTTGGCAAAACGTTCGAAGATAAACTCGCGCCTGTCTTCGGGGATGCCAGGACCGGTATCGCTGACGGATAATTGCAGCTTGTTGTCGGAGAGGGTAGCGGTGAGCCTGATATGTCCTTCGGTAGTAAACTTCGCAGCATTGTCGAGAAGTTTGGTGAGCACATTCTGCACGGCTCGCGAATTGGTCTTGACAGTCAGTTCTGGAGATAACTCCGACTGATTCTCTAACATGACACCCTTGGGCACCATCGGTTTTACGTTATGTATGGCCTGACTGATTACGGTAGATATGACACAGTCGTCGGCAGGCAGGACGTCGGTACGGCTCTCATAGTCGGAGATGAGGATGAGGTCGTCGAGGATGTTGGTCAGACGTCGGATGCCGTCGGAGATGCGTATGAACATATCGAGACGTTCGTCGGCTTCGAGGGCATCACCATCGAGAATCAGTACCTGTGAGAATCCGCTGATGGCATTGAGCGGGGTGCGTATCTCGTGGGTCATACTGCGGATAAAGGCAGTCTTGGCCTTCGATGCCGCCTCAGCCCGGTCGCGCTCAATGGCCAGCTGTTTGTTCTGGGCTATGACTACATTACGTTCACGCTGCAACTGCCGGTTCTTGATCTCTATCCTTCGGGTCCATCGGCTGTTGAATGCCAGGAAGGCCAACAGTGCCACGATGCCGAGTATCATTGCTACACCGCCGGTAGTGAATCGCGACCTCTGCAAGAGCATGTCGTTCTGCGACTTCAACTCGTTCACCTGCTGGCTTTGGCTAAGGTCGGTCTGCTGCTTGATGCTGTCGGTGGTCTGTGTCACCGGACTGGGTTGATCACCGGATGTGCCTTGCTGGCAACCTGCGGTGAAACATACAAGTAGTATGAAAAATTGCAGTTTAAAGATATTCCGATTGTGGTTCATAAGTGATAGTTGATTTGATTTTTGCGATTGAAGATGGATTTAAGTTTTGAGTTCGAGTTGTGCCTGCAGGCGGATAATCTCGTCGCGATACTGTGCAGCCTGGAGGAAGTCGAGTTGTTTTGCGGCTTCCTTCATCTTACGGGTAGTCTCGGCAATGAGTTTCTCCATCTGCGGACGGGTCATGTGTTCGATGATAGGATCGGCAGCAGCTAATGAGCCAGCGCCTTCGCCATCAGCGGCAACACCGATGTTGCGGATAAGTTCTTTGGTATCTGCACGGTTCTCTTTCTTGAGGGCACTGATACTAATATTCTTTACAATTTGTTTTGGCGTGATATGGTGCTCCTCGTTGTAATGCATCTGTTTGATACGACGACGGAGCGTCTCGTCGATGGTGAGTTGCATCGACGATGTTATGGTGTCGGCATACATGATGACCTTGCCGTTGACGTTTCTCGCAGCACGACCCGCTGTCTGTGTAAGGCTTCTGTGGCTGCGCAGGAATCCCTCCTTGTCGGCATCGATGATGGCTACCAGTGATACCTCCGGCAGGTCGAGACCTTCGCGGAGGAGGTTGACACCCACAAGCACGTCGTAGACACCCTGACGGAGATCGGCGAGAATCTTCACTCTGTCGAGCGTTGCCACATCGCTATGGATATATGCAGTGTTTACACCGTGATTCAGGAGATATTCCGAGAGTTCCTCTGCCATTCGTTTGGTGAGGGTGGTGACGAGAACCCTCTCGCCACGATGGCTGCGGGTGAGAATCTCGTCCATCAGGTCGTCGATCTGATTCTCGCTCTTGCGAACCTCGATCTCCGGGTCTAACAGGCCTGTAGGACGTATCACCTGTTCTACGACAACTCCCTCTGCCTCAGCCAGTTCGTAGTCGGCAGGTGTGGCGGAAACGTAGATGACCTGATTGATCAACTCGTGGAACTCCTCGAATGTCAGCGGACGGTTGTCGAAGGCTGCAGGCAGGCGGAAACCGTATTCCACGAGGTTGGACTTCCTGGAGCGGTCGCCACCATACATGGCACCTATCTGAGGGATGGAGACGTGGCTCTCGTCGACAATCATCAGATAGTCGTCGGGGAAGAAGTCGAGCAGGCAGTAAGGGCGTTCGCCAGCCTGTCTGCCGTCGAAGTAACGGCTGTAGTTCTCGATGCCCGAGCAATGGCCCAGCTCCTTAATCATCTCCATATCATACTCCACACGTTCCTTTATCCTCTGGGCCTTGATGGGGTCACCGGCTTCCTCGAAGAAAGCTATCTGTTTTACCAGGTCGTCTTGTATCTGCCGGATGGCGATATTGGTCTGTTCCTGTGTGGTCATGAAGAGGTTGGCAGGATAGAGCTTATACTCCTCGAATCTTGCCAGACGATCGAATGTTATCGCGTCGACCTCTTCCAGAGAGTCTATCTCGTCATCCCAGAAGGTCACACGGAGCACCACCTCGCTATAAGCCATAGCAATGTCTACTGTATCGCCCTTCACACGGAAGCAGCCTCGTTGGAGGTCGATATCGTTTCTTACATATAGTGATGACACCAAATTCCTTAACAAAACGTTGCGGTCTATCTTCTGACCTACATGCAAGGTGATGACATTCTCCTGTAATGCTACCGGACTGCCCATACCATAGATGCAGGACACTGACGACACTACTACGACATCCTTTCTGCCAGACAGCAGATTGGATACTGCCGAGAGTCGCAAGCGGTCGATCTCGTCGTTGATGGCAAGGTCTTTCTCGATATATGTGTCTGTGGTAGGCAGATAAGCCTCCGGCTGATAGTAGTCGTAGTAGCTGACATAATACTCTACGGCATTCTGAGGGAAGAAACCTTTCATCTCCTCATAAAGCTGTGCTGCCAATGTCTTGTTATGACTTAATATCAGGGTAGGGCGGTTTATGTTGGCTATCACATTAGCCATCGTGAATGTCTTTCCGGAACCAGTGACTCCCAGAAGCACCTGAGATTTGTCTCCCCGACGGATTCCTTCGGTGAGTTCTTTGATAGCTTCGGGCTGGTCGCCTGTGGGCTTATATGGTGAAGTTAGTATAAAATCGCTCATATCACCGTGCAAAGATACGAAAAAATGATAAATGATAAATGAGAAATGATAAAATTGTTCAAAAAACCTTTGTTTTTTTCCAAAAAAGCAGTAACTTTGCACCCCGATATGAAGAAATGTATCATAATATGTTCGTGCGCGATACTGCTGATGACCAGCTGCGCAGGAGAATTCAATAAGGTTTATAAGTCGACAGACAACGACTATAAATACGAATATGCAAAGGAGGCTTTCGCAAGAGGTAAGTTCCAGCAGGCGGCAACTCTCCTTGAAGAACTCATTACCCTGAAGAAAGGCACAGACGAAGCTCAGGAGTGTCTGTATATGCTGGCGATGGCCCAGTACTGCAATGCAGATTTCGAGGCCTCTTCTGCCACATTCAAGAAATATCTGAGCAGCTATCCACGTGGAATATATGCTGAGTCGGCTGGATTCTATGTAGGACAGTCGCTTTATGAGAGTGCTCCGGAGCCACGACTCGACCAGACGCCTACGATAGGTGCCATCAACGCATACCAGCAGTTTATGGACCTGTTTCCAGACTCCAAACTGCGCCCTCAGGCACAGGCCCGACTCTATGATCTGCAGGATAAGCTTGTGACAAAGGAACTGCTGTCGGCGCAGCTCTACTATAATCTCGGCGGATATTTCGGAAATATCAACAAGAACGATGAGAGTAACTACACCTCGTGTATCATCACCGCTCAGAATGCCTTGAAGCAGTATCCCTATTCGAAGCATCGTGAGGACTTTGCATTTCTCATCATGAAGAGCAAGTTTGAGCTGGCAGAGAACTCTACCGACGACAAGCGTCTTGACCGTTATCGCGATGCTGAGGATGAGTGCTACGGATTTATCAATGAGTATCCGGACTCAAAGAATGTGCGTACTGCCGAGAAGTATATCACAAAATGTAAGAAAGTAATAAAGGATTAAATAAAGATAATATGGATTACAAGAAGTCAAAAGCACCGGTTAATACCGTTACACGTAACATCATGGATCTCTGTGAGGATACAGGTAATATCTATGAGAGTGTTGCTATCATCGCAAAGCGTGCAAATCAGATAAGTGTACAGATTAAGGAAGACCTCTCAAAGAAGCTTGCAGAGTTTGCATCATATAACGACTCTCTGGAGGAGGTATTCGAGAACCGTGAGCAGATTGAGATTTCACGTTACTATGAGAAGCTCCCGAAGCCAACTCTTCTGGCTACACAGGAGTTTGTAGAGGATAAGATTTACTGGCGCGATCCGATGCGTGATAATATGAATCAGGATTAATAGTTATGATTCAGCGTAAACAGACTCTTTTCCTCATGGCAGCCATCATTCTGACCGTCATGTGTCTTTCTATGCAGATAGGTTCATTCGAGGTTGCCGGTATCGGAGTGTCAAAGGTATACAATCTCTGGTTTACTGATCCTATCGGAAAGCATCATTTCGATACATGGCCTCTTATGGCTGTGTTGCTGCCGACAACGGTGATAGCATGCTATACCATATTTATATATCATAACCGTAAGGCTCAGGCGATTTTCTGCCTGCTCAACGCCTTGTTGTGTGTGGGATGGTATATCTGCTTCTTTGTCGTAGGTCAGGTTGCTGGCGACAAGACATTAGGAACCGTGACATTCACTCCAGAATGGCCTGTGGTATTGCCTGGAATATCAGCGATACTCTACATCATGTCACGAAGGGCAATCCTCGATGACGAGAAACTGGTAAGGTCGATGGACAGAATCAGATAAAAGATAAGAATAAAAAAGCCTCGCAGTTCGCGAGGCTTCTTTATTTATTTGTTCCTGAGAGCAGCGATGCTTTCTTTCAGCGAAGCAATCTTCTCTTCAGAGTCGCTCTGTTTCTTACGCTCGAGAGCAACAACCTGTTCAGGGGCGTTGGCAACGAATCGCTCGTTAGAGAGCTTCTTCTTCACACCAGCGAGGAATCCCTCGAGATGCTGCAGCTGAGCCTCCATCTTGGCAATCTCTGCCTCTACGTCAATCATATCGCCTACAGGTACTGCAAACTCGTCGGTGCCTACCATGAAGGCAGATGCAGTAGCGTCTTTCTCAACCACGATATTGATGAAACTCAGGTTAGCCATCTTGGTGATTACTGAGTAATAATCCTCGTAGTTGTTATTGTTGATTACCTGAAGCTCTACCTGCTCCTTTGGAGCAATGTTCTTCTGGTTGCGAACCATACGGACACCAGATACAATCTGCTTAACGAGTTCGATATCGTTGGCAATCTTGTCGTCGGCCTCTGTAGGAGCAGGCAACTCCAGCTTATCGCTCATGATACTCTCTCCATCCTTACGATCATAGAGGTGCTGCCAGAGCTCCTCGGTGATGAATGGCATGAATGGATGCAGCATCTTCAACAGGTTCTCGAAGAACTCGAGGGTCTTGTCATAGGTCTGCTTGTCGATAGGCTGTGGCTCACCATTGATATAGGCAGGCTTAACCATTTCAAGATACCATGATGAGAACTCGTCCCAGAACAGCTTATAGACAGCCATCAGAGCCTCAGAGATACGATACTTCTTGAAGAGATCGTCGACCTCGGCATTTGTCTGACGGAGCTTAGCCTCGAACCAGGCGGTAGCAATCTTACCAGCCTCAGGCTGTTCGATATCTTCTACCTTCCAGCCTTTAACCAGACGGAAAGCATTCCAGATCTTATTATTGAAGTTACGTCCCTGTTCGCAGAGGGCCTCGTCGAAGAGAATGTCATTTCCTGCAGGAGCAGAGAGCATCATTCCCATACGTACACCATCGGCACCGAACTTGTCTATCAGTTCGATAGGATCAGGAGAGTTGCCAAGCGACTTGGACATCTTACGTCCCAGCTTGTCGCGGACGATACCTGTGAAATAAACGTTCTTGAATGGGTACTTGCCCATATACTCCTCACCAGCCATAATCATACGTGCTACCCAGAAGAAGATGATATCCGGACCTGTTACGAGGTCTGAGGTGGGGTAGTAGTATTTGATCTCCTCGTTGCCGGGATTGTTGATACCGTCGAAGAGTGAGATAGGCCAGAGCCATGAAGAGAACCAAGTGTCGAGAGCATCCTCCTCCTGACGTAGGTCTGCATCTGTAATATTTGGATCCTTCTGCTGAGCCAGCTTCAGAGCCTCCTCGCGAGTCTCGGCTACTACGAAATCATTCTCGTTGTAGTAGTATGCAGGAATGCGATGACCCCACCACAGCTGACGTGAGATACACCAGTCCTGGATATTCTCCAACCAGTTCTTATAGGTGTTCTTATACTTCTCTGGATAGAACTTCATCTCGCCAGTCATTACTGGTGGCAGAGCGATGTCGGCAAAGTGCTGCATCTTGAGGAACCACTGCAGTGAGAGACGTGGCTCGATAGGGGTGTCCGGGTTACGCTCAGAATAGCCTACCTTATTAATATAGTCTTCGATACGCTCCATCAGACCAGCCTCCTGAAGGTCTTTGCTGATCTGCTTACGACAGTCCATACGGTCCATTCCTACATAGAGAGGACTCTGCTCAGAGATTGTTCCATCGGGATTGAAGATGTCGATGGTTTCGAGGTTGTGGGTCTTACCAAGCATGTAGTCGTTGGTATCGTGGGCTGGAGTAACCTTCAGACAGCCTGTACCGAACTCGATGTCAACATAACGGTCCTCGATAACAGGGATGACACGATTCACCAGAGGAACGATAACCTTGCGGCCCTTAAGCCACTGGTTCTTCGGGTCCTTAGGGTTGATACACATAGCGGTATCGCCCATGATAGTCTCTGGACGTGTGGTAGCAACTACTGCGTAATAGCCTTTCTCATCCTTGTGGATGACGTTGCCCTCTGCCTTAAGTGACTCTTCGTTGTCGAGCTGGGTGAGTCCATCTACATAATATTTGAGATGGAACAGATGGCTCTGCTCCTCTCTGTAGATAACCTCCTCGGTAGAGAGGGCTGTGAGAGCCTTGGGGTCCCAGTTTACCATGCGGAGTCCACGATAGATAAGGCCCTTGTTATAGAGGTCAACGAAGACTTTGATAACACTCTTGCTACGAGTCTCGTCCATTGTGAATGCTGTGCGATCCCAGTCGCAGCTGGCACCCAGACGACGTAACTGCTTAAGGATGATTCCACCATGCTCGTGGGTCCAGTCCCAGGCATGCTCGAGGAACTGCTCACGGGTAAGGTCGTGCTTCTTGATACCCTCAGAGGCGAGCTTCTTCACCACCTTTGCCTCTGTTGCTATAGAGGCGTGGTCTGTGCCAGGTACCCATAGTGCATTCTTACCCTCCATGCGGGCACGACGGATGAGAATATCCTGAATGGTGTTATTCAGCATGTGACCCATGTGGAGTACACCTGTTACATTGGGGGGCGGAATAACGATTGTGTAGGGTTCGCGTCCATCGGGTTTACTGGCAAAGAGTTTATTGTCAAGCCAGTACTGATACCATTTCGATTCGACCTCTTTTGGGTCGTATTTACTTGCTAATTCCATATATTAATGTTGTTGTTTTCAAAAATTCGGTGCAAAATTATAAAAAAATCCCAATTCTCAATTCTCAATTCTCAATTATTTTGTATCTTTGCCCCATAATTTAAGGTTTATGCACACAAAAGAGGAAAAAATGCAGGCTTTCGGGCGCTTTCTCGACGTGTTGGATGCGTTGAGAGCCAATTGTCCGTGGGATAAGAAACAGACCAATGAGAGCCTGCGACCAAATACCATCGAAGAGACATATGAGCTCTGCGATGCTATCATAAAGAATGATACACATGACATCTGCAAGGAACTTGGAGATGTGTTGCTGCATATCTGCTTTTACGCAAAGATTGCTGAGGAGAAGGAGCAGTTTGATGTGGCTGATGTTTGCGATGCCCTTACTCGGAAGATGATTACCCGTCATCCGCATGTTTATCATCCGTCGCAGATAGATGCAAAAAATCCAAAACCATTACCATACGTGCCAAAGGAGGCACAGGAATCCGGTGACTCTGGTGAGACTAAGGTGTCAACTGTTTCTCAGGTTCTGGAGAACTGGGAACAGATAAAGCTCAAGGAGAAGGATGGTAATAAGTCTGTGCTCTCAGGTGTTCCAGATGCTTTGCCGAGTCTTATTAAGGCTTATCGTATTCAGGACAAGGCCCGTAATGTAGGCTTTGACTGGGAAGATAAGGAAGATGTCTGGAAGAAGGTGCGTGAGGAACTTGATGAGCTTGAGACAGAACTGCGCAAGGAAGATAGGGAAAACTCTACCAAGGAACTTGGTGATTTCCTGTTCTCTGTTATCAATGCAGCAAGGCTTTATAAGCTGAATCCGGATAATGCTCTGGAGATGACAAATCGTAAGTTTATTGACAGGTTTAATTATATTGAGGCGCATAGTATCAAGATTGGTAAACCATTGAAAGAGATGACGTTAGCCGAAATGGATAAACTATGGGATGAAGCAAAGAGAGTGTTGAAAAATTAAAATATTATAGGATATGAAAAGATTGTTTTTTTTCGGAATGATTGTTTCTGCGCTGATGATTATCAGTTGCGGTGGTGGAAACCAGCAGGCACAGCAGAATGTTGAAGATGAGGATTCAACTGACGTTTACGTTCCTCGTGATCAGACTATTTATGGCATTTGTGGTAATGGCACTGCAATGAATACGCTTCAGCTGTTGACTGACAACGGTGATACTCTCTCATTGGATCTGACAAAAGCTCAGGAGAATAATCAGGTGTTTGGTGGCTTGCAGGCCGGAGACCGTATGGCGGTGCTGCCTAATAAGGGTAAGACTGAGGCTGTGATAGTAATCAATCAGAATACCCTCTTGGGTGACTGGGTTATGCCTAATCCTATCGACGGCAGTTCTGAGGTTGGTATCCGAATTAAGGAAGGTGGTATCGCTGAGAGCATTGACCAGAGTAGCATCATCTACAAGACCTGGAAGATATTCAATGGTAAGCTGGAGATCCTTTCCCAGCGTGAAGGCGGAGGCGATATGGAAGAATACAACCTCTATGAACTCGTTATGCTGGGCGCAGACTCATTGGTATATAAGACCTCTGGAGTTGCAAAACAGGATGAGGAGACTTTCGAGTATAGCCGTTGGAAGGAGAAACCCGCAATGGATCTTCACGGACTGAAGCTGGAGGATAGTAGCGACGAATTCCGTATAGATAACTAATCCCTGTGTGCGTGGAACCGTTTAAGGTACATATTCTCGGGTGTGGAAGTGCTCTTCCCACCCTTAAGCATTATGCGTCGTCACAGGTAGTAGAGGTTCGTGACAAGGTAATAATGCTCGATTGCGCTGAGGGTACTCAGATGCAATTGAGACGTTGTCATGTAAGGTTTACGAAAATGAGTCATGTGTTTATCACTCATCTGCATGGCGATCATTGTTTCGGACTTATCGGAATGATATCTACCTTCGGACTCCTTGGACGAACTGCGACATTACATATCCATGCACCTGAACAGTTAGGCCCGATACTGCAGGGACAGATAGATTTCTTTACCCATGATCTCGGTTATGAGATAGAGTTCCATCCTGTTGATACTACCCGACATGCTGTGGTATTCGAAGACAGGAGCATTACTGTTGAGAGTATTCCATTGCAACACAGAATGCCAACATGTGGGTATCTCATAAGAGAAAAACAGGGACTTCCTCATATCCGTCGGGAGATGATAGACTTCTATAAGATTCCTACAAGTCAGATTAATAACATAAAGAATGGTGCTGACTGGACGACAGAAGACGGAGAAGTCGTTCCCAACTCACGTCTTGTGAAGTCTGCCGACCCTGCACGAAGCTATGCCTATTGCACTGACACAAAGTATATTCCCACATTACATGAGATAGTGAAAGGTGTTGATATCTTATATCACGAGAGTACTTATGGCGAGGATTATATTCAGCAGGCAGAGAAGTATCATCATTCTACTGCCCGTCAGGCTGCGATGGTGGCACGTGATGCAGGGGTAGGGAAACTGCTCTTAGGACATTACAGCTCGCGATATGAAGATGAGAATGTGCTCTTGAATGAGGCAAAAGAAGTGTTTGAGAATAGCTTCCTGACATCAGAAATGGCTGTTTTTGATGTGTAAAGTGCATTTTTTTACGGAAAAGTTTGTTTTTTTCAGTCAGAATATTTAATTTTGCAGAAATTATAAACCATTGCGTATGATAAAAAGAATACTCATTATATCACTTTCTATGTTTCTCGCCTGGCTGGCTCCTATGGATGTCTGCGCTTCACCAGTCTATATGGCTGGCGTTATGGAACTGGCTCCAGATAGTGAACCTACGATAACCTATAGTGATGGTGCGCTATATATTAGTGGTGCCGAGGGAGAGACTCTGGAGGTTATCTCTCTGACAGGAAAGAAAGTGCACACAGAGACTATTGAGAGCCCTGCACAGAAAATAGAACTAAACATTCCCAAAGGGTGTTACATCGTCAAGGTGGGCAAAGTGGTTCGCAAGGTATCTATCCGATAGCAGTAGCACTGCTGATAGCTGCCTGTATGCTCATGGTTTCCTGTGTTAATGGAAATCGCGAGCTCTCAGAGGCAGAACAATCTGCATTCAGTACTTATGTTGATTCATTGGACGTTGATCTCAAAGGTCAATGGTTTGATCGTATGGGTGTATCGACAGATGCAGACTCTTTGCTGTCGTATATGAGACATGAATTATCTCGTAACGGATTAGACACAACAGCGTTTTTCGTTCCTCAGATAGCCGAGGATCTCGACATTGTACATAAGTTGGCTTTCGACTCATTGGGAGTGAACATAAACGAAGTTCTGATGCGACTCGATGATAACCTCACAGAAGCTTTTGTAAGCTATACCATAGGACAGAGATATGGATTCGTTCGTCCTGATAAACTGCTAAACCGACTGAATATGAAACCGGACAGCAGTGGTTATGCCCGTCTTTTTGACTATGATATCGAGTCACCTGATGAGAAGGAGGCAAGGGGGAAGGTATCATCGTCTGACAGAATGGAATATCTTCTTGCATCACAGCCCAAGAACAATATCTACCGGACTCTACAGACAAGGCTTGCGAATACCTCAGACAAAGCCCTGCGACAGAAGATAGCTGTCAATATGGAGCGCTGCCGATGGAGAATAAATCATCCTGAGGGGAATCAGCGGATGATTCTGGTAAACATTGCTGCACAACAACTATGGGCCGTATGTCCTGATTCTGTGCTAAACATGAAGATATGCTGTGGAGCTACAGCCACAAAGACTCCTCTTCTGAACAGCACCATAAACTATATCCAGGTAAATCCTGAGTGGATAATCCCTAATAATATCATTAAGACTGATGTAGCCCGACATGCTGGCGACTCAGCTTATTTTGCACGCAATAACTATTATATCATAAAGCGTAGTACTGGTGATACGCTTAATCCTGTCAAGGTGTCATCAGCAGAGTTGCAATCTGGCAGTATGCGAGTGGGGCAGAGGGGTGGAGCAGGAAACTCCCTGGGACGTATCGTATTCCGGTTCCCTAATAATTTCTCCGTATATCTGCACGATACGAATAATCGGGGGGCTTTCAGTCGTGAGAGGCGTACCTTGTCGCATGGTTGTGTGAGAGTACAGAAACCATTTGAACTCGCCTGTTTCCTTCTTCCTGAGATCGATGACTGGGCAAAGGATAAGCTTCGTATCTCAATGGATATACATCCTGAGACAGAGCGAGGATTGATTTTTATAAGCGAACATGCTGACGATCCACGTCCTTTCAGACTCTCGACATATCACGACGTTAATCCTCGTGTGCCTGTATACATTGTATATTTCACTGTCTATCCGAATCCCGAAACGGGAGAAATAGATACTTATCCGGATATATATGGCTATGATAAGGTTATTACGGACGAGATGAAAACATTGCTTAGATAATGGATATTTACGACGATAAGCATCTGCAAGAGTTACTGTCAAAAGCTGAAACCCAACGTGAAGGTTTTGAGCTGATGGTGCGAAAGTATAGTGAGCAACTATACTGGCAGGTACGTCGTATCGTCATTACCCATGAAGATGCCAACGATGTGCTACAGAATGCATTTATTAAGGCTTGGAACGGTCTGGCTTCTTTTCATGGCGACTCCAAGATATTTACCTGGCTATCCCGTATCGCAATCAACGAGAGCATCGATTTCGTTCGCAAACAGAAGAATCTAACAACGGTAAGTACAGATGATACGGATTTCTCTGTGTCTAACACTTTGATGGCAGATGAGTATTTCGATGGTGATACAACCGACGCTATGCTTCAGGAGGCTATCGCTTCCCTGCCTGAGGTACAGCGCACGGTCTTTACTCTGCGCTATTATGAAGAGATGAGATATAGCGATATGAGTAAGCTGTTAGGCACCTCTGAGGGTAGCCTGAAAGCATCATATCATATTGCTGTGAAGAAAATAACAGATTATTTTAAATCACGAGATTAAACCTTTTTTATTTTAATACGTCAATATAGTATGAACGAAGAGCAATATCTCATAAATAAAGCAGGCAAAGAGAATCCTTTCAGGGTTCCGGAAGGCTATTTCGATTCACTTGCAAGTCAGGTGATGTCGAGGGTTGATGCTGAAGGCAACAAGCCTCAGGATATGCCTATGATAGAGAAGAAGACGAAGACAGTATGGCTCCGTCCTGTGCTCTATGCAGCAGCAAGTGTATGTGCATTGTTCATTAGTGTTACAGTTTATCAGCACTTTACTGCGCAGACTGTTGAGAATACAACAGAACAGGTGGCTGTATATTCTGAAGACTCTTTTGATGAGGCTGCTGATTATGTGATGATCGACAATCAGGACATCTATGCATGTCTTACGGGCGAATATTGATAATGAAAATTATGATAGAGAATAACTATAGCCGATTTTTCGTGATTAGAGCGATGATCTTATTCTTCGCTCTGAATCTTTGCGTATCTACATCCTCTGCCCAGCAGAAATTCTCTCCGGAGAAGTATCAGGCCGACATGGAGGAGTTTATCACTAAGGAGGCTGGTCTTGACAAAAATGAAGCAACGGCTTTCTTCCCACTGTTGCGAGAGATGCAGGAGAAACAGCGTGCCATATTTAAGCAACTGAGAACTGAGGGCACGTCAAAGCCTGCTGATGAGAATGCTTATAGGAAAGCTATTCAGAAGCGTGACCAGATGGAACTGGAGCTGAAGAATATCCAGCAGACATATCACAATAAGTTCTTGAGTGTATTACCTGCCTCAAAGGCTTATAAGGCTATTCTGGCTGAGGAACGTTTCAACCGTCGCATGTTCCGTAATTGGGGGATGGGTCGTCCTAAAGGACATCGTCCTCATAAGGATAATTCGGAAAAGAAGTAATTATCCCAATTTCGATCCCTCTATATTCTTTGCACATAGATGCTCTATCTCACACTTCTCACAGTGTGGTTTCCTTGATGTGCATACATATCTCCCGTGAAGCAGCAGCCAGTGATGGGCATTGGGAATATCTTCCTTAGGGATATGTTTTGTAAGGGCCATCTCAACCTTGTATGGGGTGTTGTCACGCTTACCAACAAGTCCTAAGCGATGAGCCACCCGATATACATGGGTGTCCACAGCTAATGTAGACTTTCCGAAAGCCACACTTTGGATAACATTGGCTGTCTTTCTACCAACACCAGGCAGATCCAACAGTTTATTCATATCCGATGGCACCTCTCCGCCATGTTTCTCTACGAGTACTCTTGCCATCTTTACCAGATGGTCTGCTTTCGCATTGGGATAACTCACACTACGGATATACTCAAGCACATCCTCTGGCTCAACATTTGCCATCGTCTTAGCATCAGGGTAGTGACGGAACAGTTCAGGAGTAACCTGATTGATACGCTTGTCTGTGCATTGGGCACTGAGGATCACAGCCACAAGAAGTTGGAAAACACTTCCGAACTCCAACTCGGTATTCACATTCGGCATCTCCTTGCGGAAATGCTCAAGTATTTTCTCGTATCGTTCTTCTTTCTTCATACTGGATGCAAAGATATGCTTTTTTTATTGAAATACTTGCTAATTTCAGGAAATATTGCTATCTTTGCGGAAAATTATTATAAAGTAATCTAAAACGTTAGTATGATCAAGCAATTATGTATGTCAATGGTCTGCTTGGCGCTTTCTTCTGTATATGCTCAGAAGTTGCCCGTATGGCAGGACCCGAATGTGAATCAAGTGAACCGTGAGGCTCGTCATGCTCATTTCTTTGCTTTCGAGAGTGAGGAGATGGCTCGTCAGGGCGACAAGTCAAAATCAGAGCGTTATCTCTCGATGGAGGGAATGTGGAAATTCAATTTCGTGAAGAATCATCAGGATGCTCCTGCTGGATTCTACGGATTGAAGTACGATGACTCTAAGTGGGTGGATTTCCCAGTACCAGGTCTCTTTGAACTTAATGGCTATGGCGACAAGATCTATAAGAACATGGGATATGCCTGGTGTACCACATTTAAGAACAACCCACCATACATCGGTGAGACAAACAATTATACAGGCTCATATCGCAAGACCTTCGAGTTGCCAGCCAACTGGAAAGGGCAGGAGGTGTTCTTCCATGTTGGTTCTGCAACAAGCAACCTGTCTGTATGGGTAAATGGTAAGTATGTTGGTTATTCTGAGGATTCTAAGGTTGCTGCAGAGTTTAATATCACAAAATACCTGAAGTCAGGCAAGAACCTTATCGCTATGCAGATCATGCGCTGGTGCGATGGCTCATATCTTGAGGATCAGGATTTCTGGCGTTTCACAGGTATCGCCCGTGAGGTATATCTCTATTCCACACCGAAGGTTCGTATACAGGATTTCTTCATCACTCAGGATTATCAGGATGGTAAGGGTATTCTTGGTGTTGATGCGAAGATTGTCGGTGGTAAGGCTCAGCTTGAGTCCAAGTTATATGATGCTGAAGGAAAGCTGGTAGCAGATGGATTGCAGGCTACTGTTGATAACGCAAAGGCCTGGACGGCTGAGACACCTTATTTATATATATTAGAGCTCCAGCTGAAACAGGGCAACAAGTTGCTGCAGACTATCCGTAAAAAGATTGGCTTCCGTAATATCACTATCAAGGGAGGACAGTTGCTTGTCAATGGACAGCCTATTCTTATCAAGGGTGCAGATCGTCATGAACTGGATCCCGATGGCGGATATATCGTTTCTGTAGATCGTATGATTCAGGATATCAAGATTATGAAGTATCTTAATATCAATGCCGTACGTACATGTCATTATCCTGATGATCCTCGTTGGTATGACCTTTGCGACGAGTATGGTCTTTACCTTACAGCAGAGAGTAACCTTGAGAGTCACGGTATGGGCTACAAGGAGAAGACACTTGCCATACGGACTGATTTCGAGAAAGCACATATCGAGCGTCAGGAGGGTAATATGATTACTTATAAGAACCACCCAAGTATTATCGTGTGGAGTCTTGGCAACGAGGCTGGCTATGGTCCTAACTTCGAGAAGGCTTACGACTGGGTGAAGGCTTACGACAATAGTCGTCCTTGTCAGTATGAGCGTGCAGAACTGGATGGCAAGACGGATATCTTCTGTCCGATGTATATGGATTACAAGGACAGTGAGAACTATTCTAAAGGCAATGCCACAAACTATAAGGGTAAGCCGGTAGAAGGCAAGAGTGGTGTCAAGCCACTTATCCAGTGTGAGTATGCCCACGCTATGGGTAACTCCATGGGTGGTTTCAAGGAGTATTGGGATCTTATCCGCAAATATCCTGTATACCAGGGTGGATATATCTGGGACTTCGTAGATCAGGGTATGCGTGATAAGAGCAAGGTCACAGGCAAGGAGATCTTCACTTTCGGAGGCGACTACGGACGTTATCCTGCATCTGACTATAACTTCAACTGTAATGGTATCATCGCTCCAGATCGTCGTCTGAATCCTCATGCCTATGAGGTACGTTATTACTATCAGAACGTATGGGTATCGGATAAGGGACTTAAGGAAGGTAAGGTAGAGATCTACAACGAGAACTTCTTCAAGACTATCGATGATCTCGAGCTTGAGTGGTTTGTGGGTGGTGCTGCAGGCAAACATCATCACAATAATGGCAATCGTCCTGAGGGCATGACATTCGGACACGGTGGAAAGGTAGATGTCAATGGTATCGCTCCTCAGCAGCGTAAGGTCATTACTATTGATGCCTTGAAACAGGTGGCAGAGAAAGTTCTCGGACATCATGGTGACCAGGAGATCTTTGTGATATTCCAGTTTAAGACTCGTGAGGCTCAACCACTAATTGATAAGGGACAGGTTGTTGCTCGTCAGCAGTTCATACTCAATCCATATCAGTTCCCAGAGATAAAGGCTGAGGAGGCTAAGGTTCAGAAGGAAGAGACAGAGAGCTATGTTAAGTTCGATGCTGCTGGTACAACTCTTACCGTAGGCAAATGGTCAGGTTGGATTGACTATATCGATGTCGATGGAGAGCCAATGCTCGTTGATCGCGAGTCTGTTACTCCTGAGTTCTGGCGTGCACCTACAGATAACGACTATGGTGCTTGGCTGCAACAGAAGTTTGGCGTATGGAAGAATCCTCAGATGATACTTAAGGATATCGAGATCGACGATAACCAGGTTGAGGCTAAGTTCGAGATGGCTGACGTTAAGGCAGAGCTGAAGATGACCTATACTCTTAGTGAGGATGGCGAGATAATCGTCCGTCAGCAGCTGAAGACTGATAAGGAGGCAAATGTTAGCCAGATGTTCCGCTATGGCATGCAGCTTCAGATGCCAAAGAAGTTTGATGAGGTGAAATACTATGGTCGTGGTCCGATAGAGAACTACTGCGACAGGAACTCAAGCGAGTTTATCGGAGTATATAATAATAAGGTGGCTGATGAGTACTTCAACTATGTACGTCCTCAGGAGTCAGGAAATCATACTGACATCCGCTGGTTCCGTGTTATCGACAAGGATGGCAAGGGTCTGGAGTTCTATTCTAATGCTCCTATGGAGGCAAGTGCTATCAACTATCTGATGTCTGATCTCGACGATGGTCCTATGAAGGATAAGAAGGTGGGTCATCATTCTGGCGACCTCATCGAGCGTCCGCTGACACAGGTTCATATCCAACAGCGTCAGATGGGGCTCGGATGTGTCAACTCATGGGGAGCTTGGCCACGACCTGAATATCTCGTGCCTTATCAGGATTACGACTTCACATTCGTTATCAAACCGGTGAAGTAAGTTTGCAAATTGATACTTAAAGAGGTTGATTTTTGTCAAAAAGAACAATAATTTCTGTATTTTTATAAATTTTAAGTAGTAAACCGTTGGTGGGAATCTTATAAATTACTACCTTTGCACCTGAAAAGACGATGATTTGATAACAAATCAGTTTTCGAGGTAACAAAAATAGAAGAGAGAGATGAAAAAGATGAAGAAAATGGTACTTGCAGGAGGTCTGTTCTTCCTGAGTACAATGCCGCTAAATGCAACGGAGAATGTCGCTGGTCCAAATGACGTCGACACTACTTATATCAAACTCGATGAGAATCGTGAGCCTATCAATCACGTAAACCTCACCCTTGATGAACTCAAGGCTAAGGTTGGCGAGTTGGAAACGATTCTGGAGACAGAGAATTTCCAGTTGTATGCAGCTGGTGATTACACCTATAAGATTGAGGGTGGGGTAGTGACCTCTATGGCCATCCAGATTCCTGATGATAACAACGATAAGGTTGTATATAATCAGATCCTCAATGCTCTTGCAAAGAGTAACCCTATCAAGGATACCCACAATACCGGTGGTAATTACTATCTGTATTCAAGTTTCCAGGTTCAGTTCGATGACTTCGAGGGTTATGAGAAGCTGACATTCTCAGTGATTACAGAATAGGAATTATTTGGATTATCAATAGTAAGGTCTCGCATCAATTGCGAGGCCTTTTTTATTTGAATAAAAAAAAAGAATCCCGAGGGTGGAACCCTCGGGAAAACTGTTGTTATAATAAATAATGATGCCTTACAGCAGTTATTATTATTAATTGTTTGATTTAAAATACGAGATTAAGCCTCTGCTGGAGCCTCCTCTGCAGGAGCAGCATCGAGTGCCTCGAGAACCTCTGCCTCATCAGCAGCCTCTGCAGCTTCCTCAGCGGCAGCAGCAGCCTTTGCATCAGCAGCAGCGCGGATAGCCTCCTCTGCCTCAGCAGCAGCCTTCAGCTCAGCAGCATTCTCTGCAACAACCTTTACAGGAACCTCAACCATTACCTCCTTGTGGAAGTGAACAGTAGCTACGTAGTCACCAATCTTCTTGGCATCCTTCATGGTGATGATCTTACGATCAACCTCCTTACCGAGCTTAGCGAGCTCCTCAGCAACCTGAGCAGCACCTACAGAACCATAGAGCTGACCTGTAGCGCTAACCTTAGCAGCAATCTCGAGAGCTACACCATTAAGAACAGCGGCCTTCTCCTCAGCTGCAGCCTTCTGAGCTGCAATCTTGTGAGCCTGCTGCTTCAGATTCTCAGCAAGAATCTTCTTGGCCATTGGAGAGGCGATAACACCCTTACCCTGAGGGATGAGGTAGTTACGGCCATAGCCAGACTTTACATTCACGATATCGTTCTTGAAACCCAGACCGATAATATCTTCTTTCAGAATAATTTCCATAATCTTGCGTCCTCCTTAATTATTTCATCAAATCGGTTACGTAAGGCAGCAATGCGATCTGGCGGGCACGCTTAACGGCCTGAGCCACACGACGCTGATACTTCAGAGATGTTCCGGTGATACGACGGGGAAGAATCTTACCCTGCTCGTTGAGGGCGTTCAAATAACGGATTTCACTTTGCTCTGCCATAGTTTAAGCCTCCTCTTTTTTACCAAGCTTTGCACGGCGCTTCTCAGCATACTCCACAGCATACTTGTCAAGTTTAACTGTCTGGAAACGGATCACTTTCTCGTCACGACGGAAAGCAGTCTCCAGTGTCTTAATCACTGATGGCTCAGCCTTGAACTCTACCAGGCAGTAGAAACCTGTAGACTTCTTCTGAATAGCATAAGCCATCTTCTTCAATCCCCAGGCCTCTTCGTTAATGATCTCTGCACCCTTATCGGTCAGGACCTTCTTGAATTTTGCGGCCGTTTCCTTCATCTGTTCATCAGACAAAACGGGAGTTAAAATGAAAACGGTTGAGAGGCGAGACAACCAACTTTTAAGATTATTTAATACTTTTCACTCTTTTTCTGCTGTCGAATGTGCTGCACGGCACCGATGATGATGAGGATCAGGCCTGCGAGCAGAACCAGATTACTGGAGGTCCATCCAGCGATGTACCCAACTATCAAAAGGAGGGCGCCGACCAAAATCAGCGCCACTCCCATGTATGATCTAAGTCCCGACATCATGCCTCCTGATCAGGGGTGATGAGCTTGTAGCCCTTGCCGTGGATGTTGATGATCTCGATCTGAGGATCGTCCTTCAGATGTTTACGCAGTTTGGTGATATAGACATCCATCGAACGTGCATTGAAGTAGTTGTCGTCAATCCAGATGGTCTTCAGGGCAAAGTCGCGCTGCAGGATCTCGTTGGCATGGCTGCAGAGCAGTGCCAGCAGCTCATTCTCCTTCGTGGTGAGTTTGGTCTGCTTGTCGTTGATGCTCAGCAGCTGCTTCTGGGTGTCGAAGGTGAAGTTACCGATACGATAAACGGTAGATTCCTTGGTCTTCTTACCCTTGGTGCGGCGCAGGATAGCCTCAATACGGAACACGAGCTCTTCCATTGAGAAGGGTTTGGTGATATAATCGTCGGCACCGATCTTGAAGCCTTCGAGAATATCCTCCTTCAGCGTCTTGGCAGTGAGGAAGATAATGGGCACGTCGGCATTGGCAGAGCGGATCTCCTGAGCCAGCGTGAAACCGTCTTTCTTCGGCATCATCACATCGAGCACGCAGATATCGAACTTGTTTTTCAAGAAGGCCTTGAATCCGGCATCGCCGTCGGCACAGAGTTCAGCTACAAAGCCTTTGGCCTGCAGATACTCACGGAGCAGCATTCCGAGGTTCTCATCATCCTCGCAAAGCAAGATTTTCAGTTTCTCTTCCATAATTGTTCTTATTTAATTGTTAATACTATGAATTATCTTCTTTAAGCGTGGGGAGGGTGACGGTGAAGGTGGTGCCCTTGCCGAGTTCACTCTCGCACTTGATGTCGCCCTCATGGAGGGTGATGATCTTCTTGACGTAGGCCAGACCCAAGCCAAAGCCTTTCACATCGTGGACATTACCCGTGTGGACACGATAGAACTTATCAAAGATCTTCTTGACGTTCTCTTTCTTGATTTCTCTTTCTTGATACCCAAACCCGTGTCGCGTATTGAGAAACACAGACGGTCTTTGTCGTTCCAGGTGCGGATATAGATATCGAGCGGCTCTTCGGGCTTACGGTACTTCACGGCATTGTCCATCAGATTGGTGATGGCATTCTGGAAATGCACCTCATCAACGAAGATGGCAGAATCAACAGCTTCGATCTCGGTATAGATCTTACCACCCGTATGCTCCACACGAAGCGTGAACGAACTGGCAATCGTCTCCAAGAGTTCGTTGAGGTCGAGTTCCTTCTTCTTGAAGGTGGCCTGCTTGCGGTCGAACATCGACATCTGGAGCACTTTCTCC
>CACWLC010000044.1 GCA_902761605.1 uncultured Prevotellaceae bacterium
TGGAATCTGCCTCTTGGCAGAGGCCTTTATATGGCTTTGAAATTAGCCAAAATCAGGCTAAGATGCCTTTAAAATCAAGGTTTTCGGACGGCCTGGGGGAGGGGTTAGGGGTGGGGTATTGCTGAACAACTCCCCTCGGCAGACAATCTTCACGCTCTTTCCCGATGCACCTAAAAACGCCATCACCGTCTCGTCCATCCTTGCTGCCTGATTTCTCACCTGTACAGCCTCTTCGTATGTATTTAGTCCGTTAACCTCAACTACCACCAGCCCATTATACCTCAGACCTTTCTGCATATCCTTATAGTTCATGCATTCGGCAGCAAAGAGAATTCGTGGCAGATTCACCGTGTGTTGCTTCTCATCGACAACAATCTGTCCGTCGCTCATTCTCTGTGGCTTATAGAACTGGTAATTCAGTCGCAGATTGAACACCTTGCTCTCTTCTGGACTCTTGCGTATCATGTCTGCAAGCTTCGACAGCTCCAGACGCTTAATTACCTCTTTCTTACGCGAGATTTTCAATAGACTTACTTTCATTATTTTTTTCTTCTAAAATTTCCTTCTACCTCTACTAATTATTCATAAATCGTCTGCAAAGATACTGATTTTATTGGTATTTTGCAATTTTTTCCCTAATTATTTTCATCTATTTTACTTCTACTTATCATCTACTTATCTTCTACTTATCATCTACTTTACATCTATCACTCATCTGCCTCACATCTATCACTCATCTACATATCCTATAACCACCATCTGCTTATCATCTATATACTTTCTCCGTTTCCCCTACTACCTAACTGATTTCAGATGCCGTACTTGCAACTTTTCTCATTAATCCCTCCTTCTAAATTCTCTAGAGAATTCTGGGCTTACCCCGTACCTATCATTTGTTAACCCCGTAGCAAACCCTTAAATTCTCTCGAGAATTTATTAGCAACCTCCCTTACAAAATATTGCAAGTCGGTATCTTTATATCCGTTACCCTACCACTTGAGCATCGCCAGATTACTTATTAAGCTGAATTATTGACAATAAATAAGTTTTGTAGATGTTATATAGAAGTTATGTAGAGGATAAGTAGAAGTAAAATAGATGTAATTATTTTGCTAAACTATTCATATTTAAGTAGATATGTAGATTATTGTAGATGTGGATATAAATTTCTATTTTATCAAACTAAATACGAACTGTTGATTGCGGTATTCCCAATGGACTACATGAAAGCGGATTAGGCGAGCCAGAAGGATGATGACCTTCGGGCGCGGTAGACGGGATCGACGTACAATGAGATTGAGCGTAAGGCTCTGGTCTTGCAGAATACTGAGTATCTTTCTGACAGAATCTGTATATGTCAGCATGGTACCTTGGGAATTCTGCGACTCGCGCCAAATGGCTATGTGTACAGGTGAAGCAACAATATTCTCGTCAGCAATACGGATATACGCTCTTGGCTTACTCTCATCATCGACAACGCAGATTGGACGACGATCGGATGGGGGAACGGTGGCTACAACGATTGTACGTCCATCTATATGATATGTGTCAAATTTAATGCTGGCCTCTGGACGACAATAGCGGTAGGCGGCCTGGTGCATCATGTAGATTTCCTCCTCGTCACGTACACCAGACATGTTGCCGTCATCACGAACACCAATCAGTAGCCTTCCGCCATCTGTGTTGGCAAATGCCGATACTGACTTAGCCAGCTTCAGGGCATCGGACACGCGATACTTAAAGTCCTGCTGCTGGTGTTCGCCCTCTTTGATGAGTGATTGGAGATAATATTTGTCGTCCATTTAATCTGCCGCAAAGATAATAATAATTATCGAATTATCGGCATTTTTATATGTCAATCGAACAAAAATGACATTTTTTGCTGATGATGGACTTGTCGTGAAGATAAGTCCTTTTTGTTATTTTTTTGATAATTTTTTGGTGGTATCAGCATTTTTACGTATCTTTGTCGCTGAATATTAATCAAAAATGAAGCTTATGAAACGACTTTTACTAATTCTGACATCAATCTTTGCCCTTGTTACGACTTCATGGGCAGACCAGATTACGCGTGAACAGGCTCTTGCAAAGGCTCAGCAGTTCCTTAACCAGAAAGGTATCTCTTGTTCTCTGAAAGCTGCAGAAACACAGATGTCTCGTGCCCGTGCAAGAGGTAAAAGTACACCTGACTATTATTATGTTTTCAATGCAGGCCAGGATCAGGGCTTTGTCATCATAAGCGGCGATGACCGCACAGAGACAGTCCTTGGTTATTCGGATAGGGGTGCATTTGATATTGAAAACACTCCACCGAATATGGCAGCATGGTTAGAAGGATATGCAGCACAGATTAAGTATCTGCAGGAGAATAATATAACTATAGCGAAGAAAGCTGTTACAAGGTCTTCATATGCATCTGTTTTACCATTTGTCGAGGTACATTGGGATCAGAACTCACCTTATAATAAATATTGTGTACTAGATCTGCCAACCACAGGAAAACATATTCAGGCTCCAACTGGTTGTGTGGCTACAGCAATGGCACAGGCAATGTCTGTGTATAAATATCCATCTGCCACTACAGCTGAGATCCCTGCATATAAGTATAATTTTGGTGCTGATGGTTATGCTTCTTATGAGGCAATACCTGCAAATACCACTATTGATTGGGCAAATTTGGATGTATTAAACTATAAAGGCAGTGAGGCAGCTGCCAAAATAGAAGCAATAGCTAATCTTATGTCATATTGTGGACGATCTGTTGAAATGCTTTATAATGGAAATGCATCTTCTGCATCAGTATCGGATGTTGCTTATGCTCTTAAAACTTATTTCGGGTATGGGAAACAGACTGCCTATAAGAAACGTAGTTGGAGCAGTGATGAAGATTGGAATTTGATGATCTATAATGAAGTTGCTGCTCATAGACCTGTTATTTATGGTGGTCATACCGCTGAAAGTAATGGTAGCGGACATGCTTTTATAATCGATGGATATGATGTCGGAGAAGACGCATTCCATATTAACTGGGGCTGGGGTCAATTGTCGTCAAGTCCTGATGGGTATTTTAAACTGTCTGCATTAAAACCTACTGTCCAAGGTACAGGAGGTTCAAATAAAGGATACAATTTCTTACAGGAAGCAGTAATTAACATTGCAAAAGAAGATGGTACATTCTCTGAGCAAGTTAGGTTAACTACTGAATCTCTTGCATTATCTAGCAAATCCGTTTTCAACAAAGAAGGATCACAATTTCATATATCATTCAAGGCAAAATTTGTCAGTAGACTTGTTAATACATATGATATTTCATACAACTTTGCTATTTACAAAGATGGGACGTTCATGGAATATTTGAATCCCAATGGACCATACCAAACGTTCAGTTCGTTTTCTAATTCAACCTTTTTCCCAAGTAGTGGAGAAATGAGTATGTATCTCCCATACTGGGATGGTGCAAAACTATATAATGCTTTTAGTACTCCTGGTACATATAAGATTGTCCCAGTAAGTAGGGAGGCTTCCTCTTCAGAATGGCTGGAGAATGAGGGAAGTGACAAATACTATCTAACTGCCGTCTGCACAGATACAAAATTAACTCTTTATGTGGGTGAACCAGCATCAAACCCAGATCCAGAGGTGTCAGATACTCAGAGAGATGAGTTGAAGAAGAAGTTTGAGAACTTGAAGGATAAGATAACAGGAAAGCATGAAAAAGTTTCAGCTAATGCTACAGAAATAAAAAATCTCCAAAGTGCTTCAGCTTCGGCAAGTGAGGCAGTTAGTGGATTGGATGATAAGCTTGCTGCTCTTAAGACTTTGATAGATGGAAGTAAACTGTTGACAGAAGATCAGAAAACTTATTTTACAAATAAGCTTGCTGACCTGAAGACTAAGAATAAACAGTTGAAAGAGGCGTTGGATAAGATTATAGCAAAGCTTGAAACAATCAAAGCTGCAAATGATAATCTGAAACAACAATTGGACAATGCGCTTAAGATTGTAAATGAACAAATAGCTGGTGTAAGTAACATCACTACAACAACAGCTCTTGATGAGGCTAATGCCAAGGTTACAGAACTAAATGGGCAAATTGATGGATACGATACTGATAAAGTAGAGACAGATATAAAAACAGCAAAGGCTGATTTGACTTCGATAGATGTTAATACTCTTTCTGAGGAGCTTAATGCCCTTGATCCCGATATAGCCAAGGCTATTGCCGATGCGGAAGCAGCTGCGGAAGCGGAAGAAACGGCTAAGAAACTTGCTGAGGCTAAGGAAAAGTGTAACAAGGCTGTAGAGGATCTTACCAAGGTTATTGATGACCAGACGAAGAAATACAATACGATTGTTGCAAGTCTCGAGGAACTTAATAAGAAACTGAAGGAGATTGATGATTATATCAAGGATTTCCAAGCTAAGGCGAAGGCTATTTCTGATATGATAGCTGAGATGAAATCTCAATCGGCAGACCGTACTCGTGCTACAGCTGATGAGATAAAGAAATACGAGGATGCCCTCGCAAATCTGAATGCCCAAATCGATAAGCTCTCTGATGCTAAGGCTAAAGTAGAGCAGAAGATAAAGGACATCGAAGGCCTGAAGGATAAGACTCAGAAGATTATTGATGATGCTACAAAGCTTCGTGATCAGGTTAAGGATGGTTATGCAGATGCAACCTCAACTGAAGCTGTTGAGGCTATGATTACTCAGGTGACTACAGAGACAACAAGTCTGAATAGTGATGGTGCCGAGTCGATAAATGCCGTAATCGCAGACATCAATACCCAGATTGCTGCTGTTGAGGCTGAGATTGCTGCTATCAACACCGATGTGGCAGATGTTAACAAGCAAACAGAAGATCTGAATAACGAGGTCGCTTCAGGCATCGGCAATATCTCTATCGATGAGAACGACATCCTGGGTAGATACGATCTTAGCGGTCGTCCTGTGGATGCTAACTATAAGGGAGCGATGATTATCAGAATGACAAATGGTAAAACAATAACAATATTTAAACGTTAAATTTTAAAATCAAACGAAAATGAAAAAGTTTATTCTTATGATGGCTATTGCCATTACCGCTAGTGTTTACACAACTGCACAGGCTCAGGATGTTATTACCGATCCAGCTCAGCACGAGGCTGCTATCAAGGCTCAGAAGGAAGCTGAGAAGGCTGCCAAGAAGGAGCAGAAGGCTCTTGAGAAGAAGCAGAAGGAACAGAAAAAGAAGGAGAAGGCTATCAAGAAGCACAACGATGCAGTGAAGAAGGCTAATAAGGCTGCAAAGGATGCTGAGAAAGCTCAGGAAAAGGCTCAGAAGGCCGCTGAGAAAGCTGCTCAGAACCCTGGCGACCTGAAACTTCAGGCAAAGGCTCAGAAGGCCGCTCATAATGCTACTAAGGCAAGAATAAAGGCCGATAAACTGGCAAAGAAAGTAGATTAAACGAATTAGGCCTCTCAAATCTGAGAGGCCTGATTCTTTATTTGTATTGACGGAGGGCTGCTATCAGTTCTCCGTTTTCTGTCTTCGTACCTATGGTGATTCTTAGACAGTTCTGACATAGCTGCACCCGATTGCGATTACGTACGATTATACCATTATCTACAAGATAGTTGTATATCTTCGTAGCATCGCTCATCTTGGCAAGGAAGAAGTTGGCATCAGTAGGATACACCTCTTCACAGATAGGCAGCATCTTGAATGCCTCCATCATACGGCCTCGCTCTTCAAGGAGAATCTTCACCCACTTGTCAACCTCGAATGGGTCTTTCAGAGCCTCGAGAGCCTGTTGCTGAGTGAGCAGATTCACATTATAAGGATACTTCACCTTATTAAATATATCTATGATATCCTTCGAGGCAAAAGCCATCCCCAGACGGATAGCTGCACAGCCCCATGCCTTTGACATCGTATTGAGCACGATGAGGTTAGGATATTTAGCGAGTTCTGAGCGGAATGACTTCTGAGCAGAGAAATCGCTATATGCCTCGTCGACGATGACAAGACCCTCAAAACTCTCTATCACCTTGGCAATCTCCTCGCGGTTGATATTATTTCCCGTTGGATTATTAGGCGAGCATATCCAGATAATCTTCGTGTTCGCATCAGTAGCGGCCAACAGCTTTTCTGCCGTAATCTGATAATGATCATCGAGCAGCACAGGGCGATACTCAACATCATTGATATCGGCGCAAACCTTATACATTCCGTAGGTCGGTTCGATGGCAACGACATTATCCTTGCCAGGATTACAGAAACAACGATATGGCAGGTCAATAGCCTCGTCGCTTCCATTTCCAAGGAAGATACAATCCTCTGGCACACCCTTAACCTTCGACAGCTTAGCCTTCAGCTCCAGCTGCAAAGGATCAGGATAGCGGTTGAAGGGGGCGTTATAGGGGTTCTCGTTGGCATCGAGGAATACACGTGCCTCTCTGCCGGCATACTCGTTCCTGGCGCTGCTATAAGGTGCTAGATTCCATATATTCTTCCTGCAAAGCTCTTCAAGCTTAATCATTATTTTTTATTTCTTATTTTTTATTTTTTATTTCTTGGCGATTTTCGCCAGTCTCACCGTCATCGCATTCTTATGTGCATCCAACTGCTCGGCTTCTGCCATAAGCTCTACGGCATGACCGATACTGCGGATACCCTCTTCCGTGAGATGCTGGAATGTTATCTTTCGGCAATAACTGTCGAGATTTACTCCGCTATAAGCCGTAGCATATCCGTGAGTTGGCAGCGTGTGATTCGTTCCGCTGGCATAGTCGCCGGCACTCTCGCAGGCATACTGTCCGAGGAACACACTACCCGCATTTACAATCTTCTCAGCCACCTGCTCATAATCCTCTGTCTGGATGATAAGATGCTCTGGGGCATAGGCATTAGAGAGTGCGATGGCATCGCTGATGCTGCTTACCAGAACCAGCTGAGAGTTCTCGAGTGTCTTCTGGGCAATCTCTTTACGAGGCAGTTTGTCGAGCTGAACGCTCACCTGTTTCTGAACATCGTCGATAACCTTATTTGATACGGTGATAAGGAACACCTGCGAGTCGATGCCGTGTTCTGCCTGTGACAACAGATCGGCAGCTACAAACTCTGCATTTGCGGTATCATCGGCAATGACACAAACCTCCGATGGACCTGCTGGCATATCGATAGCCACATCGTGCAGGCTAACCTGTTGTTTAGCTGCCATCACGTATTGGTTGCCAGGGCCGAAGATCTTATAAACCTTAGGCACAGATTCTGTTCCATAAGCCATTGCTCCGATAGCCTGAACGCCGCCAGCCTTGAATATCTTGCTTACCCCAGCCACCTTTGCCGCCATCAGAATAGCAGGGTTTACCTTGCCCTGACGGTTTGGAGGGGTACATAATACTATCTCCTTACATCCTGCAATCTTAGCGGGAGTAGCCAGCATCAGCACCGTAGAGAAGAGTGGGGCAGTGCCTCCAGGGATATAAAGACCAACCTTCTCGATAGCTACGCTCTTCTGCCAGCAAACCACTCCTGGTTGTGTCTCCACCTTCTTCGAACGGAACCGCTGTGACTCGTGGAAAGCCTTGATGTTTGAGTGAGCCAGGCGGATAGCCTCTTTGAGCTCCTCGCTTACGAGTGTCTCAGCCTCCTCGATCTCTTCCTTGCTTACCTCGAGTGTAGGCAGGTCAACATGGTCGAACTTCAGTTCATAGCCTTTCACGGCTTCATCGCCACGCTGACGAACATCAGCCAGCACCGATGCCACCGTCTGATTCAGTTGTGATACATCCAGATGCGGACGCTCAACAATCTTCTTCCACTCTGATTTCTCAGGATATCTAATTATGTTCATAATATCATTTTTTCGATTGGTGTCACGAGGATACCCTGGGCTCCCATCTCCTTCAGTTTGCCGATAATCTCCCAGAACTGCTTCTGGTCGAGCACGGTGTGTACAGAGCACCACTCATCGTCGGCCAGGGGAATGATCGTAGGACTCTTCAATCCTGGCAACACATCGATGATCTCCTGCAGACGAGCCTTAGGAGCGTTCATGCGAACATATTTCTTATCCTCTGCATCCTTAACGGCCTTGAAACGGAACAGCATCTGCTCCAGTATTTCTCGCTTCTCCTGAGAGAGGTTCTTGTTGCCGATGAGCAATGCCTCGCTCTGCATCACTACCTCCACCTCGCGGAGATTATTGCTTACGAGGGTAGAGCCGCTGCTTACGATATCGAAGATAGCATCGGCAAGTCCGATACCCGGGCTGATCTCTACACTACCTGTGATAACATGTATCTCGGCATTGATACCGTTCTTGTCGAGGAACTGACGGAGGATGGCAGGATAGCTTGTGGCAATCTTCTTGCCATCAAACCACTCCACACCTTTATAGTCAATCTCCTTGGGGATAGCCAGTGAGAGACGGCACTTCGAGAAACCCAAACGAGAGATGATATCCGCATCCTCACCACGCTCTACAAACTCGTTCTCACCAACCACGCCGATATCGGCAACGCCTGAAGCCACACTCTGTGGGATATCATCATCACGAAGATAAAGCACCTCGAGTGGGAAGTTGCCTGACTGCACCAGAAGGGTGCGCTTTGATGCACTAACCTTGATGTCTGCCTCGGCCAGCAGATTCATCGTATCTTCAAAAAGTCGTCCTTTTGACTGTACTGCGATTCTTAACATACTAACGCTAAAGTCTAATAATCTCTTAAAATTCGCTGCAAAATTACGCAAAAATGTCTGAATGTGCAAGAAAATGATTACTTTTGCACCAAAATAAACCGTAGTTTTCACAGATTGACACAGTTTTTAAATAAATATACGCTTTTTCTGGCAGTTCTTCTGCTTGTTTCCTGCGCTGATAAGAAGCAGGAGAAGGTGGTTACTCCATGGGGTGAAGTGCTCGATGAGGAGCCTGACAGCATTGATGCTTCTGACGACTTCGATCTCCATGAGATACAACACAGCGGCCAACTGATACTTGCCACGATAAGCGGTCCTCAGACATATTATGACTATCACGGCCGACAGCTTGGAACCCAGTATCTGCTTGTCCAGCGCCTTGCCGATAAGATAGGCGTAGGTATCAGAGTCGAGATATGCCGTGACTCTACGGAACTAGCAGCGAAATTTGCTGAGGGTGAGGTGGATATCGTGGCATGGCCCACACCTGGTGCTATCGATGTGAATCCAGAGAGTCCGCTGCTTGCAAAAGAGTGGGAAGGCTGGTATAAGCCTGAGTTTATCGAGGAGGTGAAGAAGGAAGAGACCTCCCTGTTGACCACTCAGCGAGTAAAGCGCCATGTGTTCTCGCCGATGCTCGACAAGAAGGGTGGCGTCATCTCTCATTACGATAAGCTCTTCATGCAGTATTCTCAGCCTATCCGCTGGGATTGGCGATTGATGGCGGCTCAATGTTATCAGGAGTCAACCTTCGACCCTAAGGCGGTATCGTTTGCTGGAGCAAAGGGTCTTATGCAGATCATGCCTGGCACGGCTGATGTCCTTGGTTTGCCTCGCGATAAGATGTACGACCCGGAACAGAATATTGCCGCCGCAGCTAAGTATCTCGGACAACTGGAGGGTAAGTTTGGTGATATCCGCGACAGGGCTGAGCGCACTAATTTTGTCCTGGCGTCGTATAATGGCGGCATCCATCATATCCGCGATGCTATGGCTCTGGCTCAGCGCGATGGTAAGAATCCTCACCGATGGAGAGAGGTGACAGAGTATGTGCTTAAGCTTGCTACGCCTAAGTACTACAACGACCCGATAGTGAAACACGGCTACATGCGTGGGTCAGAGACGGTGGATTATGTATCGAAGATCCGTCAGCGCCATCAGGGATATATGGGTGTGAAGGTTAAGACAGCGCCTCTCGGCTTCCATCCCTCGCAGCCTCGTAAGGCCGACAAACGAAAGAAGAAATATGATATATAACCATTCAGCCCCTCTCAATTCGAGAAGGGCTGAATCAGTCTTAAAGCATTCCTTTGGTACTCGGCAACTCGTAGTGATAGATGTCTCTCCGCACCGCCATCTTAAGACTCCGTGCGAGTGCTTTGAAGATTCCTTCTATCTTATGATGCTCGTTCTGACCCTCGGCCTTGATGTTGAGATTCATCTTTGCGGCATCGCTGAGGCTCTTAAAGAAATGTAAGAACATTTCGGTGGGCATCTCGCCAATCTTCTCACGTTTGAACTCAGCATCCCATACCAGCCAGGGACGGCCTCCAAAGTCAAGGGCCACGCTGCACAGACAGTCATCCATCGGCAGACAATAGCCGTATCTCTCAATGCCTCGCTTATTGCCCAGAGCCGTGAGGATACACTCTCCGAGCGCGATGGCAGTATCTTCTATTGTGTGATGCTCATCCACTTCGAGGTCACCCTTTGTGTGTATCATGAGATCCATCATTCCGTGTTTGCCTATCTGCTCGAGCATGTGGTCAAAGAAGCCCAAACCGGTAGAGATATCGCACTTGCCCGTGCCATCGAGGTTGACCTTGATGTGTATATCTGTTTCTTTTGTCTTTCTGCTCACTTCTGCGATTCTTTCGCCAGCAAAAAGTATCTCGCAGATCTTGTCCCATGACATCTGTTCGTCACTAAGAACCAGTGATTTACAGCCTATGTTTAAAGCAAATTGTCGGTCTGTCTCTCTGTCGCCTATCACATAGCTGTTGGCGATGTCATACTCAGGATTATTCATGTATTTCTCTACCAGCCCTGTGTTAGGTTTGCGGGTAGGAGCATTGTCTTCTGGGAAGTGTGGGTCGATGAGTATCTCGTCGAATGTGATACCCTCGCCTTCGAGTGTCTGGAGTATGAAGTTATGTACTGGCCAGAATGTATCTTCCGGGAAAGATGCAGTTCCTAATCCATCCTGATTGCTCACCATGACAAACTCGAAATCGAGGTGCTGACGGATGAAGCTCAGGTTACGGAAAACGCCTTTTACGAACTTAAGTTTCTCGAATGAGTCAATCTGCTCATCGGCTGGTTCTTCGATGAGTGTTCCATCGCGGTCGATGAAGAGTATACGTTTCATGCTTGTTGCTTTTTTTCTAATTGTTCTTTATAAGTCTTTTTGGCTGGCTGGTAGGATAGGAATGTGGTTGCCGCCTGGATTGTTCCTGAGAGAAACAACACGATGAGTGTCATCGCGAGCATATACGATGGCAGTCCCAGCGGGTCGCCAAGTATCTCTCCGATATGCGCCTGGGTGTTGGCCAATGACAATATTACTGCAGGCAGGATTGTTACCACCGTAGTGATGAGAGCGATACCTGTACACTCCGTCATCTTCTGAGCCATCTTACGGCTGAGGGCTTTTTTGCGGATACCAATCCATAGTAGTGCTCCAAAATACCCTAGTACCACCAGTATCAGCGGCAGCAAAGCTATAGCTATCGGCAACAGGGGCACCATCGTAAATTGATATATCACCAGTGTTGTCAATCCGCTATATAATACGGCATAAAGGAGTATCCAATACCAATTGCGTCGCAGAAATAACTTTAGATTTTCCATAAATTCTTTATTTATCGGGTGCAAAGGTACATATTTTAATTAAAAATTAAAAATTTCGGATTAAGAATTAATAGATTTTCAGTAACTTTGCAGCAAAATTCAGAAAGATGAAGTATTTAACGTGGGGTTTTGTTGGTTGTGGCGAGGTGGTCGAACTCAAAAGCGGTCCTGCCTTCAGCGAGGTAGAGGGCTCGAGTGTGGTGGCCGTGATGAGCCGTACAGAACAGCGTGCCCGTACCTATGCCGTGAAGCATAACATACCTAAATGGTATACTGATGCCCAGAGTCTGATCGATGATCCTGATGTGAATGCCGTATATGTGGCCACGCCTCCATCGAGTCATGCCACTTATGCCATCATGGCCATGAAAGCCGGCAAACCGGTATATGTGGAGAAACCGTTGGCAGCGAGTTACGAAGACTGTGCCCGCATCAACCGTATCTCTGAGCAGACGGGAGTACCTTGTTTTGTGGCTTATTATCGCCGTTACCTGCCTTATTTCCAGAAGGTTAAGGATATAGTAAACAGTGGTCAGATTGGTAAAGTGCTCAACGTTCAGATACGATATACTGAGCCTCTGCGTCAGGCCGATGCTGATGCTATCAAAAACGGCACTCCATTACCTTGGCGCCTACAACCCGATATTGCCGGAGGTGGTTATTTCTATGATATGGCTCCTCATCAGCTCGATCTTCTTCAGGATATCTTTGGTGTTATCCTCGAGGCTCGAGGCATCTGTGCCAATCGTGGAGGATACTACGATGCAGAGGATTCCGTGAGCGCCTCGTTCTCGTTCGAGAATGGTTTGCCTGGCTCTGGCTCGTGGTGCTATGTGGCTCATGAGAGTGCCCGTGAGGACTGTATAGAGATAATAGGTACTGAGGGTCAGGTCAGTTTCTCTGTGTTCGACTATAAGCCCATCCGCCTGCAGACGAGCAATGGCGATGAGCAGATCACCGTGCCCAACCCTCCATACGTGCAATATCCGCTTATCAAGAACGTTATAGAACATCTGCAGGGCCTTGCTATCTGCACCTGTACCAGTGTGTCGGCAACCCCAGTGAACTGGGCAATGGACCGTATCTTAGGCAAATTCTAAACGATGATAAAGGTCATTCTGATATCCCTGTTGGCAATCGTCTCGCTCTCGGCAAAGGCCTCAAATGCTGAGGTCGACACACTGAAGACAAACTTCTTTGGTGTGCCCTTGAAGAGCGACTCCGTCAAGAAGGCCGACATGCAGGAAATCAACGAGATCGGTATCATCCGACATACCATCCGAGAGTTTGACCGTACTCACGATGACTATATCGAGCCGCCTCACTATGAGTTTACCGTCATGGGGCAGATTACCCGCACTTTCGAGAGTTTTGTCCTCGGAAACAGCAATCAGAGCGTCACATTCTCACCTGAGGGACAGACGCGCATAGGTCCGTATTTCGGCTGGAGATGGTTCTTCGGAGGCTACACCTTCGATATCAAGAACTTCAATATCTTCAATTTCCACAAGAGTGCTCGTAAGGAGTTCGATCTCAGCATCTATTCCTCCCAGATAGGCATCGACTGGTTCTACCGCCGTACGGGCAGCGACTATAAGATCCGCGATGTCAAGCTCGGCCCTGGCATCAACGAGGACCTGTTTGAGGGTGTGCCGTTCTCTGGTGTCAATGTGGGCATCACGGGTGTGAATGTCTATTATATCTTCAATCACGGCCGGTTCTCTTATCCTGCCGCTTTCTCGCAGAGCACTTGCCAGAAGGTGAGCTGCGGCTCGTGGATGGCGGGAGCGGGATATACCAAAAATACGCTCGATCTGGATTTCGAGAGTCTCAACAAGACGCTTTCCAGCCGATTGCCTGAGGGTCAGGAGGTGAAGATCGACAGCAGCATGGCATTTAATGTGAAATACAGCGACTTCAGCCTCTCGCTCGGCTATGCCTACAACTGGGTGTTTGCCAAGAACTGGCTCTTCTGTGCTTCGGCTCAGGCGGCTGTGGCCTATAAGACGAGCTACGGAAAGACTCCCAACGAGAAGAAAGGTTTTGATTTCGCCAAGGTGAATATCGATGGCATCGGAAGATTCGGAGTGGTGTATAACAACACTAACTGGTTTGCCGGCATGAGCGCCATCCTCCACACAAATAATTACCACACCTCGCGATTTACTGCCAACAACATCTTCGGCTCGTTTAATGCCTACGTGGGGATATATCTCAAACTCAAATCGAAATATAAAAAGAATAAAGCATGAAGCGACTAATATACTTACTGATATCCGTTGCGATGACGTGTTCTATGCAGGCCGCTGCGCCTTCAGATCCCGATGCACAGAAGATTGGCTCTCTGCTGATGGAGGCCACGAAGCTCCCAAAGGATACCAACATCCCGCTCTTCTTCGCCCGCAAATTCATCGGCATCCCTTACGTGGCCCATACCCTCGAGGTGAACGATGATGAGCGTCTGGTGGTGAATACCCGCCAACTCGACTGCACCACTTTCGTAGAGACCGTCACCGCCCTGACCCTCTGCGCGTATAATAAAGAATACAGCTATGATGCCTATCTCCACCATCTTCAGCAGATGCGATACCGTGGGGGTAGGATAGAGGATTACACTTCGCGCATACATTATTTCACGGAGTGGATAGTGGAGAATCAGAAGGCGGGTATCGTTAAGGAGATACAGGCGCCGAATCCGCCTTTCAGCTCCGTTCAGACGGTGAAGGTAGATTACATGAGCCGCCACCCTCAGAGTTACAAGGCTCTGAAGGCGCATCCTGAATATGTGGCTGCGATAAGAAAGATGGAGCAGGGGCTCACGGGCTTGAAGTTCCGTTTCATTCCCAAGGCTCAGATAAATGACAGCAAGGCCATGCGCGAGGCCGTTCACGATGGTGACATCATCGCCATAACGTGCAACAAGCCAGGTCTCGACATCGCCCATCTCGGATTTGCGGTATGGCATAAGGATGGACTTCATCTGCTCAATGCATCGCAGATTCACAAGAAGGTGATCGACGAGCCGATGACCCTCAGAGAGTATCTGGGTAAGCACCCATCGCACACGGGCATCCGAATCGTAAGGATAAATAAGAAATAAAAAATAAAAAATAAAAAATATATGGAATTACCCGATTTTATGAATTATTCGAGCAAGTTCTCACAGAAGGACTTTGCTGATAAGATTTCGCGCATCGCTAAGCGCGCAGGTGCAAAACTGGTTTATGCCGCCCTCATTCTCTATTATACCCTCCAGAGCGACAAGGTGAGCAAGAAAGACAAGGCCATCATCATCGGAGCCTTGGGATATATGATCAGTCCGCTGGATGTTATCCCTGATGCCATTCCCATTGCCGGACTTACCGACGACCTTGCCGTGCTGCTCTATGTCTTGAAGAAGGTGTGGACGGGCATCGACCCGGAGATTGTTGAGCAGGCTAAGAACCGCCTCTCAAAGTGGTTCGACGAGGACGAGATATCCGAGATTGGCGACTTGCTCGACGATAAGGATTAATTGAGCAGATGTGGCAGACATGGGTTGTCATCGTGGTGCTTGCCTTGGCTGTGATATATGCGGCAAGGCGGCTTTATATCGCCATAACATACAAGGAAAGTGCCTGCGAGGGGTGCCCTCTGGCGAAAAATTGCGCTAAGAAGCAAAAAAATCGCGGAAAAATTTGCCAGTGTGGGGAAAAATGACTACCTTTGCACCCGCATTTGAAAAAGTGCTTGCTTATTGGTGCCTTGGATGAGTGGCTTAGTCTACGGTCTGCAAAACCGTCTACGGCGGTTCGAATCCGCCAGGCACCTCGCAAAAAGAAAGGCTGAAGATTCGTTCTTCAGCCCTTTTTTATGTCTATAGCTTCGTCAGTTTCCTCAGCAGCACCTTATTCACCCTCTGAATCCTCTTACCTCGTTTCTCGATATCCTCGCGTACATTATTTATATTATTAAAGAGGTCGCTGAAGGCATTGAGTACCGGGTTGGGCTGACTTGCATCCTCGATAGCCTCGGGATTGGTAACGATACGGATTCCGTTGTGCTCGATATGCACGTCGATATCGGCATCGGTCATGATGGGGTCGCCGTCGTAGTGGATGGCTCCCGGCTCCTGACGGTGGATATGAAGCTTCTTGGTGCGGAAGGTCTTGATCTTCGAGTTGTTGCCGAGGGTCTTCATAAAGAGGTCGGCAGCTATCTGTGGTGCATCGAGCACATCGAAGGGCTCCATCACTATCACGTCCATCTCTCCGTCTTTCATAGTAGCTCCAGGGGCGATATATGCGTTGTTGCCGTATTGCGAGGCATTGGCGCAGGCAATGAGGAATGCCTTATACTCATGTGTGCCCGACTCGTCGCTCACCTCGTAGGTCTCGGGCTTGTATTTCAGTCCTTCCTTGAGCACATTCTCCACATAGGTCACAGGGCCTCGTTTGCCTGCCTCTGCAAACTTCAGCGAGATAAAGGCATCGAAGCCCATTCCGCAGGTGCAGAAGAATGGCAGGTTGTTGATCACTCCGTAGTCGAAAGTCTCTATATTACAGGAGTTTATCATTGCGATGGCCTTCTTGGTATCCATCGGCAGACAGAGGTGACGGGCCAGTCCGTTGCCAGAGCCGCAGGGTATGATAGCGAGGGCGGTATCTGTATGTGTTAGCGAGCGGGCTACCTCGTTGACCGTGCCGTCGCCACCCACAGCGGCAACGATAGTTGTGCCTTTCTCGGCTTCCTCACGGGCTATCTCGGCGGCATGACCCGCATATTCGGTCATTCGTATCTGGTAGTCGAACAACCCCTCGTTGAGTGTGTCGGCAATCATCTTGGGTATCTCATCCTTCGAATGAGTGCCCGAAATGGGATTTATAATGAATGTTATGGTTCTCTTTTCGTTCATATTTCGATGCAAAAATACTAAAAACGGCTGATATTTGTATATTTTGCGCAAGAAAAATCACATAATTGCAGATTTATTTTGATTTTCTTGCACGATTTGCTAAAAAATGTGTAACTTTGCACGCTGAAACAAAAGTAAAAAACTATACCTATATCGGAATGGGACAGTTACAAGAAAGATTTAAATCTTATCGTGAGCCGCAGAAGTACATGGAGGCTGACGTATATCCCTATTTCCGTGCCATCGAAGGAAAACAGGGCACGGAGGTTGAGATGGGAGGCCACAAGGTACTCATGTTCGGATCTAACGCTTATACAGGTCTGACAGGTGATCAGCGCATCATCGATGCTGCAAAGGCTGCTCTTGATAAGTACGGTTCTGGCTGCGCAGGAAGCCGATTCCTCAACGGAACGCTCGACTTGCACGTTCAGCTGGAGAAAGAGATATCAGAATTCATCGGCAAGGACGATTGCCTTTGCTTCTCCACAGGATTTTCTGTTAACCAGGGTGTTATTCCCGCTCTTCTGAGCAAGGACGACTACGTGATCTGCGATGACCGCGACCACGCTTCGATTGTTGATGGTCGCCGTCTGGCATTCGCCAAGCAGCTGCACTACAAGCACAACGATATGGAAGACCTCGAGCGCGTGCTCCAGAAGCTGCCTGAGGAGGCTATCAAGCTGATTGTTGTCGATGGCGTGTTCTCTATGGAGGGCGACCTCTGTAACCTGCCTGCGATAGTTGAGCTGAAGCATAAGTACAACTGCTCTATCATGGTCGATGAGGCTCACGGTATCGGTGTGTTCGGCCGTCAGGGTAGGGGTGTTTGCGACCACTTCGGTCTGACCGATGAGGTTGACCTCATCATGGGTACATTCTCTAAGTCGCTCGCGTCTATCGGTGGATTCATCGCATCCGACGCTGACACTATCAACTGGCTGCGTCACACCTGCCGTACATACATCTTCTCAGCCTCTAACACTCCCGCTGCTACAGCTGCCGCAATGACAGCCCTGCACATCATCCAGCAGGAGCCAGAGAGAATCCAGGCTCTGTGGGATGTTACAAACTACGCCCTGAAGCGCTTCCGTGAAGAGGGATTCGAGATTGGCGATACTGAGAGCCCGATCATTCCTCTTTATGTGCGCGATGTTGAGAAGACGTTCCTCGTAACGGCTCTCGCATTCAAGGCCGGTGTGTTTATCAACCCCGTGATACCTCCCGCATGTGCTCCACAGGACACATTGGTACGCTATGCTCTTATGGCTACCCACACCAAGGAGCAGGTTGACCGCTCGGTTGTGGCATTGAAGAAAATCTTCGTAGAACAAGGCATTATTAAAGGGTAAAAAAGTTGAAAAAGTAAAATACTGAGGCCTCCTATATTGGGAGGCTTTTTTTATTGCCGTGTGATGGTTTGCGGGGGTGTTGCCGTGTGGCGCTCTGTGATGAGGTTAAGTGATGTTTTGTTAAATAGTGTAAATATTTGGCGATTTATTCGGTTGTTATTTTTCTATCTCGAAAAATCTTCGTACCTTTGCACCCGCAAAAACGAGGTGTAGCGCAGTTGGTAGCGTTCCTGGTTTGGGACCAGGCTGTCGCAGGTTCGAGTCCTGTCACCTCGACCACCCTTAAAAAATAAACCGCTGATTCATAATGGATTAGCGGTTTTTTTATGCTTTTTCCCCGAAAATTCCCAAATTTCGGGGAAAAATTGGGGAAAAAATACGGGTGTTCTCTAACCTAATCGTGCAAATTAGGTTCGATTCCTTTACAAAATCGAATTGTTAATTACTACTGATGCGATAAAATCGCGTTAGGTATAAATATTCAAAATAGAGAGAGTTCTTTGACAGATTGATTGAGATTGACAGAGTCGCGTGGCTTGGTGATGAGTTCTCCCAGTGAGACTTTCTCCAAAGCTGAGATCCTAATCAGTGTTGCCACCTCGGTGATGGAGTATGGGCTTTTATAGTTCGCCTTGATTCTGGCGATAATCAGATAGGCGATGACTGCCACCCAAAGATGAGTCCGCACAGCATTCTCTGAATACCCCCACAGGGTCTTCACTACGATATTCTGCTTGACCCATTTGAAGAAAACTTCGAAGTCCCACCTATGTCTATATAAGCAGGAAACCTCAGAGGCGCTGATGTCGAAGTTATTTGTGATGAACACGATTTCTTCTCCAGTTTCTCCAGCTTCTTCATCATAGACGCAGACAGCCCGTATCGGCTCAGGATAGAGCGCAACCGACTTGGTGGTGAGACGGATGGTGAAGTCACCTGTGACACCAGCCTTTCTGTCTGCATCCGACAAGCCCCTGTGGCCGAGGATTTCATATTTCATGTTCTCCTTCGGCCTAGTCACCCAATAGGCGCCAGCCAGATGGAATCGGAACAGGGCATCGAAATCGACATACGCCTTGTCCATCATGTAGAAGGCATAAGGCTCAGGTTCAATGATATCCAACTCATTGCTGTCGTGCCATCTGCCATGCGTAATGTGGATGTTATGCAGTTTTGGGACTGCAAAATTACTCTGTCATTTTCAAATCAAAAAATCAAAGACCGCTCTGAAACCCTTATTAACAAAGGGATATATGAGGTTTAATTAAAATTTATCGTATCACTAATAAAGAGAAAAAGGAAAACGGTTCGCCTGTTGGTGAACTTTTTTAATGTAGAAGCGTGATGAATCATGTACTGAAGTGATTCTCCTAAATCATTTATCATTCCTCATTTCTCATTTTTTCCCTGCAAAAATACCAAATTTACGGCAAATTTATTACTTTTGTACCCAAGAATTAATAAGTTTTGTGATAATAGCATGGATAATAATATGTTTGACACCATAGATGCCACGGGAACAGGGCGCAAGAGCGACCCTCGTATGCGCAACGTAGAGGCAGAGATGATACGTAGTCATGAACTATGCCTCAAAATCTCGGCAAGAAAACCCACCGACCCCGATTACAAGGGACTGCTGGAGGAATTGTTTCAGTGTGCATTAGACGATAGTGTCGTCGTTGTGTCACCCTTCTATTGCGATTGCGGATGCCGGATGACCTTCGGGAAGAATGTGACCATCAACAAGGGAGCCACCATCCTCTCGCCGGGTAGGGTAGTGATAGAAGACAATGTGCTGATAGGTCCCGAGGTGAAGATAGTCACTGTTGATCACGACCTCTACGACAGGCACGACCTGTTTCATTTCGGTCAGGTGACCATCAAGGAGAATGCGTGGATATGCATCGGAGCCATCATCTGTCCCGGTGTCACCATAGGCCGCAATGCCGTCGTAGCCGCTGGTGCCGTAGTCACCAAGGATGTCCCCGACAACGCAGTAGTCGGTGGCAATCCCGCCAAAATCATCAAAACCCTCTGACCATTGTTGGCATCATACCCAAGTACCTCTTACCTTTGCATCCGGTTATAGAGATTATTCCATTTTCATGAAATAATTCTTGTAGATGGATGCAATACGGTTTGAATTTTGTAGTTTTGCTAGAGATTTATGCCGTTGGGGGTGAGAAGCCAAGTACCTAGAGAAGCAAAGGCTATTTCGTGGGACAGATCAAACTTCCACCCTCGTTTTCAGATCTTTGGAGCCAGGACGAAGTATCAGAGGACATCGCTCGGTATGGCGGAGGATGATTCAGAGTATATACAAGAGGAAAGGCGGTGAGGATTTGAGGCTATAATCACAACACATTATTAACTCAAAATTCAAACCGTATGAAACCGAATTTCGAACCTGGCAAGTGGTTTATGCAGTGCGTGGGAATCGACATTGCAAAGGGTACGTTC
>CACWLC010000045.1 GCA_902761605.1 uncultured Prevotellaceae bacterium
TCGCTCTTGGGAGGTGAATAAGAAGGCTGGAGGCTCAGCAACCTCGAATCACCTCGTAGGTTGTGCGGCTGATATCAGGTGCTTAGGTAAGGAGCAAGCTCTTCGCTATGCTGTTATCCTGCTCGATATCGCAGATGAGTCACGCGAGGACTTTGATGAACTAATCATCGAGGTACGAAGCTCGACGGTATGGGTGCATTTCGCAGTCCGTCCGAAAGGCAATCGCAGGAAGATAGTCTTCGATATCAAATAAAACAGAAAAGACCACCTTAATCGGTGGTCTTTGTTGTATTATGGCCTTTCGCTTTCAGGGCGAGGCGGACTTCACGTTTCTTACGGAGGTAGTCGAGGCGTTCGCTGGCATGTTTTTGAGTGGTGCGCAGCTGATGGCCATAGACCAGACAGGCAGTGCCGAGATATGCCGCAACCTGAATCCACAGACAACGCATCTCTAAGGTGATATCGCCAAGAGTGGCTCCCATGGTGTTAAGGCGCAGATAAGCCCTCACTCCGAAGGTGCTGGGGAAGAGCCACGACACACCCTGCAGATAACCCGGGATGGACGACTGAGGCCACGACACACCGGTAAGGAAGAGCAACGGCAGCGACACGAACACCATCAGCAGGATGACATTCTCACGATATCGCACGAGACACGACACCGTAAGGCCGAAGAACACACAAGCCAGGACATAAGGTATCATCATCAGCAACAGATCCTGCCAGGCGGCAATATGGATGAAGCTGAAGAACTTAGGAACCACGAGGACGAGGTAAGTGCTCATCACTGCATAGACCATAAGATAACAGAGGGCCTTGCCGCTGACGATACGCCCTACCCCACCATAGCTGGGATGGATAGGCACCAGGTCGCCATAGCGGTTACGCTCACGGGCAGTACCTGCCGCAAGACCGATGCCGAGAGCCAGCGTCTGTTGGATGATAAGTATCAGCACGGCAGGCAGGATGGCTGTGCCGTAGCCAGCCTGAGGATTGAACATCGCCACCTCCTCGACATCGAGAGGACTGGCATTGATCACCTCCTCGCGCTTAGTATATTTTCCGGCGAGCTTGGTCTGTATCCCCGCTCCCATCTTCTGACTTACTGCCATCGCGGTCTGGTATATCGCCTTGTAGGTGAGCATAAGCGCCATGTCGCAATAGACGCTGACGGTAGCCTGTTCCAGACGGTTGACCCTGGTGGCGAAATCCTCAGGGATGAGATAGATGCCCTTGACAATCTGACGGCTCACGAGACTCTGAGCATCGTCGAGGTCGACAGCATAATAGGCCACATGCACATCGGGCGAGGCATCACACATACGGATGAACTGACGGGAGAGCTGTGAGTGAGACTGATCGACAACTGCCACCGGTACCTCATGGATGTTCTCATTATTATATACCCAAGAATAGAGCAAGGGATAGACGATGGGCACCACGATGCAGAACAGCAGCACTCCCTCATCGCGGAGCACCTGCCGCAATTCGATACGCCACACATAAGCGAGGTCGTCGAGCCAACGGAGTATCTTATGGAATATAGACATAAGTAAGCATTGCATTTTTTATCTTACGGATGACGATCCAGGGCAGCAGCGTGAATGCCACGAGAGCCACGAAGTGGAACCAGGCATCGATGAGCGGATAGCCGTTGAACACCGTAATCTGATATAGCATATAATAATGTCGCAGGGGGAAGAGCCATGTCAGCGCCTGTATCGGAGAGTCCATGCCCATCACAGGGAAGGCGGAGCCTGCCAGAGAGAAGCTGAGCACACCCCACAGCGAACAGATACTCATCGACATGCGCAGCGACGGCAGCAGACCGAAGATAAACACTCCGAAGCCTATCGACCCGAACACCTGAAGGACTGCCAGCAGGACTATCGTCCACAAGGATCCCGCATGGGTGAAATGGAGCACATTATATATATAGAACTCATAGAAGAAGATCAGCGCGAGGAACACCACCGCCTGAGGCAGGTATTTGCCAAGAATGGCTACCACGATATTGCCATTGGCCTTGGTCAGCCACTCCTTACCACGATTGAACTTCAGTTCCATACCTAATGAATAGGCGGAGATAAGGAACATGAACAGCATCATCACTCCGGGCACGAACACCGTGGAGAGATACATGTTGTAGTTGCTCCAGGGGTTTGCCACCTGATGCAGGTCGATACGTATGGGTTGCAGGAGAGTCTGTATCTGCCTGGGAGTGAAGCCCCGGGCACGCATCACAGCCTGGCCCACGCCAGCAGAACCGAGGGTGGTGATGGTCTTCATATCCTTCATCACCATTGAACCTGCCGCTATCGACACATTACTATAATAATAGGATACCTTAGGACGACGGGAGGCGAGAAGCTTCTCGGATGTTCCCTTGGGGATATAGAGGAATCCGTAGATCTCATTCTCCTGCATGGCATGACGAGCCTCAGCGACAGATGTGTAATGAGCCACGACACGGGACGTCTGGAAACCGTCGAGACGACGAACCAGAGCACGGGAGGTGGAGCTGTTGTCGAGATCTACCACGCCCACAGGCATCTCCTGAGGCACGCCCTCATCGAGCAACGAGGTAAAGAAGAGCATCGTCAACAGAGGGAATATCACCATACAGCACAGGTAGATAGGATTCTTTATCAGAATCTTCATCTCGCGCTGGGCGATCCTCCAGATATTTAAAAGATGTCTCAACATCAAAATTTCAATTCTTCAATTCTTCAATTTTTCAATTCTTCAATTCTTAATGATGAGTGACATTCCCGGGCGCAGGCCTTCGAGCTTCTCTACCGGACGGGCCTTCACCTCGAAGGTCTTAAGGTCGTACTGACCATTGGCCTTGGTGGCCTTCCATACTGCGAAGGAGCCCTGATCCTTGAGGTAGTAGACCTTCATCTTCACCTCCTTATTGAATGCAGGCACGAAAGCGGTAAACTCAGAGCCTACCTGCAAGCCAGCGAGCTGATCCTCACGGATATTGAACGTGCCCCACATATCGTCCATCACTGCGATAGACATGATAGGAGAACCAGTACCCACGAGTTCGCCAACCTTAGGATAGACATCGCTCACCTCACCCTCCATCTGGGCTATCTGTACTGTCTCGTTGATGTAAGAGTTAACCTCCTGCACAGCACCCTTGGCACGACCCACCTGGGCGGCAGCGGCCATCTTATCCTCCATACGGGCACCATTGACAGCCATGTCATACTGACTCTGGGCGGCCTTCATCGTGGCCTCCATAGCCTTGTACTGGGCATATACCTCATCACGCTTCTGGGCGCTTATCACACCCTCGTCGAACAAGCGCTGGATACGCTGGTAAGACTTCTCTGCAATCTCGTAACCCGCCTTTGCCTGCTGGAGAACGGAGAAGGCACCACGGATCTGCTCCTCACGGGCTCCGTTCTTTGCCTTCAGCTCAATGGCTGCGGCTGCATTCTCGGCACTACGGGCCTGTTCCATCTTGGCACGTACCTCAGGGGCATCGAGGATGGCGAGGGTATCACCTACCTTAACGTAGTCGCCCTCCTTTACTCGCAGTTCGAGGATACGACCAGGCACCTTACTTGACACACGATACTCAGTGACCTCCACCTGTCCCTGTTTTACATCCGGTTCACGACCCAGGGCAAGGAATCCGATAAGTGCCACGATGATGACTACTGCAACAAAACCTGCTATCGCCAACAGGATGTTGTTATGCTGAGTTTTTGTTTGACTTGACATAATATTTTAAATGATAAATGACAAATGATAAATGATAATTTTATTCGAGGGTTCCGAGTGATTTCTGGAGGTCGACCTGAGAGAGCTTGACATCGATCTCGGCATCAATCTTCTGCGACTGAGCCTGGAGCCATGCTGTCTGAGCCTCCATAACAACAGTCGGGGTAATGACACCCTCACGGAATCCGAGGTTAGCTGTGCGCAGATTCTCATCGGCACGCTCGATATTCGACTTAGCCATAGTGAGTTTCTTGTTGGCCTCGGTAACACGGAAGGTGTTCTGGTTTACCTGGAGCTCAATCATCTCACGGGCCTCGGCACGCTCGAGGGTGGCGATGCTGGTAGCACCCTTGGAGGCACGTACCTTATACATCACGTCGCCCCAGTTCCAGAGGGGCACTCTCACGAGGACACCCACATTCCACAGGCCTCTGAACTTACGTTCGAAGCTGTTTACCATGCTTGGATTGGTAACGACATATCCACCAGTCATTGCCACCATCGGCAGGTTTCCGGCCTTAAGCACATTGGTGAGCTGCTTGGTGAGCCGGATACCATTGTCGAGCATCTTCAGCTCAGGACGGTTCTCTACTGCCATCTCCACGTTGAGGGTTGGGGTAACCTCCTCAACAACGATATTCTCCGTATTCTCGTCAGCGAGGGTGACATCTTCGTTGATAGGCAGTCCGATGGTCTGACAGAGGAGCATCTTAGAGAGCACCAGTCCGTCGTTGACTCTTGTGAGGGTCATCTCCGCCTCATTGAGTTTCACGTCGACACTGAGTCCGTCGCTCTTGGTAGCCACTCCCTCATCGATCATCTTGTGGACATCCGAGTCGAGTTTCTTCAACAGCTCGAGATAAGCCTCAGCCAGTTTCTGCTTATGCCTAAGCGACACCACCTGCCAGTAGGCCTTGTCGGTATTGTAGATTGTAGCTTGTCTACGCAGATCGGCGGAGTTACGCTGCATGTCCTCGTTGATGTCGGCCATCTTGTTGAGGGCGATGATGCTTCCGCCCATGAACACCGGTTGTACGAACATCACCGAACCAGCGAAGAGGTTACGTGTGTCAGTACGCAGGGCATCGACGATATCCTGGCCTACACCGTTAAGCTTACCAGCAAACTCCTGAAGGCCCTGTTCTGTCATCTGTGACAAGCCATCAAGGTTCAGTCCCATAGCACCGAGCACAGCACCTATGTTCTGCATCGGCACACTGCTGGTGATGCTATTGAGAGCTCCCTGTATGCCTGTAGCAGCATTTGTTCCCATGCCGGTGAGAGCAGCCTTATGCTCATCACTCAACAGTGAGAACTCCTTGCTGGTGTACTGATAGGTACCGATGGCACTGACATGAGGCAGGTACTTAGTACGGGCAGCCTTCCGGATGTTGGCAGCCACGTCCTGCTTCACCTTCGATACGGCTATCTGTTTGTTGTTGCGCAGAGCCATAGCCCTACAGCTGTCCAACGACAACAGCCGCATCCCCGACGTGCCGTCGCCTACCCGTAGCCCTTGAGCACTTAAAGGCACCGCCAGACCAGCAAACAAGATAAAACATAACTTTCTAATCATATAATCTCTATTATTATTATTCGAAATTGAATGTCCTTGACCCGATCATGTTACCATCGGCGAAGATGCTGACACGATACTGTCCGCCCTCGAGCATCTGAGACACCTCCCAGTAGGTGTTTACGGAGACCTCCTCACCGGTATACTCGATGGTCTTCTTCATGGAGTACTCCAGGTTCTTGTTCTCATAAGGGAACGTGCCACCGCCACTGAGGGTGTTGCCACCGGGGTTCTGGATGCGTACATATATGGTACGGTTACCATTCGATGCCGTGACATTCTTAGTGATGGTGAAGCTGACATGCATCTTCCTGGCATCCTTAAGTTTCTTTGCGGTCTTATCGCGTTTGTTGATAAGCGTAAGGTTGATGTTCGTTGCATCGAGCTGTGCTGCGATAGCCACCTTCTCAGAGAGCGATGCCTTCTCACTGCTGAGACCAGCCACCTGGGCAGTACGCTGTTCGAGCTCCGCACTCACTCGGTTGTTCTCCTGTTTAAGGCTCTCATTAAGACGGTTCAACGAGTCGACCTGGATGATATAACTGCGAAGCACCTCACGAACAGTGGCAAGTTCCTTCTTCAGACGGGTGATCTCACGGGCATCGTCGGCCTTCACTTTCTTCAGTTCCTCGAGGAGCTGCTGGGTGCGCATCTGTTCCTGGGTGAGCTGCTCTACGATAGAGTCGTTGTTGATCTGTGTCTTCATCTCACTGTACTGAAGTGCGAAACGCTCATACTCGTTCTCCATCTCCTGTTTGTCGAGCTCAGCAAGTTCCTGCATATCACGGTTCACCTGCTTCTGCTCCTGGAGGTTCATAAAGAGCCACACAGCACCAGCTATCAGTGCGAGAATGACAAAAGTCATTAAGGGTATTATAACTTTCTTCATAAAATTTTTCTATTTTTCGGGTGCAAAGATAAACATTTCAATCGAAACTACCAATTTTTTTAATATTTGTTTGGTCATTTAAGAAATAAATCATATATTTGCAGAGCAAATAAGGGAAAATCAGCCTATGCGTAAGGACAATTTCCTATATAAGGTCTACGACCTCTATGCCGACGGGTTCCGCTCAATGCGACTTGGAAAGACGCTTTGGGCTATCATCCTCATAAAAATATTCATTATCTTCGTGATACTGAAATTATTCTTCTTCCCTAACTTCCTGAAAGAGAATGCCGAAGGTGACGAAGCCGGATATGTGGCCACAGAACTCACCGACCGTATTGCTCCGAATTAATTTCAAAACTTTATAATATGCTACAAAATCTATTCTTAAACATTGATGCCGGGACCATCGACTGGTCGAGGGCGCAGTTTGCACTCACGGCAATCTATCACTGGCTGTTCGTCCCCCTGACACTGGGACTGGCCGTCATCATGGGAATCGTGGAGACGAAGTACTATCGTACGAAGGACGAGTTCTGGAAGACAGCAGCCAAGTTCTGGCAGAAGCTCTTCGGAGTGAACTTCGCCATGGGTGTCGCCACAGGTATCATCCTCGAGTTTGAGTTCGGAACCAACTGGAGCAACTACTCCTGGTTCGTAGGTGACATCTTCGGAGCCCCACTCGCCGTGGAGGGTATCGTGGCTTTCTTCATGGAGAGCACCTTCGTGGCTGTGATGTTCTTCGGATGGAAGAAGGTATCACCAGGTTTCCATCTCGCATCCACATGGCTCACGGGTTTAGGAGCGACTATCTCTGCCTGGTGGATCCTCGTGGCAAACGCATGGATGCAGTATCCCGTAGGCTGTGAGTTCAACCCTGACACCATGCGTAATGAGATGGTATCATTTGCCGAGGTAGCACTTTCTCCCTTTGCTGTGGATAAGTTCTTCCATACGGTGATATCTTCCTGGATTATAGGAGCCATCTTCTGTGTTGCAGTATGCTGCTGGTATATCATGAAGAAGCGTGAGACGAAACTTGCCACCGAGAGTATGAAGATCGGAGCCTGGGTAGGTCTTATCGCAGCCCTTCTGGCAGGTGCCACAGGACATAAGTCGGCACAGAGTGTGGCAGAGGTACAGCCGATGAAACTCGCTGCTATGGAGGCACTCTATAACGGAGGAACAGACCAGGGACTGTCAATTGTGGCATGGGTCAATCCTCTCTGTCAGCCAGACTATGAGAGTGAGGAGTCGGCACCTCTGAAGCTTGAGATGCCATACGCTCTCTCATTTATGGCAACAGAAGATTTCCACGGATATGTGCCTGGCATCAATGATATCCTCAGGGGTTATGTTAAGCCAGACGGCACTGTAGAGCCATCAGTAGATGAGAAGATAGCCCGAGGCAAGCAAGCCATCTTGGCATTGAAGGCATATCGTGAGGCTAAGGCAGGAGGTGCAGACGAGGCTGCCCTCAACACCCATCTCTCTATGCTCAAAGATAATATGAAGTATTTCGGATACGGATATATCAAAAACAAGCACGATATAGTGCCGTTTATTCCCGTCAACTTCTGGGCATTCCGTATCATGGTGGGCTTAGGATGTCTGTTTATCGTTTACTTCGCACTCTTGTTGCTGATGATCTACAAGGTACCGTATATCTCTGTCATCGTACGCAGACTGTTGGCTACCGTAGGAATCCTTCCTGAGACGGCAGCAGACACAGAGGGTATTACAGGACTGCCAGCATGGCACTACTGGGCAGCGATAGTGATGGTGCCTCTGGCATATATCGCCTCTGAGAGTGGCTGGCTCGTGGCAGAGTTCGGACGTCAGCCCTGGACCATTCAGGACATGCTCCCAACATGGGCAGCTGTCTCTGACCTCAACTCATGCAGTGTCGCACTGACATTCTTCCTATTCCTCATCCTCTTCACCACTATGCTTGCAGTAGAGATCAACATCCTGCTGAAGCAGATCAAGAAAGGTCCGGGATCAGAAAATTAATTTATGAAAAAAATTGGAATAATATGACATACGAGTTTTTGCAGCACTACTGGTGCTTTATAGTATCACTGCTTGGTGCGATATTAGTATTCTTATTGTTTGTGCAGGGTGCCAACTCTGTGGCTGGTTCCCTTGGATATACAGAAGAGGGACGCCGACTGGTATACAACTCCACAGGCCGTAAGTGGGAGTTTACCTTCACCACCCTCGTAACTTTCGGAGGAGCATTCTTCGCCTCCTTCCCACTATTCTACTCAACGAGTTTCGGAGGAGCCTACTGGCTGTGGATGATTATCCTCTTCACCTTCGTGCTTCAGGCTGTAAGCTATGAGTTCCAGAACAAGATAGGCAATTTCCTTGGTCCTAAGACATTCCAGTTCTTCCTCACCCTGAATGGCATCATCGGTCCTCTGTTGCTCGGAGGTGCCGTAGCCACATTCTTCGAGGGCTCGAACTTCATCGTAGAGAAAAACAACCTCATCGATGCAGGAGCCATCACACCTATCATCAGCCGTTGGGCAAACGCCTCTCACGGTCTCGATGCCCTGCTGAATCCATGGGTGTTGGTATTCGGTTTCGCTGTGGTGTTCCTGGCTCGTGCCTTAGGTATTCTCTACGTAATGAATAATGTTGACGATGAGGATATCCGTAGCAGAGGAAGTGTACGTCTGTTGGGTTCGGCAGTACCATTCGTGGTTCTATTTGTGGCTTATCTCATCCACCTGTTGCTGAAAGACGGCTTCGCTGTCGACGAGATGGGACGTATCTATATGGAACCTTACAAGTATCTTAACAATTTCATCGAGATGTGGTATCTGCTGATATTGTTCCTGATAGGTGTGGTGCTGGTACTCTTCGGCATCGGAAAGACCATCATCTCAAAGGATTATAACGGAGGTATCTGGCCAGCAGGAATAGGTACAGTAGTTACAGTGCTTCCTTTGTTGCTCTGCTCAGCCTGGAACAACACCGCCTACTATCCCTCAACAGCCGATCTTCAGAGTTCGCTGACACTTCAGAACTCTTGTTCGAGTGAGTTTACCCTTACCACGATGTTCTGGGTATCGCTGCTGGTACCGTTCGTTCTGGCATACATCATCTATGCCTGGAGAGCTATCGACAGTAAGAAGATTACTAAAGAAGAGATCGAAAGCGACCACGCTTACTAAATGATAAAGGATAAATGATAATGGATAAATGATAATAAGGGCTCTCGCAGATGTGTGAGAGCCCTTTTTTATTAATCGTCGCTAACGAGATGTCGGAATTTCAGTCTGGGTTTTACCTTCATCTCCTGCATCGCCTCCGTATCCTTAAACGAGAACTCGAGCATCAGGTCTGTGAGACTTCCCTTTAATGTGATGTCGCCTTTTGCCTCAGCACCGTCGCTCTCTATATTAGTCTCGATATTCTTCAGATGCAGGTTTTTGAAATCGACCTTTCGGATATCGGCATGAATAGTACCGAAGGGCAGTTTGCCACCTTTCTCCTTACGTCGCTGAGCAGTTCTCTCCTTGGATATGTCAACATTAAATTCGGCAGAGGCAGAGATATTGTGTATCTTCTTGAGTTTGAAGAGATCACCCAGTTTGAGGGAGTCGGAATTCACCTTGCCAGAAAGATATTTGGTGTTGCCATCAATCTGGAACTCGAAGTCGATGTCGCCCTTTTCGGTATTCAACAGTCCCCGGAACTGTTCCTTTCTCCATAGGATATCGAAACTGCCATGATACTTCACCACTCCGAGGGCATAAACCTGATACATCATGTGTTTCTTGACAGGGAACTGATTGATAATCTTGTCTTTGATACCGGGCTTTGCCACCATGTCGTACACCTCAAAGTGGAGATTGAGTTCCTTGCCCTTCATGTTGCGAAGCACTCCTGTGGAATTTATAACGAGTTTGTTGTCATCGGTATTGACATGTATCCCACGAAAGAACATACCTTTTTGATTGCCATTGAGGCTGCACCTCACATTGAGAGGTATCGTGAAGTTTTTCAATACCGGGGCGAAAGGTCTTGAGATATCTTTCAGATACGTTCTCACGTAAATGCTGTCAGCCTTGTATTTCAATTTTGTGCCAAGTTTTTTATCCGGGAGAGCGAAATCAGCCTTGGGGATGTTGATATGTGTATCCAACTGGTATACGTTGATATCAGAGAGGTGGATATTCTTGTTGCTGTAGGTGATACCGGCACAAACATCGTGGATATTGAATCCCGTTATGCTGTCGGTAACAGTACAATTAGTGATTGCACCTCTGATAGTATCCTTCGAGATATGACTGATCTCAACACCAAGATCTGCTACCATGTCAAGATGTCCTGCATCGAAATAGCCTCTATGGGGTTTGTTGGTGTTCTTACGGGGCTTGTGGTTGTCGGTCTTGAAATGCAGACCTTTGATATCCACATGCTGTCTGTTGCGCCAGTCGGAATATTCGGCTTTCTCCAGTATATAGTCCTGACCATTATAGGTCACCTGGATATTACTCACCCTGGCATGCATGAGTTCAACGATGAAGGGACTGGGCTTTTTCTTCTTCTTTTTCTTCTTGTCTTTCTTTTTAGTGGCATCAAGGAGGAACTGATAGTTGGCAGGACCGTTCTCAGGCTTACTCAACAGCACCTTCACTCCATCGACCTTGAATTCCTTAAGTACTACCTGCCCTTTCAGAAGAGGCATCAGACGGAAGTTACCCCATATCTTCTTTACAAGCAACAGCTCGCGTTTGTTCTGATCCTGAATCCGGACTTTATGGATACTCACCCGCTGGGTTATGGGATTAATATTAATCTCATCTATCTCAACTTTCGTATTCAGTTCTTTGGAGAGAAGTCCTGTAGCAAGTTCGATGATAGGTTTCTGCACAAAACTGGTGTTGAAGGCAATCATCACTATCAGTAGCAGACTGACAATGGTAATAGTGAATATCTTAAGCGTAAGCTTCAGCCACCTGGGAACGGAAAAAATCTTGCCTATTCTCATAACCTATAATCGTATTTTTGCGACAAAGATACGATAAATTATCAGAATACGCAAGACTTTTTGCGATTTTCTCGTTTAGCGCAGGGCTCTCATGGCGTTGAGGACAGCCAATACGGTTACTCCTACATCGGCAAATACAGCCAGCCACATCGTGGCGATGCCCAGTGCTGCGAGGATAAGTACAGCAATCTTCACACCAATGGCGAACCACACATTCTGACGAGCTATCGCCAGCGTGCGACGTGCTATCTTTATTGCGAGGGCTATCTTCGAAGGCTTGTCATCCATGATAACCACATCGGCAGCCTCTATGGCAGCATCAGAGCCAAGACCTCCCATGGCGATACCCACGTCGGCACGGGCAAGGACAGGGGCGTCGTTGATGCCATCGCCCACGAAAGCAACAAAACTATCCACTGCCCACTGTCCATTAGCAATATATTTGACCTTGTCGGCAGGGAGTAGTTCTGCATGATATTCGGAGAGACCTAATGTCTTTGCCACATTATCTGCCACTTCCTTGCGATCACCGGTAAGCATCACAGTCTTTTCGACACCAAGATTCTTCAGGGCCTCGATAGCCTCAGCACTGTCGTCCTTAATCTTATCGTTGATGACGATATGTCCTGAATACTGTCCGTCGATGGCAACGTGGATGATTGTTCCCACATGATGGCAGTCGTGCCACTTGGCTCCGATGCTGTCCATCATCTTCGTGTTTCCCACACAGACGATTCTGCCGCCCACCTTCGCACGGATACCATGACCTGCTATCTCCTCAACCTCAGAAACCTCACATCCGTCGGTAGCCTCATCTGGGAAGGCATCGCGGAGGGCTGCGCCAATGGGATGGGTAGTGAAGTGCTCCACGTGGGCTGCGAGATGTAATAATTGAGAGTTTAGAGTGGAGAGTTTAGAGTTTGCTACCGCTCCGCAGGATTTTCCTGAGGCAGACTCTGCAGCGGTAGCAAACTCTACACTCTCAGTTCTACACTCTAAACTATCATGAACTGCAGTAACAACAAACTGTCCGTGAGTGAGTGTGCCTGTCTTGTCGAACACCACTGTACCAACCTTCGCCAACACATCCATATAGTTGGCTCCCTTCACGAGGATACCCTTACGCGATGCGCCTCCGATACCTCCGAAGAACGTCAGAGGCACACTTATCACGAGAGCACAAGGACAAGATACCACGAGGAACATCAGGGCACGATAGAGCCAGGTGGCGAAGGCACCACCCAACAGAGTGGGTATAACCGCTAGGGCGATGGCGAGGAAGACCACTATTGGAGTGTAGACACGAGCAAAACGAGTGATGAAAGCCTCACTCTGAGATTTATTTTCGCCAGCATTCTCCACAAGGTTGATGATCTTTGCCACAGTGCTCTCGCCAAAGGCCTTAGTGGTACGTACTCTCAGCACTCCCGAGAGGTTCACACATCCGGAGATCACCTCGTCGCCTACCTTTACGTCTCTCGGCAACGACTCACCAGTAAGGGCAACGGTATTCAAGGCGCTATTACCTTCGATGATTACACCATCCAATGGCACCTTCTCGCCCGGACGAATCACGATGACAGAGCCAACAGCGACCTTTTCGGGAGAAATGTCTTTTAGTTGAGAGTCTTCTAAGTGTGCAATGTCAGGCCGGATATCCATCAGATGAGCAATGCTCGCACGACTCTTCCCCTCGGCATACCCCTCAAAGAGTTCTCCTATCTGGAAGAAGAGCATCACAAACACAGCCTCTGGGAATTCCGTCTCTGCACCAGGCAGGAATCCGATACACAAGGCTCCGATGGTAGCCACCGACATGAGGAAATGCTCATTGAAGGCATCGCCCTTCATTATCCCTTCCCATGCCTCGTGGAGAGTCTCATGACCTATAATTAAATAAGGAATGAGATAGACCAACAGCAGTTGCCAGGTGGATAATGGATAATGGATAAATGATAAATGATAATGTTCGATGAGAACAGCGGCTATCAGCAATACAACGGTGATGCCGATAAGCCAGATCTGTTTCTTCAGCGAGTGCTCATGATGATGTTCATGGGCCTCATGATGTTCGTGCTCATGATGATGCTCATGCCCGTGTGAGCAACTCTCGCAATGACTGTGATTATGTTCATGTAAATGTGCCATATCTTTGCTTTTTATTACCTTTTCGGCTGCAAAGGCTGTGCAAACCGAACGCAATCGAGTTCACTCGAATTGCTGAGGTGCAGCTAGCCTTCGCTAATTTTTTGCAAAGATACGGCACATTACGTGCAACTTGGTTGCAAACTAATTATAACACTCGAAAATAGTGTCGACTGTTTGTTTTGGTAACTTTTTGGTAAACAGACTTACGAGCCATACCACCGGGAATCCACCCACCATTGCGATGGCTCCACAGTTGATAGGATTGATAGGATTGCCAGCCAACATATTTATCACCGTGAGACCTACGCCCCATACGAAACAAGCCCATACGGAGAACTTTGTGACACCACGCCAGTAGAGACCCAGCATAAACGGTGCGAGGAAAGCCCCTGCGAGAGCACCCCATGAGATACCCATCAGCTGAGCGATAAACGTAGGAGGATTAAGTGCTATGAGCAGTGATATCGCAATAAAGAACATGATGAGCACACGCATCACTACAACCTTACGGCGCTCAATCCTCTCTGCTACGGTATCATCGATGGTACCATCCTCAACCTCGCCCGGCAACGACTTCTTGTCACGATAGATAAGGTCGAGGGTCATCGTACTCGAAGATGTCAGCACCAGCGATGCCAGTGTAGACATTGATGCTGAGAGCACGAGCAATACCACGAGGGCGATAAGTATGTCGGGCAGTGTAATAAGCATGGCAGGAACGATTGAGTCGAAGGCAATCTTTCCGTTGGCACCGATCACTGGCTCATACAGACGTCCGAAACCTCCGAGGAAGTAACATCCGCCAGCCACGATGAATGCAAAGACTGTAGAGATGACAGTACCACGCTTGATGGCACTCTCATCAGTGATGCTATAGAACTTACCCACCATCTGAGGCAGTCCCATCGTACCCAACGACGTCAGGATAACCACTCCAAGCAGTCCCCAAGGGTCGGGTCCGAACCACGACGCGAAACCTCCGTTAACAGCAGGATCAGCATCTGAAGGGATAGCAGCGAGCTTATCCACAGCAGCCATCAGTCCTCCCTGAGCATTCAACACAGCCATGATAACTGCCACAATACCGAAGAGCATGATGATACCCTGGATAAAGTCGTTCATCGCCGTAGCCTTATATCCGCCGATGATAACATATACGGCAGTAAGAATAGACATGATAACCACGCAGTACTCGTAAGGTATATCAAACCCCATCTCGAAGAGTCGGGAGATACCACTATATACACCAGCTGTATAAGGGATAAGGAACACGAAAGCGATGACAGAAGCCACCACTCGGAGTCCCTGGTCTGCGAAACGGGTGCCAAAGAAATCGGGCATCGTACGTGATTCGATATGCTGAGTCATCAGTTTCGTGCGACGACCCAGAAGTATCCAAGCCAACAAAGAACCGATGATGGCATTTCCGATGCCTATCCACGCAGACGAAAGACCATACTTCCATCCGAACTGTCCGGCATAGCCCACGAACACCACTGCCGAGAAATATGAAGTACCGAAGGCGAAGGCAGTAAGCCAAGGACCTACAGAACGTCCGCCTAACACGAATCCGTCAACACTTCTGGCCTGCTGGCGTGAGTAGATACCCACACCTACCATCACAACCAGAAAAACAATCGTCAAAACAACCTTTATAATCATAATTTCTTTCAGTTTTAAAACGCAACTTGGACTTGGGCCTGGAGCCAGTTGTAGTCCTTAGAACTGATGTTTTCGCCACACAGGCAACGGGTGTACTGCAACTGCAGACGGCATTTTTTATAATACCAATACTGCAGTCCGATGGTAAGATTTGTCTGATCCCAGCCATCCACCTTGGTATTCCTGTCGAATGTCTCAGCACTACCTACCACGTCGAGGGCATCCACTACGGGGATACATACCGTAGCATATCCACCACGCGAAGTAACATCTCCATCCTTGCCTCCGAGCCACTCAGCACGAAGACTGGCAGGACGAGCCTCCTTATATTTACTGCCTGTATAGGGCTGAGTCTTGTATTCAGCACCTACGCTGTAACGATTGCGCTTATAGTTGTCGCCTTTCTTGATTGTGGGATTCCATGCCACCACATTTTCATTCACAGCACATCCTGTTCCCAGATATCCAGAACCCACGATACGGAATCCGTCGAAGGGTCTTACCTCGAGTCTGGCGATAAAGTCTTTCTGATTATTCAGGTCACGGCGATTGATACCCTGTCCGCTCATCAGTGCGAGCTCATAATGCAGGGCTCCTTTTGCAAGGTCACCATAGACCATCAGTCCCATGTCTCGGCCGTAGTTCACTCCGTTGAGCGGGTCAGGGCCCTCACCGGCGAGATAGAGCACTGCCTGAGAATATACGTCGATAAGTTCGAGGGCTGTTGGCGACAGTGGGTTCTCCATCGTATAGGAGTGCTTAAACTGTCCCAGACGTACACTCAGGGATTTGTCGTTAGAAACACGGTAATCGGTATAAAACTCCTGTACTACACTTGAGAAGTCATGCATAAACAGGAACGACCATCGGTCGGTGATTCGGGCCTTTGCCCATAGCAGTGTGCGTTTCAGATTATAGGCATTTGTCTTTACGCCATTGGGGTCCTGGTAGCTCCAGCCCGCCTGCGCATAGCCGTTGAGAGTGATCCTGCTGGTGAGGTCTTTCATCCAGTCGGGTTCATCACTCTTCTTTTCTTGGCCCATGGCAGCCACACTACTGAACACTGCCAAGATCATCGCCAGTGTCCTTAATTTGCAAGTTTTTTGTTTCATTTTGTCATGTTTATGATTATTTTTACGTTCTTGCGTCGGCAAAAGTACTGCTTTTCTTTCAAATAGACAAACAAAAGAGCAAAAATCTAACAAATTAATACCTATATCCTCAATATTTCAGCATAAAGTTGGCAAAAATTATCATTTATCATTTATCTGTTATCATTTTTTTTAGTACCTTTGCACACAAAATTGAATAACCATGATCGTTTGTATCGCAGAGAAACCAAGTGTTGCGAGGGATATCGCCAGGATTATCGGGGCGAATACCTCTCACGACGGATATATGGAAGGTAACGGCTACCAGGTGACGTGGACCTTCGGACACCTCTGTACCCTTAAGGAACCAGGCGACTACACCCCATCCTGGAGGTCGTGGGCACTGACGCAGTTGCCTATGGTGCCTCCACGATTCGGAATAAAACTCATTGAAGACAACGGCATAAAGAAACAGTTCAGTATCATTGAACGCTTGATGCAGGCTGCCGATGGTATCGTGAACTGTGGTGACGCCGGACAGGAGGGAGAGCTCATCCAGCGATGGGTGATGCAGAAGGCTCAGGCCAACTGTCCCGTGAAGCGTCTTTGGATATCATCGATGACCGACGAGGCTATCCGTGAGGGCTTTGCCAACCTCAAGGACCAGAACGACTATCAGCCCCTGTATCTCGCAGGACTGTCGCGAGCCATCGGCGACTGGCTTCTGGGAATGAACGCCACTCGCCTGTACACCCTGAAATACGGGCAGAACCGTCAGGTGCTCTCCATAGGCCGTGTGCAGACCCCTACCCTCGCACTGATAGTGAATCGTCAGAAGGAGATAGAGAACTTCAAGCCCGAGCCATATTGGGTACTTGCGACAGTATATAGAGATACCACATTCACGGCCACCAAGGGTAAGTTCACCTCGAAGGAAGAGGGCGAGGAAGCCTTCGCCACCATCGAGGGCAAGCCTTTTACTGTCACTAAGGTGGAGAAGAAAGAGGGCAAGGAACAGCCTCCACAACTCTACGACCTCACATCACTGCAGGTGGACTGTAACCGTAAGTACGCCTTCTCTGCCGAGCAGACACTGAACCTTATCCAGGCGCTCTACGAGAAGAAATACACCACCTATCCACGTGTCGACACCCAGTATCTCTCGGATGATATCTATCCGAAGTGTCCTCAGACGCTCAACGGCCTCTTCCAGACGAAATTCAACGGTGTGGCTCCCTATGCAGAACTGATAAAGCCCATCGGAGGAAAACCCCTAAAGAAGACCAAGCGAGTATTCGACACCTCGAAGGTTACCGATCACCACGCCATCATCCCCACAGGAGTGATACCCCACAACCTCAGCGATGCCGAGAGGAAGGTCTTCGATCTCGTGGCAAGAAGATTCATCGCAGTATTCCTGCCGGATTGTAAATTCTCGACTACCACCGTCTTAGGAGAAGTCCTAGGCAATCCTAGGGAGAACCTAGGAGGTCCGAGCAAGGCTGATAGCATCGAATTCAAGGTCACTGGCAAGGAGATCCTCGATCCGGGCTGGCGAGTGGTCTTAGACAAGGAGAAATCCAAGCTCAGCGAAGACGAGCCAAAGAAAGAGGATGACGAGGAGCGCACACTCCCCACCTTCGTGAAAGGCGAGTCGGGCGAGCACAAGCCTACCCTCACCGAGAAATGGACCACTCCCCCACCTTATTATAATGAAGCCTCTCTGCTCAGGGCTATGGAGACGGCAGGTAAGTTCGTTGAAGACGAGACCCTCCGTGCTGCTATGAAGGAGAACGGCATCGGGCGCCCTTCCTCACGAGCTGGTATCATCGAGACCCTCTTCAAGCGCCATTATATCCAAAGGAAGGGCAAACGACTGATTGCCACTCCTACAGGCATCGAACTCATCGACCTTATCCGCGAGGAACTCCTTAAGAGCTGCGAACTCACTGGTATCTGGGAGAAGAAGCTTCGCGACATCGAGCATCAGAAATACGATGCCGGACAGTTTATCAACGAACTGAAGCAACAGGTGGCCGATATCGTGCGAGATGTGATGAGCGACAACAGCAATCGCCGTGTCACCGTTATCACCAGTGCAGAGGATTTAAAGAAGAAACCAAAGAAATAAACTGGAACATTAGAAATATGGAACCACAGAACGCTATTTATGACGCCCGTCAACTTGGTACACCCCGTATGATGGTACTTGGTGTGCAACATTTGTTTGCAATGTTTGGAGCAACGGTACTCGTACCCCTTCTTACCGGACTCGATGTGTCGGTAACACTCCTCTTTGCCGGTATCGGTACACTGATATTCCACTTTATCTCCAAATGGAACGTGCCAGCCTTCCTCGGATCGTCATTCGCCTTCCTCGGAGGTTATGCATCTGTCAAGGAGATGGGAGTATCACAGGGACTCTCAGAGACTCTCGCCCTCGACTATGCCTGTCTGGGCGTGGCCTGCGCAGGACTGATGTACTTCGTGATGGCAGCACTGATAAAGTCGTTCGGAGTAAAGAAGATACTGCAGTATTTCCCACCAGTGGTTACAGGTCCTATCGTTATCGCCATCGGACTGGTGCTCTCAGGTTCTGCCATCGCCAACTGTCAGACCAACTGGCTGTTGGCCATCATCTCAATCGTTACGGTTATCGTTTCTTCGATATGGGGCAAGGGAATCATAAAGATTATCCCCGTTCTCCTCGGTGTGATTGTGTCTTATGTCATTGCGGCATGCTTAGGAGAGGTCGATTTCACTCCTCTTGGTGAGGCAGCATGGGTAGGATTCCCAATAGACAGAGACCATACGATATTGGCTGTCTTGGAAGACGGAAACACGACTCTGATGCTCTCTACCATCCTCGCAGTGATGCCTATCGCCTTTGCTACCATCATGGAGCATATCGGTGATATGTTTGCCATCAGTTCTACCGTCGGCAAGGACTTCCTCGCAGAGCCCGGCCTGCATCGCACACTCACCGGCGACGGTGTGGCTACTGCCATCGCCTCTGTCTTCGGAGCACCGGCAAACACCACATACGGCGAGAACACGGGTGTACTGAATCTTACTAAGGTATTCGACCCGAAGGTGATTCGTATTGCAGCCTGCCTGGCCATCATCCTGGCTTTCTGTCCTAAGTTCGCTTGCCTCGTCCAACTGATGCCTGCTGCCACGATAGGTGGTGTGAGTCTTATCCTCTACGGTATGATCTCTGCTGTCGGAGTACGTAACCTCGTAGAAGAGAAGGTCGACCTGAAGAGTTCACGTAATGTGTTTGTAGCTGCCCTCATCCTCGTGCTCGCCATCGGTGTGAAATATGGTGCCAACGATGATATCGCCCTTGGTCCCATCCATCTCTCAGGCCTTGCCATCGCCGCCATCGTGGGTATCTTCCTCAATGCCATCATGCCAACCAAGCTGGGTATGAAGGTTAAGTCCTTCAAGGGCAAGGAGAAATAAGCTTATAGTATTTAAATTATACTAATTGTAATTATCGGTAACGCGTGCAAAGATAGGCATTATTTCCGAAACTGCCAAATTTTTGCCACAGAAAGTAAAGCCCCCTCGCTCGGATTACTCCGGAGATGGGGACTTTTCTACTGAAGAGTCTACTTAATATCAAAGCTTAACTTCCTGCGATTTCCTTTCGGACGGACTGCGAAGTGAACCCATACCGTCGAGCCACGCACTTCGATGATAAGCTCATCAAAGTCCTCTTTCGAATCATCTGCGATATCAAGCAGGATAACAGCATAGCGCAATGCCTGCTCCTTGCCTAAGCACCTGATATCAGCCGCACAACCTACGAGGTGATTCGAGGTTGCTGAGCCTCCAGCCTTCTTATTCACCTCCCAAGAGCGA
>CACWLC010000046.1 GCA_902761605.1 uncultured Prevotellaceae bacterium
TTCTTTACGTGGGTCAATAGCTTTAACTGCACCCTGCTCCTCGCTTGTGCGACCGTAAGAGCCGGTGAACTTCTTCAGAGCCTCGTTGGCATCCATGCCATTCTTAACAGCCTCCATCATCTTGCCAAGGTGTACATACTCGTAACCGCAAACCTCGTTGTTAGCATCGAGATACTGCTTTGTGATATAACCCTCAGTCAGCTCCAGGTAACGTGTACCCTTTGCAACGGTACCATAGAGCGTACCAGTCTGTGAACGCAGACCCTTACCCAGGTCCTCAAGACCAGCACCGATAGCCAGACCGCCCTCAGAGAAAGCACTCTGTGTACGTCCGTAAACAATCTGCAGGAAGAGCTCGCGCATAGCGGTGTTGATAGCAAGAATCTCAGAAGCCATAGCAGCTGAGTGAGTCATACCTGTACATCCGATGGTCTCTACGAGAGCCTCCTGGATGATACCGTCCTTCACGTTCAGGCTCAGCTTACATGCACCCTGCTGAGGAGCACACCAACCGATACCGTGGGTGTAACCAGAGATCTCCTTGATTTCTTTCACTGCAACCCACTTGCCCTCCTCGGGAATTGGTGCAGGTCCATGATAAGCGCCTTTGCAAACGCTACACATGTTCTCAACTTCTTTTGAATAAATCATTGATAATAAAACATTTAAATGTTAAACAACGTTGTTTTTGTATCAAAAAACCCACCGAAGTGTTCTTCGATGGGCCTTCTGCGGTGCGTACGAGATTCGAACTCGTGACCTCCTGCGTGACAGGCAGGCATTCTAACCTACTGAACTAACGCACCAATGTGCTGCATCATGTCAAAAAACCAAGCGGTGCGTACGAGATTCGAACTCGTGACCTCCTGCGTGACAGGCAGGCATTCTAACCTACTGAACTAACGCACCAAAGTTGGTCATTTTTCGTTTGCGGGTGCAAAGGTAGTAATTTTTTCCGAACCCACAAAACATTTTCAGGCTTTTTTTCTTAAAAGAGCGAAAAAAGTTCAGAAAAGCATCTGCATCACTATCGCATCATGATAGTCCACACCATCAAAGAGCCATTTTCTAAGCCTTGCCGACTCCTGCCAATGCAGTTTTCTGAAGAGTGTGATACATGGCAGATTATCGGCATCAATAAAGGCATATATCTGCGAGAGATGGAGCACACGAACGGCATAATCGCAAATAGCCTCAACGGTGGCCTGCGCATAACCAGACTTACGATAAGGCTCCACGATGATAAGTCCGAGTTCCGCGCGACGATTGGCGGGGTCGAAATTCACAAGATCCACGATACCCACCACTTGATGGTCCTCATTCTCTATCATCATGCGTACCTGATGGTCAACATAGATGTCGCCTGTAGAGTTGGCAATATATTCGTGAAGAGTGTATCGGCTGTAAGGCACATTGGTGGCTGACACATTCCACATACTCCTGTCGTTCTCTATCTGATATAGCAGATCGAGATCCTCGGGTTCGATAGCACGAAGAGTGATTTTCGGATTACTAGTCATAGGATTTTCTGTTTTTATTAGGATTGAGGAATTTACGGAACTTATCGCCCATCATCTGCATCAGAGCCATGAAAGCACGAAAATAGATGGCCGTCTGTATGGGCAGAGAGATGAGAAACGAGAGATGGGAGTAATGCTTGCGGAAGAAGATAAGCATGGCCTGATAGAACACATGCACATATCGGAATGATGACTTCTGGGTAGACTCGCCCTTATAGTGGATGATATCATAAGGCAGATACCAGTTCTGCCATCCGCCTTTGAGCAGACGATAAGAGAGGTCGATATCCTCACCATACATAAAGAAGTCCTCATCGAGGAGTCCTATTTGATCAAGAGCCTTATGCCGCAACATGCAGAAAGCTCCGCTCACCACCTCTATCCTCCCAGGCTTATCCCACGGGAGATGACTCATATAATATCTACTGGTAAGCCCCAGCATCTTAAGAAATGCCACCCACGGTGTAGGCACAGCCCTGCGAGATTCCGGGGCAACTTTACCCTCGCGAGTGAGCATCCTCACCCCCACTCCTCCAGCCTCAGGATTGGCATCCATAAAGTCCAGACATCCTCGCAGGGTGTTCTCATACACCACAGTGTCAGGATTGAGCAGAAGGATATACTCCGCATCAGTCATCCTTATTGCCTGATTATTGGCACGGGCAAAACCCAGATTCTCCTTATTGGCGATGATATGTACTTTGGGGAATCGCTCACGAATATACTCCACAGAACCATCAGAACTGTTATTGTCGATCACGAAGATATCACCCTCGATACCATCGAGAGCCTTCTCCACGCTTTTGATACATTCCTCCAAAAGCAGACGGACATTGTAGTTGACGATAACAACAGAAAGTTTCATTCTTCCTCAGTGGTATCTGCGATACAACGGCTCATACTGGGATATACAAACGGCAGACACAAGGCAAGGATGATAGCCAAATAGCCGAATGTCGGACTCATATATAAATAATATAATAAGGTATTAAACCAAAGTGGTCCCTGGATGAGCATCAGCCTGAGCACTCCCCATTTCTGTAATGCAGTCTCCTTACGCGCAAAAAGGTCGGCACGAATAGCTCCGAACTTAAACAGACGAAGTGAGAGGAATGCAAAGCCAAGAGTGATGAGTTCCATCATCGTAGTAAAGACAAACTCTGTCTGATTATCACCTGCCAGAAGTCCTGAAGCGATAACATCAGTCTCAAAGAGGACAACTAAGGCCACTACCACCACTATTGTTGTGATGAAGAACCCCATCAATATGCATTGAGTACGTTTCATAACTATTTTCCTTCAAATATGGTACGGTTTAATATAGAACGTCCGAGAGTTACCTCGTCAGTATATTCAAGTTCATTACCCACAGACACACCTCGTGCGATGATACTTATCTTTACATCGGCATAGGGAGCGAGTTTGCGATAGATATAGAAGTTTGTGGTGTCGCCCTCCATCGTAGGACTCAAAGCAAGAATCACCTCACGGACATTACCCTCCGCTACACGATTCACAAGCGACTCTATCTCTATATCCCCAGGGCCTATCCCGTCCATAGGAGAGATGATGCCTCCAAGGACATGATAAAGCCCCTTGAACTGTTGGGTATTCTCTATCGCCATCACATCCTGCACATTCTCCACGACACATACCGTAGAGGCATCGCGACGAGGATCGCTGCATATAGGACAGATATCCGAATCGCTGATATTATGACAGGTTTGACAGTATTTTATCTCATTTTTCAGATTGGTAATGGCATCTGTGAATTGTTCCACGTCACTTTCTTCCTGACGTAGCATCCACAGCACCAGACGAAGAGCTGTCTTACGTCCTATTCCAGGAAGGCGCGAGAACTCAGATACCGCCTTTTCCAATAATTGCGAACTATATGGTTGTTGTATCATTTCTAATTCTTAATTTCCTATCTCACTAAGTTCCAGCCATCGCATGGATTTCTCATCGAGTTCATCTTTCAACAGAGGCAGACGTTTGCTCTTCTCTGTGAGTTCCTCAATAGAGAGAGTACCGCTGCAGAGAGCCTCTTCTATCTGTTGCTGTTCTGCTTCAAGGGCCGCAATCTCTTTCTCAAGGCGCTCGAACTCTGTTTTCTCCTTATAGGTCATCTTCTTCCTTGGCTCGGAGGATTCTTTTGCAGGATTAGATATCTTAGAATCTCTAGAGTCTCTGGTATCCCTTGAATCTTTAGGATTCTTGGTGGCGGTTTCTTTAGGCTGGAGGGATTGCCACTGGCGATACTGAGTATAGTTGCCTGGAAAATCCTTTATCTCTCCATCGCCCTTGAACACCAGCAGATGATCTACCACCTTATCCATAAAATAGCGATCGTGAGAAACCACAATCACACATCCTGGGAAATCCTGAAGATACTCCTCGAGAATCTGAAGCGTGACAATATCCAGATCGTTGGTAGGCTCATCGAGTACGAGGAAGTTTGGATTCTTCATCAGTACTGTACAGAGGTAGAGTTTCCTGCGCTCACCACCAGAGAGCTTATACACATAGTTATGCTGTTGCTCGGGAGTGAAGAGGAAATACTGGAGGAACTGTGATGCACTGAGGTGCTTGCCGTTACCCAGATAGATATATTCCGCAATATCTGTAATGACATCTATCACCTTCTGCTGTTCATCAAACTGTAACCCCTCCTGCGAGAAATATCCGAAACGCACAGTATCACCTATATCGAATCGTCCCTCATCAGGTGGCACCATTCCGAGAAGCATCTTAATAAACGTGCTCTTGCCAGTACCGTTATTCCCCACGATACCCATCTTCTCAAAACGGGAGAAATTATAATAGAAGTCCTTTAGAATCACGACATCATTACTATTCTCACCACTCGCCTCTGAATTCTCACTTCTGAACACCTTGGAGACATACTGGCACTCAAAAATCTTCGAGCCGATATATACATTATTCGCCTTAAGACGAATCTGCCGCTCTTCTATCCTCTGTTTTGCTATACGTTCCAGATCATAAAATGCCTCTTCACGATAACGGGCCTTATGACCTCTGGCCTGAGGCATACGACGCATCCACTCCAACTCCGTGCGATAGAGGTTGTTGGCCCTGGCTATCTCCGCACGACGATTGTCGATGCGCTCCTGGCGCTTCTCAAGATAGTAACTGTAGTTGCCGCGATAGGTATATATCGTCTGATCATCGAGTTCGAGAATCACAGAACATACTCTGTCGAGGAAGAATCTGTCGTGAGTAACCATCAGGAGTGTCCTATTGCCACGATTAAGATAGCCCTCGAGCCACTCTATCATCTCAAGATCGAGATGGTTAGTGGGCTCATCAAGGATTAAGAGATCCGGTTCCGTAAGAAGCACATTTGCCAGAGCCACACGTTTTTGTTGTCCTCCAGAGAGCTGGCCCATAGGCTGACTCAGATCGCGTATCTTCAACTGTGTAAGGACCTGCTTTGCCTTAAGCACCTTCTCGTCTTCTCCCTGGTGATTGAAGCATGCATCGAGTACACTCTCCTCAGGGTCGAATACTGGCGACTGCTCAAGTATCCCCACCTTCAGATCCCTACGGAAGATTATCTCTCCCGAGTCATATCCCTCCTTTCCTGCAAGCACAGACAACAAGGTGGATTTCCCTGTACCGTTCTTGGCTATCAGTCCTACCTTCTGTCCCTCGGCAATAGAGAAACAGATATCCTTGAAGAGCACCAACGCTCCAAAGGACTTGGTGAGATTCTGCACATCAAGATATGGGTTCTCCTTAGCCATTGGCAAGTTCCTTATTTATCTCTTCAATATAGTTTAGCACCTCATCGCGGCCCTGTTTCTTCTCTGACGATGTGACAAACATCGGAGGCAGTTCCTCCCATGTCTCTGACAACACCTTCTTATATGCCTCGACACTGGCATTCACCTTATTTGCAGTAAGTTTATCAGCCTTGGTGAAGACGATAGCAAAAGGCACACTCGACTCTCCAAGCCACTGGATAAACTCAAGGTCGATCTTTTGCGCCTCCAGACGAACATCCACAAGCACAAACACATTCACCAGCTGTTCACGCTGAAGGATATAACCCTGAATCATCTGCTCCAGCTTGTTCACCTCTTTCTTCGACCTCTTGGCAAATCCGTAGCCAGGCAGATCAACAAGATACCACTCATTATTTATAATAAAGTGGTTGATAAGGAGAGTCTTACCTGGTGTAGCCGATGTCTTTGCGAGTTTCCTGTTATTTGTAAGCATATTGATGAGACTCGACTTCCCGACATTCGACCTGCCTATAAAGGCATACTCAGGTTTTGTATCCTTAGGACACATCGACACCATAGGAGCGCTGAGAGTGAATTCTGCTTTCTTTATTTCCATATATTTTTATTTTGGGCGCAAAGGTACAAAAAAAATCCTAAAAAATTTGGAAGTTACCAAAATATTGCGTACCTTTGCAACGTTTTTCAATGGAGTATTCCATATCGAGAAGCACATCTACCTCAAATTTAAACATTTCAAGAGACATTCAAGTACTATAATAGTATGTATACAAAAGAAGAATTAGAATCTATGGATATACCCCAGCTTATGGGTATAGCATCAGAATTAGGCCTTAAGGTGAAGCAAGACGACGATCTCGAGACTGTCGTCTATGCTATTCTTGACAAGGCCGCTGAAGAGAGTGCCTCTCCAAAGCGCAAGCGTACAAGAATCCCTAAGGATACAAGCCGTGTTTATTCAGTCAATGGGGAGGAGGGTGAGAACTTCGACACTACCGTAAAGCACTCACGTAAAAAGAAAAAAGCAGATATTCCTTCACTCTTCGCTGATCTCCCTCAGACAGCTCCTGTTGCTGAAGAGATTCCCGAAGAGGAACCAGCCCCAGCTCCAAAGAAGCGTGGACGTAAGACAAAGGCAGAGAAAGAAGCTGAGGAGGCAGCTGCTGCCGAAGCAGAGAAGCAGGCAGCAGAAGTAGCTGAGGTTCCTGAGGCACAGGCTGAAGACGAAGGTTTTATTCCAGAGGCAAACTTCGATGTTCCTGAGGCAGAGTTTGCCACAGGCAGCAGCGATGGTGATGAGGAAGAGCAGAAGAATCTTCTCCAGCAGTTACAGGAGAAGATGGCTCAGCGCAGTCGCGAGGATGAGGAAGCAAAAGCGGAAGACGTACAAGAGATACCCGTTGACGATGATCATGTATGGGAGGGAGACCCAGGTGACGGCACAGACTTCATCACCGTTCTCGACATCCCTGTGGAAGATCAGGCAGCATTACCTTCGCTCGATATCTTTGATCGTCCAACGAACGGCAATGAGGACTACTCACCACTGGCTCAGAAGAAGGCCAACGAAGAGCGTTTTGACTTCAATGACATCATCTCTGGCACAGGTGTACTCGAGGTTCTTCAGGATGGATATGGATTCCTCCGTTCAAGCGACTATAACTATCTCTCATCGCCTGATGACATCTATGTATCCCAGCAGCAGATCAAGCAGTTTGGTCTGAAGACTGGTGATGTTGTCGACTGCATGGTTCGTCCTCCATACGACAACGAGAAATACTTCGCTATGTCGAGCGTTAACTTCATCAATGGTCGCAAGCCTTCAGAGGTAAGAGACCGAGTAGCTTTCGAGCACCTCACCCCACTCTTCCCTGATGAGAAATTCACACTCTGTGGTGATAAGGCAACAACGAATCCCAGTGTTCGTGTAGTAGACCTCTTCTCACCTATTGGTAAAGGCCAGCGTGCACTTATCGTTGCGCAGCCAAAGACTGGTAAGACAGTCCTCATGAAGGATATCGCCAATGCCATCGCAGCAAATCATCCTGAAGCATATATCATGATGCTCCTTATCGACGAGCGTCCTGAGGAGGTTACTGATATGGCCCGCACAGTAAATGCAGAGGTTATCGCCTCTACATTCGATGAGCCGGCAGATCGTCATGTAAAGATCGCAGGTATCGTGCTTGAGAAGGCAAAGCGTATGGTAGAGTGCGGACATGACGTAGTGATCTTCCTCGACTCTATCACACGTCTGGCACGTGCATACAACGCAACAGCTCCTGCCTCTGGTAAGGTGCTCACTGGTGGTGTTGACTCTAACGCCCTGCAGAAGCCAAAACGTTTCTTTGGAGCTGCACGCAACATCGAGGGCGGAGGTTCGCTGACAATCATCGCTACTGCTCTTGTGGATACCGGTTCTAAGATGGATGAGGTGATCTTCGAGGAGTTCAAGGGTACAGGTAACTCTGAGATACAGCTTAACCGCTCACTGGCTAATAAGCGTATCTTCCCAGCTATCGACCTCGTTCTCTCTTCTACTCGTCGTGATGATCTGTTGCATGATCCTACAACACTCAACAGGATGTGGATCATCCGTAAGTTTATCGCCGAGATGAATCCTATCGAGGCAATGAACACAGTAAGAGACAGACTTGTTAAGACAAGCAGCAACGAAGAGTTCCTGATGTCGATGAACGGATAGAACGTATAAAGAATAATAATCCCCGCCTCTAGCAGAAGCGGGGATTATTTATTTCTTCTCTGTTAGCACAGGCAGGGATATATGATATTTCACAGCAAGGAATCGGATCATACACGTAACGATAAAGCTTGTTACAGCACACCACTCAACAGGAAGTCCCAATTCCGCAAGTCCCCAATAAGCCAGACCTCCTAACACACTAGCAATGGCGTAAATCTCTTTATGAAATATCACAGGTTCATTGTTTAGCAGCACATCACGGATCACTCCTCCTGCAGAACCTGTGATACATCCCATGATTATCGCCACCCAGAATGGTTGTCCGAACAACAGGCTCTTCTGGATTCCTGCTATGGTAAATAGAGCAAGTCCTAAGGTGTCAAACACGAACCAGGCATTCTTAAGAGGTTCCATCCATTTGCCAAACAATACTACAGTTAACAAAGCCACTGCAGTACATATCATATATACTGGAGTAGTCATCCAGAAAGGAGTTGTAGAAAGCATCACATCTCTCACCGTTCCTCCTCCTATAGCTACGGCAATACCACACACGTAACCTCCGAACCAGTCGAAATGTTTTGCTGCAGCATGCCTGATACCCGATATCGCAAAGGCGAATGTACCCAGCAATTCAATAATATATATGATTATATCCTGCTCCATCTCACTTTTTATACCTCTCTCCCCAATAGTTTATCATTCTCTCCACGAGCTTCTCTTCAGCTGGAGAGTGCTGCCCATGCCAGATACGAACATCTTTCAAGTCATCAGGCAGGTATTGTTGTTCTGTGAAATGACCAGGATAGTCATGCGGATACTTATAGCCATCATGATATCCCAGTTCCTTCATCAGCTGTGTGGGGGCATTACGTATAGGCAGAGGTACAGGCTGATTACCTGTCCTGCGAACAAGTTCAAGAGCAGCATCAATACCAAGATATGCGCTATTACTCTTTGGCGATGTAGCGAGATATACCGTTGCCTCAGCCAAAGGAATCCTACCCTCAGGCCATCCTATCTTGTTTACTGCATCAAAAGCCGCATTTGCCAAAAGCAGAGCATTCGGATTAGCCAGGCCTATATCCTCTGAAGCAGAGATAACCAGTCGTCTTGCAATGAACTTCGGGTCTTCTCCGCCCTCAATCATACGTGCGAGCCAATAAAGTGCTGCATCAGGATCGCTGCCTCGGATAGACTTGATAAAAGCAGAGATAATATCATAATGCATCTCTCCGTCCTTATCGTAAGCCAGAGGATTCTGTTGCAGTCGCAGAGTTACTATCTCATCAGTGATAACAGTATCACCACTCTCCACCACAAGTTCCAGTATATTAAGCAGTTTACGCGCATCACCTCCACTAAATCGCAGGAGTGCGCCTGTCTCCTTCAACTCAATATTTTTCTCTTTCAGAACAGCATCCTGGGTAACAGCTCTATCCAGAAGTTTCAACAGATCTTCTTTCTCGAGCGACTTGAGCACATACAACTGACATCGGCTCAACAGAGGACGAATAACCTCAAAAGACGGGTTCTCTGTAGTAGCTCCGATAAGGGTTATCACACCCTTCTCCACTGCTCCCAAAAGAGAATCCTGCTGCGACTTCGAGAACCTGTGTATCTCGTCGATGAAGAGTATGGGCGATGCCTCATTGAAGAACCTGCCTTTCTGGGCTTTCTCTATCACGTCACGCACATCTTTCACACCACTTGTCACTGCCGACAACGTATAGAAGGGTGTTTCCAGACGATGTGCGATGATCTGAGCCAGGGTGGTCTTACCCACTCCGGGAGGGCCCCAGAGGATAAACGACGAAATACGTCCTGCATCTATCATCTTACGCAGAACAGCTCCCTCGCCTACCAGATGTTCCTGTCCGATATAATCGTCAAGAGTGCGGGGTCTTAGTCTTTCAGCCAGCGGTTGAACCATAAATCTCGTGCAAAGTTACAAAGAAAAACGCAAATCTCTCAAAATTCCAAATAAAAATTTGGATTTTTGTTTGAATTACATTATCTTTGCAGAAAATTTCAATCAAATAATATGGCAAGACAGAAAAAAGAAGCAGAAGAAAGCAGTGCTCAGTCGTTGAAGTCACTTACGAAGAGCAGTGTATGGGATGTCCAGGAGAACGACATCATCCGCATGATAGAAACCGGAGTGAAAGACCCCGAGATAAAAGAGAGCTTACGCCATTATATCGACATTATCCGTTGTGCATTTGAGATTCTTGACCTTAAGGATGTCTCACCACAACAGAAGAAAGCCTATGGCAAGCAGGGTTATAAGGTATGTGAAGTTAAGGCCGATGACGACCACACCTATGTATGGGGTCTGAGAAAGAAGCCTATCACACGCGTTACAGACCTCTCTTACGAGAACATCTGTCATATCTCAGCAGCTAAGCTCATCGAGGTTCTCGATCGTAACTTCGGAGGAGGCTGGGATTCTCTGACACAGTCTGTACAGGACATCATCCTCAGTGGTTTCGATATCTCCACCACTACCCTTCCCAAAGACCGTCTCCACAAGAAAGGCGGACTCTATGAGAAGAAGATAGAAGACGGCTATGAAGTGCTCGAAGTAGCCAAAGGCAACTGGGTAGAGGCCATCTTCGCCAAGGTTAAGCCTCAGCAGGAGAAGCTGAAGATGCAGTTAGGCGATGATGAAGAAAATGAATTCGATGAAGAAGACGATGATTCAGACGTTATCGTAAAGGACGACTATAAGAATCACGATGATGACGACTCTATCGACGACCCCAACGATGATGAAATCACAGAGGAAAACTACTCCACGATGATGGATCTTGGAGGAGACGACGAAGATGAAGACGCATCACAACTGATAGATTTCGTTGACGAATAAGACTGACAGTTCACGAAGGCACTTCGCTATATGGCGAGTGCCTTTATTTGTATAACCAAAAACCAAAAAACAAATGATCATTCCCTCAGTATTCTGGCTCGTGCCCGTTGCTTCTGTCGTGGCACTGGCTATGGCCTACTTCTTTTTCTCTCAGATGATGAAGGCCGACGAAGGTACCCCTCGTATGAAAGAGATCGCACTCTATGTACGCAAAGGTGCGATGGCTTATCTGGCACAACAGTACAAGGTTGTGGGTATCGTCTTTGCTGTACTCTGTGCATTGTTTGCCTTCATGTCCTACATACTGAATGTGCAGAACCCATGGGTGCCATTCGCATTCCTCACAGGTGGTCTCTTCTCGGGCCTTGCAGGATTCTTCGGCATGAAGACGGCTACCTACGCTTCTGCACGTACTGCTAATGCAGCTCGTAACAGTCTGGATAGCGGACTGAAGGTGGCCTTCCGTTCTGGTGCCGTTATGGGTCTTACCGTTGTAGGTCTCGGACTGCTCGACATCGCACTGTGGTTCATAGCACTCAACGGACTCACAGACGACTCGCTCATCACCATCACTACTACCATGCTGACCTTCGGTATGGGTGCTTCTACGCAGGCTCTCTTCGCCCGTGTTGGTGGAGGTATCTACACAAAGGCCGCCGACGTAGGTGCTGACATTGTGGGAAAGGTTGAGGCTGATATCCCTGAGGATGATCCACGTAACCCCGCCACCATTGCCGATAACGTAGGTGATAACGTAGGCGACGTTGCCGGTATGGGTGCCGACCTCTATGAGTCTTATTGTGGCTCTGTGCTCTCTACCGCTGCTCTCGGTGCTGCCGCCTTCTCTGTAGCCGGCCTCGAGGTACAGATGCGTGCTGTCATCGCTCCAATGCTGATTGCTGCAGTAGGTGTATTCCTCTCACTATTCGGTATCTTCCTCGTACGCACCAAGGAGGGAGCCACGATGAAGGATCTGCTCCGCTCACTGTCATTAGGTACAAACGTCAGCGCTGTGCTCATCGCTGTAGCAACATTCGGAATACTGTATTTCCTCGAGATAGAGAATTGGATAGGTCTTTCATTCTCTGTTATCTCTGGTCTCGCAGCAGGTGTGATCATCGGACAGGCAACAGAGTATTACACCTCTCATTCATATAAGCCCACTCAGAAGATCAGTGAGGCAGGACAGACAGGTGCTGCTACTGTTATAATAAAAGGTATAGGAACAGGTATGATCTCAACATGCGTCCCAGTCATCACCATCGGTGTGGCTATCATGCTGAGTTATCTCTGTGCCAACGGCTTCGATCTCTCTATGTCGTCAGAGAGTCTTTCTCACGGACTCTATGGTATCGGTATCGCTGCCGTAGGTATGCTCTCTACTCTGGGTATCACCCTTGCTACCGATGCTTACGGACCTATCGCCGACAATGCCGGAGGTAATGCCGAGATGTCACAGCTTGGCGAGGAGGTACGTCATCGTACTGACGCCCTCGATGCTCTTGGCAACACCACAGCCGCCACAGGTAAGGGCTTCGCCATCGGTTCTGCTGCCCTCACAGCTCTTGCTCTTCTCGCATCATATATCGAGGAGATAAAGATTGCTATGGAGCGTGCAGGTCAGACTCTTACAAATGTTGCTGGCGATGTCATCTCTGCTACCGATGCCACCATCCCCGACTTCATGAACTACTTCCAGGTAAACCTCATGAATCCTAAGGTGCTCGTAGGTGCATTTATCGGAGCTATGGCTGCGTTCCTCTTCTGTGGAATGACAATGGAGGCTGTAGGCCGTGCTGCAGAGAAGATGGTACAGGAGGTACGTCGTCAGTTCCGTGAGATAGCAGGTATCCTCGAGGGTACTGGCACTCCCGACTACGGCCGTTGTGTAGAGATATCTACAAAGGCAGCACAGCACGAGATGATCATCCCGTCTGTTCTCGCCATCATCATTCCTATCGTAGTAGGTATCATCCTCGGAGTGGCAGGTGTTCTTGGTCTGCTGGTAGGTGGTCTCGCAGGCGGATTCACTCTTGCAGTGTTCATGGCCAATGCCGGAGGTGCCTGGGACAATGCCAAGAAGAATATCGAGGAAGGCAACTTCGGAGGCAAGGGATCGTTTGCTCATAAGGCTTGTATCGTAGGTGATACAGTGGGTGATCCTTTCAAGGATACGTCTGGTCCTTCACTCAACATTCTCATCAAACTGATGTCTATGGTTTCTATCGTTATGGCAGGTCTAACGGTAGCATTTTCATAGTCTATGATTTAAATTATGTTAAAGAATTGTCATACACCGATAAAAATTAACATTTCATCGATTGTGACTAAAAATAAATTTGCGGGTTTCGGAAAGATTCCGTAACTTTGCAACGTCAAAAGGTTAATAGATTGTTTTTTAGTTTGGGGCTCGCAGTGATTGCGCGCCCTAAATTATTTTTATCAGATACGGTCTACTTGTTTTACCCCTTTCACAGTACGCAGTTTCTTCATCAGCGCCTCCAGACGGGTGTTGTCATTAATCATTACCTCGAGGGTACCGCTGAACAGTCCGTCGTGAGAGTCGATATTGATACTGCGAAGGATAAGCTTCTCGTCCTTCGAGATGATACTCGTGAGATTATTCACTATACCGATATCATCATTACCTATCACCCTAAGGGTAATGCTATACTGCGAAGACCCCTTTCCACTCCACTTCGCCTTCACGATACGATAGCCGAAACGACGGCGCAGCTCTGGGGCATTAGGACAGTCTGTGCGATGTATCTTGATACCTCCGTTGACAGTAACAAACCCGAATACTGAATCACCATAAATAGGACTGCAACACTTAGCCAACTGATAGTCCAGGCCCTTAAGATTTCTGTCTATCACGAGCACATCGTCATTCACAGGCTGGTTCAGTCCTGCAATCTTCGACTCGTCGAGCACAAATTCCTCAGCGCTACGGGCCATGTTATCACCCGTAACCACCTTCTCGCTCTCCTTCAGTTCCAGGAACTTGTCTATTACGGCATTCGTGTCAATAAATCCGTCGGCTATCTGTTTATAGAAGTCACTGACCTCCTTGAAGCCCATCTTCTTTATCACATGGAACATCGTCGACTCGTCCTGCTCTATCTTCCTGTTCTTGAACTTCCTCTCGAGCATCTCCTTTGCAAAGAGTCCGTCCTTCACCTGAGTCTCCTTCAGAGCCAGCTTTATCTTCGATTTCGCACGAGAGGTCTTCACGAAGTTTATCCACTCCTGACGGGGCTTCTGATTAGCGGAAGTGAGTATCTCCACCTGATCACCGCTCTTCAGTTCATAACGTATAGGCACCACCCTACCGTTGATCCTTCCTCCCGTACACTGGTTACCTATCTTCGAGTGGATATGGTATGCGAAGTCGAGCACCGTTGCTCCCACAGGGAACTTAAACAGGTCACCACGAGGGGTAAACACGAACACCTCATCCTCGTACAGATCCATCTTAAACTGATCCATCGCCTCCATACCCTCAGAGTGCTCCAGCATACTGCGGATATTCGTAAGCCACTCGTCGAGCCCCGTCTCGCCCTTCACGCCTTTGTATCTCCAGTGGGCAGCCACACCTCGCTCAGCTATCTCGTCCATGCGCTCGGTACGTATCTGTACCTCCACCCATTTCTGCTCAGGTCCGAGCACGGTGATATGCAGACTCTCATAGCCATTCGACTTCGGTACCGACAGCCAGTCACGCAGTCGCTTGGGATTCGGCTGATACATATCCGTGATTATCGAATAGGCCTGCCAGCACTGCATCTTCTCCTGAGACTCAGGACAGTCGATGATAATACGAATGGCGAAGAGGTCATAGACACCTTCGAAGGGACATTTCTGTTTCTTCATCTTCTGCCATATACTGTGGATGCTCTTAGTGCGCCCTTTGATATGACAATTGATACCCGCTGCCTTCACCTTCTCCTCCACTGGTTTGATAAACCTATCTATATAAGCATCGCGCGCAGCCTTCGTGGCACTGAGCTTCTCACGGATATGATAATAGGCATCGTGCTCCATATACTTCAGCGAGAGGTCTTCGAGCTCACGCTTCAAGTTATAGAGTCCGAGCTTATGTGCCAACGGAGCATAGAGATATGCAGCCTCCTGCGACACCTCCTGACGGGCTTCCTCATTGTCTGTATCTCGGATGCTGCGCATCAGGTTTACCCTGTCGGCAATCATGATGAGAATCACGCGCATGTCTTCAGCAAACGACAGCAACAGATTCCTGAAGTTCTCGCTCTCGATAACGGGGTTCTTATCATACAACTGCTGTATACGTCCCAGACCATGCAGTATCCGTGCCACAGACTCGCCATGTGTCTGCTCCACATCCTCGATGCTCACGTTCCCAGCATCTATCTCAGGAATAAGCATCACAGCATCTATGGCATCACCCTTCAGACCTATCTCCTCAGTGAGTATTTCTGCCGTCTGAGATGCCATTTTCTTCTTTTCCTCGTATGTAAAAGCAAATTTTTCTGCCATTTTTCCCTAATTTTGATGCAAAAGTACAAAAAAATCTCATTTTTCAATTATCATTTATCTTTTTTTTGTATCTTTGCAGAAATATTGTAATTAACTAAATACCACAAATAGTATGTTATCACAACAGGATTTACAGCAAATTGCTCAGAAAGGCATCAGCCAGGAGCAGATCGAGAGTCAGCTTAACGAGTTCAAAACCGGTTTCCCATTCCTGAAGTTGGAGGCAGCGGCAGGCATTGGCAGAGGCATCATCGCCCCCGATGCAGCAGAGCGCAAACAGTATGAGGATGCGTGGAATGCCTACAAGGCAGAGGGTAAGCGCGTGGTGAAGTTTGTACCAGCCTCTGGTGCTGCCAGCCGTATGTTCAAGAACATGTTCGCATTCGTCGATGCCGACTATGATGTTCCTACTACCGACTTTGAGAAGAAATACTTCGACTCTATCGAGAAGTTCGCTTTCTACGATGCTCTCGACGCTATCTGTCAGAAGAACGAGGGCAAGGGCATCAAGGCTCTCATCGCCGACGGTAACTACAAGGCCGTAGCAGCCAACATGCTCAAGTCCGAGGGTCTCAACTACGGTCAGCTGCCAAAGGGCCTGCTTCTCTTCCACAAATACGAGGATGGTGCACGCACTCCTATGGAGGAGCATCTCGTAGAGGGAGCTCTCTATGCAGCTTCTAACGGTGAGGCTCATGTTCACTTCACAGTATCTCACGAGCACATGGAGCTCTTCAAGGCCAAGGTAGCCGAGAAGGCCGACACCTTCGCTAAGAAATACGGCATCAAATACGATATCACCTTCTCTGAGCAGAAGCCAAGCACAGATACCGTAGCCGCCAACCCCGACAATACTCCATTCCGTAATGACGACGGCAGTCTGCTCTTCCGCCCAGGAGGTCACGGAGCACTCATCGAGAACCTCAACGAGATCGATGCCGATGTCATCTTCATAAAGAATATCGACAATGTCGTTCCCGATCGTCTGAAGCCCGAGACAGTAGAGTGGAAACAGGTCATCGCCGGAGTGCTCGTTACTCTCCAGAAGAAGGCCTTCGAATATCTGCATATCCTCGATGCCGGAGCTACCGACGCTCAGCTGGCAGAGATAGCAGAGTTCGTAAGCAAGTGCCTCTGCACCGATGCAAAGGGTAAGAAGGCCGATGCTGCTTATCTGCGTGAGAAGCTCAATCGTCCGATGCGTGTCTGCGGTGTTGTGAAGAATGTAGGTGAGCCTGGCGGTGGTCCGTTCCTTACATATAACCAGGATGGCACAGTATCGCTCCAGATCCTTGAGAGCAGCCAGATTGACACCAACAACGAGGAGTATATGAAGATGTTCACCCAGGGCACTCACTTCAACCCCGTAGACCTCGTCTGCGCTGTTAAGAACTACAAGGGTGAGCCATTCAATCTGCCTGAGTTCGTTGACAAGACCACCGGTTTCATCTCTTCTAAATCGAAAGCCGGTAAAGAGCTGAAGGCCTTAGAGTTACCAGGTCTGTGGAATGGTGCCATGAGCAACTGGAGCACAGTCTTCGTAGAGGTTCCTCTCGGCACGTTCAATCCTGTAAAGACTGTCAACGATCTTCTCCGCGACCAGCATCAGTAAACAGATATGAGAGTCAAACCACTCCTGCTCTTTCTTCTCTTTGCCATCAGTGCTACAGCAAAGAATGCGTCTGACGAGACTGCCGACAGCCTCCTCAAACGTTTCCATCAGTATTACGACAATATGCATATCGACAGTGCCATGATGATGCTCGACAGTCTGATTGCACATCATCAGGAAAGGCACGATATCAAAAAAGAGAGTCTGCCACGATGGAATAAGATAGCCGTGCTCAACAACGCAGGCCGTTACGAGCAACTGGTGGAAGAGGCAGCCAAACAGCGGGAGTGGTTTGCTAACAACAAGATATGGGACCGTTACTACCAGTGTTGGCAGCGTATCTGTTCCGGCAATCAGGAGATGGGACGTCTGCAGACAGCCCTCCGTGAGGCAAAGGCCATGAAGGATGACGCTCAGCTGCGCAACAACAATGTTGGTCGCGCGATGGCCTATAAGCAGATGGGAACCATCTACCTCTACATCCAACAGCTAGACCAGTCGGAGGAAGCCTATCGTAAGAGTGTGAAACTGCTGAAAGAAGAATCCCTCGACAACGGCATCCTCTGCGGCGTCTATGAAGGTCTCTGTGAGGCACTCCTAAAACAGGAGCACTACGACCAAGCGCTCATAGATGTCAAGGATTGGCTCGCACACCTTAAGGTAGTCGAGAAGGAAAAAGGCCTGGCCGTTGTCAGCCAGACATACATTCCTTGTTACATCACCTTATGCTCTGCCTATATCGGCAAGAAGGATTACAACAAGGCTCTTGCCGCTATTGCCAAGGCTCAGGAGTATCACGAGATATCAAAGTCCGTACTCACTGAATACGACATCTTAAAGATGCGTACCCGTCTTGCCTTAGCCCAAGGTAATCCACAACAGGCCATTGCCTATGGCGACAGCGCAGTAGCCCTGGGAGTAGGTCAGTCTGTAACCCTTAAGGAGGATCGTGCTGAGGCAATGCTGCTTACGGGCGACAGCGAAGGCGCTGCAAAGCTCTACCGCGCCCTCTATGAGGAGAGAGACTCAGCCTTTTCCCATGACATGCAGACTCAGCTTAACGAGCTCAACACTATCTTCCATGTCGATGAGCTGCGCGACGAACAGCGTAAATCCCGCGAGCTCTATACCATTATAATCTTCTGCATTACCGTCATTGCCTTTCTGACTATCATCCTGTTGTCACGCCGCTCCGCACGTAGGATGGCAGATAAGAACCGTGAGCTTGCCGAGAAGAACGCGGCCCTTGAGATTGCCAATGCCAAGGCCGAGGAGTCGTCGAAGATGAAGACGGAATTCATACGTAACATCTCTCATGAGATACGTACGCCCCTCAACATCCTCAATGGCTTCACTCAGATACTCTCATCTCCTGATGCCGATACTCTGTCAGCAGAAGAAAAGGAAAGCATGCGCCATCAGGTGGAAGACAATGCCATGAGCATCACCTCGCTCATCAATAATATGCTGGAGTTCTCTGATGCCCTCAGCCGTACTGTCATTGAGCGTACCGACACTATCTCACCAGAGGAGATTGCCAATACGGCTATCGACAAGGCTAAGAATGCATTTACCGACAATGTCAACTTCTCCCTCGACATAAGCGATGATGCCCGCACCATACAGATCCAGACCCATAAGGGCAGCGCAGCCAAGGCTCTTGCACAGCTTATCGAAAACGGCTTTAAGTTCACCAGCAAGGGAGAGGTAAGGTTGTCTGTTTCGCTCCAGCCCTCAGAGGTATGTTTTGTCATAGAGGATACCGGCATAGGCATCCCTGCTGATAAAGCTTCAGTCATCTTCGACGATTTTGTGCAGATAGATAATTTCTCTGACGGCACAGGCATTGGCCTCCCCATGGCCCGTAACATAGCACAGCGCCTGGGCGGCGATATCCGTCTCGACACCGAATACAACAACGGAGCAAGGTTTATCCTTACCCTGCCCCGTTGAGTTTACTTTACATCGAATACAATCTTCCTGCGATTTCCCTTCGGACGCACCGCGAAATGAATCCAGAGAGTCGAGCCACGCACCTCGATAATCAGCTCATCGAAATCCTCGCGCGATTCATCCGCTATGTCAAGGAGAATAACGGCATAACGTAATGCTTGCTCCTTACCTAAGCACCTGATATCAGCCGCACAACCTACGAGGTGATTCGAGGTTGCTGAGCCTCCAGCCTTCTTATTCACCTCCCAAGAGCGAATTCTCGATAGCCACCCGACTCGGGATATTCCCGTCCGCTGTCTTATGACTTGTCTTCGTCATCTCACCGAGCGTAAAATGCTCGGTGAGTTTCATCTGCTTATTAATTTCTACTGTGTTCATCTTATTTTGTGAGTTTGTGAGTTTGTGAGTTTGTTATGCATAGAATTTACTAATCTTCTTGAATTTACCCTTATCATCACCTTCGAGTATTTTTTCTATTAAGCCTTGATCA
>CACWLC010000047.1 GCA_902761605.1 uncultured Prevotellaceae bacterium
GACTACCGTGAAGGCTATCGCCATCAAGAATGGTGAATCCAGCGAGGTGAGCACCAGGCTGTTTAGCAAGGGCACAGGCGGCGATACCGGTGGCAACGGTGACATGGAGTAATCTGTCTAAGGAAGGAGGTAAGCTATGACTAAGAAGGAAACCCTGAAGTGGATCGTTCAGATCATCGCATCGATTGCATCAGCAATCCTCACAGCCCTCGGAGCAACATCCTGCATGGGTCTGTAAATTAAAAATCCCTGCTCTCACGTACAGAGGGCAGGGATTTATGAAAGTGTTCTCGAGATGTATTTTACAGCTGGAACTTATATCCGATGGTAAACTGTACCAGACCGCTGTGATACTTGTTGTCGCTGGTACTATTCTTGTTGACTGTTGAAACACCTATGTTGTAACGTGCATCAAAAACGAAGTTTTCGTACTCATAAGACAGACCGATGGGGATTGAGAAGTTGACGCTCTCGTAGGCGTCCTTTCTATCTAAACTCTCTTCTTTAGCACTCAGCAGGAATCCCAGCTGTACACCAGTCTTCAGAGCAAGACCCTGAAGTACATAGAAATTAGCTGTAATGGGGATGTTCAGATAGTCGAGCTTATAAGTAGTACTAGTACCGCCACCTTCGAACTTCCATCCCTGCTGTGCATAGTTAAGACCAGCGGCAATACCGAGCCACTCGTTGGTATAGTATTCTGCCTCAGCACCAGCCAGGAAGCCTATACGTGATTTCCTGTCAACGCCTACCGCTGTGGTCCATGTGCCATCGAGCGAACCAATGCCGATACCAACCTTTGGCTGAAGAGTAAATGAACCATTGTCACGCAAAGTGTTTTGGGCATTTGCTGTCAGGGCTACTACTGCCATCACTGCAATCATCATTAATTTTTTCATACCTATAATTTTTTTTAGTTAGTAAAAAAGATTATTTTGATTAATAATCCATTAATATATCGGTTGCAAAGATAAACATTTCCACTTAATAATCCAAATTTTTATTTGTTTTTTTTTGTTTTTATAAAAATCACACAGTGACAGGCACGGTGTGACATGAAAAAAGCGAGCCTCAGATGCTGAAGCTCGCTTAAATTATGTGGTTGTGGGTATCATTGCGTTATTTAAACCTTATGTAGCGGACAGGCTTCTCAACATTTGCGCTGTCGGAGGCGGAATCTGAGCGAGTGCGTGAATACCAGCTATCATAACCCCAGTAGTTATAACTGCCCCAGTTAGGCGAGGAGGTATGGAAGAGCTCGAAGTCTACCCTATTGTCACCATCGTAGAAGCTGCCGCAGAAACGGTCGTCTCTCAGACGGTAGTCGTAGATCTTAAGGCTGATGCCTTCCTCGACGAAATAAACGAAGATGTCGCCGAACTCAACCTTCCAGTCGATGTGGTTAGCCACATAGTCCCAGGGGGCATCGCTGTAGTAGTCTACCCAGTAACCGCTACCCTTGGCATACGACATTGGATCTTTGAGGAATGTGATCTCCGTATATGTGGCATCGTAAGAACGGCCTCCGTAATACGATGAGATATACATATTGCCTCTCCATGTGCCCTCGAGGGTGCTTGCGATTCTCTCGTCTTCACAGGAAGTAAATCCTATTGCTGAAGTGGCGATGAATGCCATCATCAGGATGTTGCGTAATATCTTCTTCATAATCGTAACGTTTTTATTGTTTGACGATGCAAAGGTAAGGATTATATTCCCTCTGAGCAAGTGATTATTCCTATTTTGATGTAGGGAAATCCCTAATCCTGCTGTTTCTTGCCGAATTCGGGGTCGATCTTCAGCATTGCCGTCACGATATACGTCAGCGAGCAAGCTGCAATGACGATAAGGAAGAATATGGGATAACCTACCGACTCCTGTAATGCTCCGGCAAAGAGACCCGGGATCATCATCGACAGAGCCATGAAGGCTGTGCAGAGAGCGTAATGGGCCGTCTTGTGCTCACCCTGGCTATAATATATAAGGTATAGCATATAGGCAGAGAATCCGAAGCCGTAGCCGAACTGCTCGATAAACACGCACACATTGACAATAATAAGGTTCTGAGGCAGCGTATACGACAGATAGACGTATACCAGGTCAGGCAGTGTGATGGCCATCACCATAGGCCACAGCCAGCGCTTAAGACCATCGCGGCTGGCAACGATACCACCCAGGATGCCTCCGAGAGTAAGACCGATGACACCCACCGTGCCCTGAACCAGACCGTATTCGGCCGGAGAGAGACCAAGGCCACCGTTGTGCTGCGAATCGATAAGGAAGAGAGCACTCACCTTGGCGAGCAGTCCCTCGGGCATGCGATAGAAGAGCATGAAACAGATGCCTGCCCACACCTGAGGCTTCTGGAAGAAGGTCTTCAGTGTAATCCAGAACTCCTGAAGGATCTGTTGGCTCGACATCTTCTCAATGCCCTTATCCTCAGAAGGACGAGGCAGCACGTAGTGATGATAGAGCCAGAAGGCGATGAAAAGACCCGCCATGCCGTAGAACATCAGACTCCAAGAGAACTTGATATTACGCGTGAGCACCTCAAGATTGCCTGCAAGCATCACCAGCAGACCCTGACCTACGATGGTAGCTATACGATAGAATGTGCTTCGTATGCCCACGAAATAAGCCTGTTTGTGCTGGTCGAGACCGAGCATATAGAAACCATCGGCAGCGATGTCGTGAGTGGCACTCGAGAAAGCCATCAGCCAGAAGAACGCCAACGAGCCCTGAAGCCAATAAGGTCCGGGAATGGTGAAGGCCACACCACCAAGAGCCGCTCCGATAAGCAGCTGCATGGTAACAATCCACCAGCGCTTGGTCTTGATGATATCGATGAAGGGACTCCACAGGGGTTTTATCACCCAAGGCAGATAGAGCCAGGAGGTATAGAGCGTGATGTCGGTGTTCGACAGTCCCAGACGTTTGTACATGATAAGCGAGATGGTCATTACAGCCACATAAGGCAGACCCTCGGCGAAGTAGAGAGTGGGCACCCATGCCCAAGGATTTCTTTTACTATTCATATAAATGTTTGATTTCTGCGTTGCGGTAATAGAAGAGGAGGATCTCATCGTAGGTCTTGCCCTGCTCGCCCATGACGGCGGCACCTATCTGACAGAGACCAACACCATGACCCCAACCCTTGCCGTGAAGGATAAAACGGTCGCCCTGTTTCTCGACATCGAAGGCAGAACTGAGAAGATGAGTCTCACTGAGAGCTCGACGTATCTCAAGCTCCTTGCCGATAGAGAAGGTCTTCTTGGTACCTACAATCTTAAGTTTCCAGATACGCCCGCTCTTGCCCCGTTCTACAGGGATTAGGTCGGTGATGGTGCCGAAGTCGTCCTTCAGCTTACGGTTGATGAGCTCAGAGAGCTCTTCCTGAGTATATTCGACAGTCCAGCGATAGAAATCTATCGTCTCCTGATCATAGTCGTTGAGCACCTGCGAGAGGATATTCTTGTCGCTGGTGTTACAATACGGATCATGGAATGAAACGAGATACGGCTTCGGAGTATCCTCCCAGCAATACTGGAACTCCTCTGTCTCGCCTCCACAGCACTTTGAGAAACGTGCATCGCAGATCTCGTCGCCATAGGCGAGGATCTGTCCGCGAGTCTCACTGATGGCCTGTTCGGCAGCGGGGGTTGACTGTTTGGTGATACCCTGATAACGCTGGCAGTGGTCGTCGGCACAGACGTCGAAGATAGTATGGTCTTCACGATCGTACCAACGGATAAGCTCATCATCTTTCTTCACAAACGAGAAGAATGCCCCTCCGCCATTGTCGAGCTGCTTACGTTTCTCCATCTGAGCCAGGAGCCACGAACGGGAGATAACGGCATGAGCCTTAAGGAACTCCTTGGATGCCGATGCCGACATCTCGCTGGATATGACACTTGTGAGGTAACGCTCTACGGGAAGCTCGTTGATGGCAACAATCTTATCTGCCTCTACCACCAGTCGGAGGGTGCCGGAGAACACCTGAGTCTCCTTACGCTCCCAGTGGAAATTGACACCGATGGTGACATCATGCAACGAGAACGATGCGTCGTTGCTCTGAGGAGTGAAGGTAAGCTCACGATACTGGTTGCCGCGCCAGAGGATTCCACCCTCGGAGAACTCCACCTCCTGATTGCCGGTGAGCGTCTCACCCTTGGCGGTATAAGGAGCATTGAGGGTGAAGGCAATCTTCTCGGCAGAGACGATGCCGACGGTGACGTTGGGCTCCTTTTGAGTGGAGAGTGGAGAGTGGAGAGTGGAGAGTTTGCTACCGCTGCTTGATTTCAGGATGTCTATGACTTGTTGGAGGGCATCACCCTTGAGGGTTATCTCGTCGAGGATGCTGAGAGCCTTCTCGGGAGTGAGGCGTTCGAAGTCCTCCTGACGGGGAGTGATGATCAGTCCAGCCATATCGAGAGCTCCAGGAGAGATGATATACTGTTCGTCGCCCTCGGCATAATAACAGTCGGGACGATGCTTCGTACGTGGGAACACCACAGAGAGGAAATCCTCATCGCGACGCCAGGCCACGATATTCATCATAGGCTCGGGGTCCATCTCCGGCATAGCATCGTAGAGACGACGGAAGAGCTGTTCGTCGCCATACTGCGAACGGCTACGGATCAGTAATGCCGTGCAATGATAGTCTTCTATCAGGGATATGTCCTCGTGATCGTTGATGCTTACTATCTTAGTGAGGTTGCTCGAAAGGCGCTTCCACGACATCTGCAGAGGCAGCACACCACAGGTGCCAGCCTGGAAATGAGCATGGTCGGGAGCCGAGGCACCACACTGGGGACCATTGTAGAACACCATCATCTCAGGATACTCCTCGAGCAGCTTGTGAATCTCGCCATAAGAGTTGAGTATGCGCTGGGGCTGATGCTTCAGCGAGGGGATAGTGAAGTGCTGTGGGAGTATTGGGAAAGGATTGACGAGCAATTCATACTGGCCATCGATATCTTTCTTTATCTGTTCCTTAGGACGATTCTGTTCACAGAGGAAACAAGGGCGCTCGGCGATGGTCTTCTTATCCATCTTGGCTCCTGTGGAAACCATTCGTGCGGGGTTCCACTGAACCTGGATGCTCGAAGAACCGACCACCAGTTCGCGGGTCTTTGAGGCACGCAGGTCGTGATAACGCTGACGCGCAGCCTCCCATTTCTCAAGCTGACGATTGAAGAATCGCTGAAGGGGAGAATCGGTCATGATGCCCTGTTTTCCCTGATTCATCTGTTGGCGGGCCTGAATCTCGAGTGTACGCAGACGGTCCTTATACAGATTGTTGGCATTCACTTTCTCTACTGAGAGGGCTGCATCGCTGTTGCCTCCCCATCGGCGACAGAGATAGAGCTCTGTATAGATACGGCCTATACGGTAATGACGCGAGAAGATCAGTCCGAGGGCATAGTCCTCGCCATAGCTGGTGTTAGGGAACTGTATCTGTCGCAACAGAGGAGTGAAGAAAGCTCGTGGGGCTCCGAGACCGTTTATGCGCAGGGCATTGTTAGGACCGTTCTCGTCTGTCCACTCCTTATGATCGATAAGTCCCGGGGGAAGGGTGTTCAACTCGAAGTCGCACATACGATACGAGCCCACCACCATAGCGGCATTCTGTTTGTAGAAGGCGTCAACTATCTGCTGAAGTGTCTTGGGTGATGAATAGAGGTCGTCGGAATCAAGCTGTACGGCAAATCGTCCGCAATGGTCATCGTTGATAGCCACATTCCAGCAACCGCCGATTCCTAAGTCCGTACGTTCGGGGATGATATGTATCAGTCGCTCGTCGTGCAGGCTGTTCAGGAGTTCTGTGGTCTTGTCGGTGGAGTGATTATCCACTACTATGACATTAAACTTAAAGCTCGCCTTCTGTCCCAGGGCACTCTCTACGGCATCCATGATGGTCTTCTCACGGTTGTATACGGGAATGACCACCGATGCCTCGATCTCAAACTCCTGTTCGTTGAAGTCAGGACGGCGATAGAATCCGGGGTCTATCTTCGCCCCTATGGCAGCGAGATGAGCCGTTGCCGCATGTTCCATCTCTATCTGAACCTCACGGTTACGGGGGTTGACATAGTCGAACTGTTTCACTCCCGAGGCTCTGAGGTCGGTCTCTTCCTCAGTATAGAGACTCTCGTTGATGTGGAATATCTGTCCCTGACGGCTCAGGAAGAGTCGGAGGGCATAGAGTCCGGCATACTGATAGTCGTGTTCACCTGCTTGCATGGCAAAGGTATGCAGGAGCGATGTCTTCACCAGCCAGAGGCATCCGAAATCGAAATCGTCGCGGATACTTCCCGGGAAATAGTCGATTACGGGATGAGCGGTACGGTCGGAATAAACCATTGCTGCATTGGAATCACTCGCCACACGGAGCATTCGCACCAAGGCACCCTGACCTAAGGTGATACTCGCCTGCTTAGTCATTATCAGTACATAATCGGCCTTGGCATTCTCAGCCATCCGCATCAGAGTGTTGCTGCTGGTGAGATTGTCGACTGTTATCTGACGGGCATCCTTGATATCGTCAAGGGGACTGTTCACCAAAAGGTATATATTCTGAACCGTTCTGCTGTTTCGCAACTGATTGATGGTCTGCTGGGCCAGCGACAGGTCGTCGCAAGGAAGAAAGCAGTCTATTTTTTCTCTCATTTTAGTCGTATAATATTAAAATATGTGCAAAGATACAGCATTTTTGTGGGAAAACAAAATTTTTTCAGTAACTTTGCAGCCAAAATAGGAAAAAAATTCTGATGGACACAGAAAAGAAGGTACTTATGGGTATGACGCTCGACGATCTGAAGGTTGTCGCAGCAGAACTCGGCATGCCTAAGTTCACGGCCTCGCAGATGGCGAAATGGATATACCAGCAGCATGTGCGCGACATCGACGAGATGACGAATATCTCCAAGGCCAACCGCGAGAAGCTTAAGGAACACTATGAGATAGGCGCTATGGAGCCCATCGACTGTCAGAAGAGCAAGGACGGCACGATAAAATATCTCTTCCCGGTGAGTATCGACGGGAAGTTTGTAGAGACGGTGTATATCCCTGATAATGACCGCGCTACATTGTGTGTATCATGTCAGGTGGGCTGTAAGATGAACTGTCTGTTCTGTCAGACGGGTAAGCAGGGTTTTGAGGGTAACCTCACAGCTGCCGACATACTCAATCAGATATATGCCCTGCCTGAGAGAGAGACACTTACAAACATCGTCTTCATGGGTCAGGGAGAGCCGATGGACAATCTCGACAATGTGCTTAGAGCCACAGAGATACTCACAGGGGACTACGGCTATGCCTGGAGTCCGCGACGTATCACCGTGAGCAGCGTAGGCGTGAAGAACAAGCTGAAGCGTTTTCTGGACGAGAGCGAGTGTCATGTGGCTATCTCAATGCACTCTCCCCTACCCGAGCAGCGCCAGACGCTGATGCCTGCAGAGAAGCAGATGAGCATCGAGGAGACGGTAGCACTGCTCAGACAGTATGATTTCTCGCACCAGCGCAGATGTTCGTTTGAGTATATCTGTTTCGGAGGACTCAACGACACACCTGTCTTCGCACGTGAGATTATCCGCTTGCTACAGGGCCTGGAGTGCAGGGTAAACCTCATCCGTTTCCACGAGATACCGGGAGTAGACCTTCCCGGCAGCGACGAGAAACGTATGGAGGCCCTACGCGACTATCTCACAGCCCACGGGGTGTTTACCACCATCCGTGCCAGCAGAGGACAGGATATCTTCGCTGCCTGTGGCCTTCTCTCCACCGCCCGACGAAGTAATAAATAGTAAAACGTAAATCACAAGATGGAAAATAATAAAGTTCGCGTGGCTATCACGCACGGAGATACCAACGGTATCGGATATGAGGTAATCCTCAAGGCTTTTGAGGACCCCACCATGCTTGAGCTCTGTACACCTATAATATATGGTAGTCCCAAGGTGGCTGCATATCATCGTAATGCAATGGGGATAGAGACTCCATTCACAAACATCTCTAAGGCAGAGGATGCACATGAGGGAAAACTAAACATGCTTGCTACCTTCGATGAAGAGGTGAAAGTGGAGTTCGGTAATCCTACAAAGGAATCGTCTGACGCTGCACGTAAGGCTCTGCAGAGAGCAAAGGAAGATCTGAGGCAGGGACTCTACGATGTACTGGTACAGGCCCCTGTGGTAAGCAGCAACACCCCTGACCGCGAAGACCGTTCGCTGCTGGTGATGTTCTCCGGCGATATCCGTATCGCCCTCGTTACCAATCACTTGCCGATAAAAGAGGTGGCTCAGAGCATCACTAAGGAACTCATAGAAAACAAAACCACCCTATTACACACTTCGCTGAAGCGTGACTTCCGCATAAACAATCCCCGTATCGCTGTGATGGCCCTTAATCCACAACCAGGAGCAGAGGAAGAGGAAATCATAAAGCCTGCCATCGAAACCCTCTCAGAAAAAGGTATACAGGCATACGGCCCATTCATTGCTGATGAGTTCTTCGGGGATTATATGCAGGATCAGTTCGACGGTATCCTTGCGATGTATGATGATCAGGGCAATGTGCCTTTCAAGACCCTCGCCTCAGAGTATGGCGTGAAGATGAAGACCGGATTCCCGTTTGTTATCACAACACCCGATCACGGACCTGCTTTCGACATCGCAGGACAAGGCATTGCCGATCCCGCATCGTTGCGTCATGCCATCTATGCAGCAATAGATATCTTCCGTAATCGCAAGGACTATGACGAGCCGCTGAAGAACCCTCTCCAGAAACTCTATCACGAGAAGAAGGAAGATGGTGAGAGAGCACGTTTCCCAAGAAAGCCATTCCCTTCGAAGGCGGATTTTGCCAATGAAGGTGACGGGGAGAAATCAGAGTCAACTAAGGAGGCTGCTACCCCGGAGAATGAATAAATAGTTGTTTTGAGTTAAAAAATCTGCCAAAATTGCAGTTTTCTCAGAAATAATGTGTATTTTTGTCAGCTCAAATGAAGACATCTGAACTTCAAGCAATAAAACAGCGTTACAACATCGTGGGTAACTGCGATGGTTTGAATCACGCGCTTGACGTAGCCTTACAGGTTGCGCCAACAGATCTTTCCGTGCTTATCGTTGGTGAGAGCGGTGTGGGAAAAGAGATCATCCCAAGGGTGATTCACGACAATTCCCCACGTCGCAGAGAGAAATATTTCGCCATCAACTGTGGAAGTATCCCCGAAGGCACTATCGACTCTGAGCTCTTCGGACATATCAAAGGCTCGTTTACTGGAGCCATCAACGACTCCCCCGGATATTTCGGTGTAGCCAATAAGGGTACGCTCTTCCTCGATGAGGTAGGCGAACTGCCCCTTGCCACACAGGCCAGACTCCTTCGTGTGCTCGAGACAGGCGAATATATCCCCGTGGGTGCCACAGAGGTAAGAAAGACGGATGTGCGCATCGTGGCTGCTACAAACGTGAATATACGTCAGGCAATAAGTGAAGGACGTTTCCGTGAAGACCTCTACTATCGTCTGAACTCGATACCCATCCAGATGCCACCTCTCAGAGAGCGAGGCGAGGATATAGTACTGCTGTTCCGACTCTTCGCCCTTCAGATGGCTGAGAAATACAAGATGGACCGTGTGGTGCTCACAGAAGATGCAAAGAAGCTGCTGATGAGATATAAGTGGCCGGGCAACGTAAGACAGCTGAAGAATATCACAGAACAGATATCCGTGCTCTCTACAGAGCGGAGCATCACTCCAGAGATCCTGGCGAGATTCATCCCTCAGGATCACGAGACTACGGAACTTGCCACAATCCATAAGGAAGGTGGTGACCATAGCTTCGAGAACGAGAGAGAGATACTCTATAAGATCCTCTTCGAGCTTCGTGGCAATGTGAACGACATGCGTAGGGAGATGGGCGCTATGAAGAAGCAGCTGGAGGAAGTACAGGGCGGAAAGGCCGTACAGGCTGTATCTACAGAGTCGTTGCCAACAACTCAGCTCGCTCCTATCCAACCCATTCAGCCTATCGCTCCTGCTCTGGTGGATGCCGAGGCTGAAGAGTATATCGAGCCTGTGAGAGAGCCGGAGAACCTGAACCTCAACGACCTCAGTAAGACGATGCTCGAGAAGGCTCTGGAACGTAACCACGGGAACCGTAAGAAAGCCGCTACAGAACTCGGCATCAGCGACAGAACACTATATCGCAGACTCAAACAATATGGACTGGATAAGTAATTATATAAAGGTGATGATGATGACGGCACTGGCCGTAATCATCACAGCATGCTCCGTAAGCTATAAGTTCAACGGTGCCAGCATAGACTATTCGAAGACGAAGACCATCCAGATAGTAGACTTCCCTATACGAAGCAGCTATGTATGGGGACCTATGGGCCCGATGTTCAACAACCAGTTGAAGGATGAGTTTGCAAGTCATACGAAACTCATTCAGGTGAAACGTAACGGCGACCTGAAGATTGAGGGAGAGATAACCCGCTACGAACAGCGCAACAAGTCGGTTACTGCCGAGGGAAGCTCTTCGATGGTTGAGCTCTCGATGACGGTAAATGTGAGATACACTAACAACAAGGACCACGAACAGGACTTCGAGCAGCAGTTTACAGCCCAGCAGTCGTTTGATAGCAAACTGCAGTTGAATTCTGTACAGGAGGGCCTCGTTCAGGAGATGGTGAAAGACATCGTTCAGCAGATTTTCAACGCAACGGTAGCTAACTGGTAATAAAGATGTTGGATATAAAAGAACTGATACAGCATCCTGAGCAGATGGATCGCGACACACTATATGAGTTGCGCTCCCTGATAGCACTATATCCCTATTTCCAGACAGCCCGTCTGCTGATGCTCCAGAATCTGTATCTTCTTCACGACCCTACCTTCGATGAGGAGTTGCGACGTTCGGCCATCTACATCACCGACCGCAGAGTGCTCTTCCAGATGATAGAAGGAGCACACTATCAGCTGAACCCATCTGCCGGCAACACTTCAAAAGAGTCAGAAAAGCCGGAAGAGACAGGCACCTCGAGAACCATCACACTCATCGACAATTTCCTGGAGACAATCCCCAAGGAAGAAGATTCTCCCGAAGAGAAGAAAAAGAAGCGCAAGCCCACACCTGCCGATGCAGCTGTTGACTATGTGGCTTATCTCCTTGAGTCTGAGGGGTATAATAATCGAGAGTCAGAGATACCGGAAATGAAGGGTCAGGAACTCATTGATTCATTCATAAATAATGACAATGGACGTATCGTACTACCCGAAGAGACCCCTGTTGAGCCTCAGGTGGAAGAAACGGCTGAAAGTGAGGAAAATATCTCCGATGAGGGGTATTTTACCGAAACATTAGCCCGAATTTACATAAAACAGGGTAGATATTCGAAGGCTCTTGAAATTATTCGGCGATTAAGTTTGGTTTATCCGAAAAAAAATGCTTACTTTGCAGACCAAATACGTTTCTTAGAGAAATTGATTATAAATAACAACAAAAAATAAAAGTAAAAAAAATGTACACGTTATTCGTAGTTCTTATCGTGATTGCAGCACTGCTGATGATTGGCATTGTGCTCATCCAGGAGTCAAAGGGTGGCGGTCTCGCTTCTCAGTTCTCCGGTTACAACCAGATCGGTGGTGTTCGTAAGACCACTGACTTCATTGAAAAGACCACATGGGGCCTCGCCGCATGTATGGTTATTGTCAGCGTGCTCTGCGCTTATGTAGCTCCTCAGGCTTCAGGTTCAGGTTCTGTTATGGAGAACATCGAGGTACCTGCTACCAATCCAAACAACCTGCCTGGTTTCGGTGCAAGTCAGCAGAAGGATGCCGCAGCTCCTGCAGCTGAAGCTCCTGCAACAGACGCTCCCGCAGCTGATGCTCCAGCCAAGGAGGCTCCAGCACAGCCAGCAAACTAAGAGGTGACACTCATTGAAGTCACTTCGCTGTCGCAACCTGGAGTTGAGGTCTTCTCTACCCTCACCGAAGCACAGCTCAGAAACCGTGTAGAGCCCACAAAGGGTATCTTCATAGCAGAGAGCCCCAAGGTTATCAAGGTGGCTCTCGATAGTGGTTATCAGCCTGTATCACTTCTCTGTGAGCGAAGACATCTGGAAGGCGACGCAAAGGATATAATAGCCCGGTGCGATGATATTCTCTCGCATGCGGGCTATTCTTGTGGTATCACCGTATACACCGGCGAGCGCAACGTGTTGGCAGAGCTTACGGGATATACGCTGACCCGTGGTGTGCTCTGTGCCATGCGTCGCCCTATGCCGCTCAGCGTGGAGGAGGTGTGCCGCGATGCCAAGCGTATCGTGGTGATTAAGGGTGTGGTAGATACTACAAACATCGGAGCCATCTTCCGTAGTGCCGCTGCATTGGGTATCGATGGGGTGCTGCTCACAACAGACTCATGCGACCCTCTTAACCGTAGGGCTGTGAGGGTGTCTATGGGCTCGGTGTTTCTCGTCCCCTGGACTTGGTTAGAAGAGCCCATCACATATCTTAATACGTTAGGATTCCGAACAGCAGCGATGGCACTCACCGACGATTCCGTAAGTCTCGATGATAAGAGACTAAAAGACGAGCCTCGTCTGGCTATCGTTATGGGTACAGAAGGTGATGGCCTGCCCCACTCTACTATCGAGGATGCCGACTACGTCGTTCGCATCCCGATGTCGCATAACGTCGACAGCCTCAACGTTGCCGCAGCTGCATCTGTAGCTTTCTGGGAACTCAGAAAACAGTAAACTTTACCAACCATTAATATTATCAACAAGATGAACAACAAACTTTATCGCACTCTGGCCATTGTAGGTGGCAGTTTTGTATTCTTAATCATTATCTTTACCGCCTGCTGCACAGTTGTAGATTCAGGCGAAGTGGGTATCAAGTTCCATAAGTGGTCTGCCTCTGAGCAGGACTACGGTGGTGTGGAAGGCACCTGTAAGGGTTGGGTATTCTATAACCCCATCACAACAAATGTATTCACCTATCCCACCTTCACCCAACGTAAGCAGTATGAGACATTCAGCGTAAATGCAAAGGATGCATCTATCTTCGAGATGGACCCAACGATTGCTTATCGTATCAATCCTGAGAAGGCCTGTGACATCTTCGTGAAGTATCGTGTGGGCGTTAAGGAACTGGAAGAGGGATATATCCGCACTTGTATCTACGAGGCCTATCGTACCTGTGCCAACCAGTACACCTCCGACTCTCTGATGTCAAATCGTGCCAACTTCGAGCGCGACGTAAGAAGTCGTCTGGAGAAATCGCTTATGGCTGAGGGATTCATCGTTGAGGAGTTTACCAGTAAGATTACTCCTCCAAGCTCTCTTACAGAGATGATCGACGCCAAGAACACCGCTATCCAGAGTGCTCTGAAGGCAGAGAACCAGGTTAAGGAGGCTGAGGCGAATGCAAAGATTGAGGTGGCAAAGGCCGAAGGTAGTGCCCGTGCCATGAAGATTAAGGCTGACGCAGAGGCTCACTATAACCGCACGATTGCTGCATCGCTCTCACCAATGATTGTCCAGGAGGATATGATTGAGAAATGGGACGGTAAGATGCCTCAGATCGTTGGTGGCAACGGCATGATGCTCGATATCTCGAAGGTGATGGGTAGCAAGTAATTGTTAAAATGATATGCCGGAGCAGCAACGGACATATATTGCCATTGACTTGAAGTCGTTCTACGCTTCAGTGGAGTGTGTGGACAGAGGACTTGATCCGCTGACCACAAACCTTGTCGTGGCTGATGTGTCGAGGACGGAGAAAACCATCTGTCTTGCCGTCTCTCCGTCGCTGAAAGCATACGGCATTGGAGGGCGTGCGCGACTGTTTGAGGTGGTTCAGAGAGTGCGCGATGTCAATAAAGAGCGCAAAAGGGCTGCTGGCTGGAAAATGACGGGCAAATCATACAATGATCCTGAGCTGAAAGCCAATCCCAGCCTTGAACTCGACTATATCGCAGCACCGCCACGTATGGCTCACTATATGGAGGTAAGTACCATAATCTATGAAACCTACCTTAAATACATTGCGCCTGAAGACATTCATGTCTATAGTATCGACGAGGTGTTTATGGATGTAACGTCCTATCTGGGTACATACAAGCTGACTGCTCACGAACTGGCAATAAAGATGATTCGTGACGTATTGGCCACTACAGGTATCACGGCAACGGCTGGCATCGGTACAAACATGTATCTGGCAAAGGTGGCGATGGATATTCAGGCCAAAAAGATGCCAGCCGACAAAGATGGCGTGAGAATAGCGGAATTGGATGAAATGTCGTATCGACGTGAGCTTTGGGACTATCGGCCTATAACCAAGTTCTGGCGTGTAGGACATGGTATAGCCGAGAAACTGGCTGTCTATGGCATTGACACGATGGGAAAGATTGCCCGAATTTCAATACAGAACGAGGGACTACTGTATCGGCTATTTGGCGTGAATGCAGAATTACTGATAGACCATGCCTGGGGCTGGGAACCATGTACGATGGAGGCCGTGAAAGCCTACCGTCCTGAGACGAATAGTTTCAGTAGCGGACAAGTATTGCAGGAGCCATACACCTTCAAGAAAGCCCGTGTAGTCATACAGGAAATGGCTGAGGGTATGGCACTCGATCTCGTATCAAAGCGATTGGTGACAGACCAACTGGTACTGACCGTTGGCTATGATGCCGAGAGTCTTACGAACCCAGAGATTCGTGCCAAGTATCATGGAGAGGTAACCGCCAATTACTACGGTAAACAAGTGCCGAAACATGCCCACGGCTCCTTCAATTTTGATAAGCCCACATCATCCTCGCGGCTCATCATGGATGGTGCTGCTGAGTTGTTTGACCGCCATGTGAATCCCGATTTGCTGATTCGCAGGTTGAACCTGACAACAAACCATGTAGTATCAGAGGCATCGGTAGCAGCACAGGACAAAGCTCCCCAGCAGCTTGACCTTTTCACAGACTACGAGGCATTGGAAAAGCAGCATCAAGAAGAACAGGCAAAACTTGACAAGGAGCGGAGGATGCAAGAGGCACAGTTGAAAATCAAACAGCGTTTTGGCAAGAACGCCATCCTCAGAGGTCTGAACTTCGAGGAAGGTGCAACAGCCAAGGAGCGCAACAAACAGATAGGAGGACACAAAGCTTGACCAGCGATTACGACGATATTATCAATCTGCCACACTACGAGCCGAAGCATCATCCGAGGATGTCGATGTGGAACCGAGCAGCCCAATTTGCACCCTTTGCCGCATTGACAGGCTATGATGCTGCCATTCAGGAGTCAGCCCGTTTGACTGATGACTGGATAGGTCTCAGTGAATCCGGCAATGAGGAAATGAACCGCAAAATGGAATTGATTGTTTCCATGTTGCCAGAACATCCTTTTGTGACCATCGAGTATTTCGTGCCTGACGAACATAAGGAAGGTGGTTCCTATCAAACCTATTCTGGCAATGTCAAGTGCATCGATAAGTATGAGCAGACAATGGTAATGACTGATGGTAAGAAGATACAGCTTAGGATGATTAGAAATATTAGTATTTTTGCAGAAACTATTGAGAATTATTAGGATAAAACGAGTGCAATATGGTTAAAAGACTTTTGGATTTCCTGAATGCTTCGCCGGTGAATTTCCTGGCAGCAAAGAACATCGCCAGCTATCTGGAACAGGCTGGCTATCGTCGCTTGGACCCTCAGATGCCCATCGGAGAGGTTCAGGCTGGTGACAAACTCTACGTGACGAAGAACGACTCGTCGGTATATGCCTTCCACATCGGACGTAAACCGCTGGCCGATGCAGGATTCCGCATGATTTGCGCCCACTGCGACTCGCCCACATTCCGCATCAAGCCCAATGCAGAGATGACCTGCGAGGGTGGCATCGTGAAACTGAATACGGAGGTTTATGGAGGTCCGATCATGGCAACCTGGTTTGACCGTCCACTGACGATAGCAGGACGAGTAATAGTCCGTGGTGAGGATGCACTCCATCCCAAAACGCTGCTGTTGCATGTCAAGCGTCCGCTATTGCAAATCAGCAATCTTGCCATCCACTTCAACCGTCAGGTAAACGATGGCGTGAAGTTGAGCAAGCAGAAGGACATGCTGCCTATATTGGGAATAGTCACAAGCGAGCTGGAACGCGGTAATCTGCTGATGAACGTCATCTGCGGAGAACTGGCTATCAAACAAGAGGACATCCTCGACTTTGACCTTTATCTGGCCGATGCCACACCAGCCTGTACTTTCGGTGTGCATGATGAGTTCCTGTCTTCAGGCCGTTTGGATGACCTCTCGATGTGCTTTGCTGGTCTGGAGGCAATGATAGCCACAGAAACTACCGATGCCACAAAGGTACTGGCCATTTTCGACAATGAAGAGACTGGCTCGCAGACCAAGCAGGGTGCCGGCAGTCCTTTCCTCTCGATGATGCTCAAACGTATTGCGCTGGCACAAAGTGGAAGTGAAAGGCTACGGGTAGGCGACGCCACGTCGGGAATGGAGGCATTTTATCAGGCTGTAGAGCGTGCCTTTATGATATCTGCTGATAATGCCCATGCCTGGCATCCCAACTACAGCGAGAAGTACGACCCCACAAACCATCCCATTCTTGGCGGCGGCCCTGTCATCAAGTTCAATGCGGCTCAGAAGTATGCCAGTGATGCCGTTTCAGCAGCTGTCTTCGCAGAGATCTGTAAGGAGGCCGGAGTGCCGTGTCAGCGTTTCGTCAACCACTCCGATGTGGCAGGTGGCAGCACATTGGGAAACATCCTTGCATCATCTATCCCAGTAAAGGGTGTCGACATGGGCAATGCCATCCTGGCCATGCATAGCTGTAGGGAAACGGGTAGCACAGCCGACCACATCTACTGCGTCAAGGCCTTCACGAAATTCTTCGAGTAGCGAAGCGGTAAACCGAAGACCTACTAACCAAAGCGGCGCACCCACATCGGATGCGCCGCTTTTCTACAGTTTCTTCGCAGTAAGAAGTCGCTCGTTACTTACGAATCATTCCATGTCACCACTTTCGTCATTGGGAGCGTGAGCGGTGATGGTAAACCAGAGGTTGCCACCACGATAGACCATGAGACGATGGCCAGCTGCTACGTTCAGACCCGTGAACGAGGCACCGTTGGCATCGTGGCTGGTGGGGTTGATGGCATCGCCCGTACCATCGACCTTGGCTGTGAAGACCACTTCGCCCAGATTGTTACCGCTGACGGCTACGCTGATGACAGGAGCTGTGGCAGTAACTGTACCGCCTGAAATACTCTGGCTTACACCATTGATGGTGGCAGTGGTGCTGTAGCTGGGCTGACCTGGTGTCACGCCGCCACCGCCACCACTGGGAGTGACGTCGCCGGTAGAGCCAGTACCCTCTGAGCCTGCGTTGTTGAGATAGAACTCCGACTCCATGTCGATGTCGTAAGTTGCGTAACTCTTATCTACAGCCTCAGCCAAACTGCAAAGGTCGCTGCCCAAGCCAGCCTCATTGAGCACGAGCTGACAGTTGCTGCGGAACCAGCCTCCGCTCTTGTCCTTGCGGCTGACGATGATGCCAGCAGCCACCACATCGCCACCACGACCAAGCACGAAGTTGAAGTGGTCGGTGTCGAACTCGAAGGTCGAGAAGTTCAGCTGGTTCTTCCAGTTAGAGCAAGGAAACTCACCCTCACTGTTCACAATCTCAGTAGTCATAGGAGCACCGCTGCCGTCAGCATTACGAGGGTTGAGGATGAGGCGAGCGTAGTTCACTTCATACTTCCCCTGACGCTTCTGGACAGTTACGAAAGTCACCTGATCACCACGCTGCAGTCCCCATGAATTGACAAAGTCTGCATAGGTGCGGCTGGGCGTGTTGACATACGCCTTGTGGCCACCCTCTGCATCAATGCCCACAGAGACCTCGGGCAGATGACCCATTGAGATGATGGCCGCAAAAGGCGACCATTTCTCACCCTGAAGTGGCATGAACTGGTAGAACTGGCTCAGACTCTGACCCAAGCTCTGCAGCGTAGCCGCACGCTCACGAAGGTAACGCAGGTTCACCTTCTTGAACTTGTTCATACACTGGAAGCCATTGGTCACACCCTCAAACGAGTGGTTGCAAATGGCCTTCATCATGGCGTAGGCTAAAGCTACGACCTTCACCAACACGCGCTGTAATGTCTGCGCTGCGGTCTTTGGATTTTTTACATGCATAACTTTAAATATTTAAGAATCCGACATAAATCCTACCCTTGGAGACTGTGGTCAATTAGCGTTCAATTAGAGTCAAACATGAGTTCAATTAGAGTTTAATATGAATTCAACATGAGATCAATTAGAGACCAACATGAGTTAGACATGAGTAATCTATGACTCTGACCAAGTATCATCCATCTCGGGATCTTTCGGTGGCAAAGGGTGAAGACCCCTCGTCGAGTCTTCACTGTATATATAGGGCTGAAATGCCGACTAACAGGGCTTAAATCATGAATCCCTTCATGTTGTCGCGCATCTCTCGCAGGCGCTTAAAATACCCGGAATTGTGGAAATAATAGCCGATCTCGTGGAAAGCGTCCTGTAACGGCTTGCCGCTTGGCTCCGCATGGACATTGAAGTTGATTTTCAGTTTCCCCGAATCTGTAAAGTCCTGTATTGCGTCTTTGTGGTCTTGGGCATAGCCTGTGAAAGTTCTGGAGGTAAACTTCATTTCATCCTTCAGGACACGCTTCTGCAAATAATCGCAGAAGGGTGTTCGCGTAGTATTCTTCATGATGTGCATCCTTATGAAATAGTCGTGCATCAGCAGACAGAAAGCAACGGGTTTGTATTCCTTGCCGACAATCTTGCAGGTGTCCTTCTCGCCAAAGAAGTGGGCTATGGCCTTCTTGATGCAGTCCGACATGCTGCCGTCATCTATGGGCGAATAGAAAATGCCGCTGTCGGGTTCAGGTGGGTCTGTCCGCTGGTTGCGGCTGAGCACAAGGGTCTTGTCGTAGAAACTGTCTGCTGTCTCACTTATCTGTTTTGCCAAACTAATCAGCGTATTGTGCAACTTTGTCCCGTCTTCCTCCACTTTGACAGTGACTGATGGAGCTCGCACGAATCCCGTTATGCCGCCACCTGAGCGAGACAGGTCTTTCATCCGCTGCAGACCTTTCACCGCCATGCCCCCGCGTCCCTTTTTGCCAGGTCCGGCCATGCCCATCCTTGTTGGCACCTCTATCAGCGCCACCGAGAACCTATCCCTCGGAATGGCGTTTATCTGTCCCGCCGTCAGCCGTTGGAACACGAAGGGCACATCATCGTTAGGCAGAAAAGCCGTCCGTCCTGCCAGCATCACCTTGGTTCCTTGCATACGGGACAATCCGTGGCCTCCCGCAGGGCCGATAGTAATACCTTTCATATCATCCTCTGTTTTTCTTTGGCAAATATACTGAAAATAGTAGATGTTTTAGCACTTTTTCATATTTCCTCTGCTCTTATACGATGATATGCTTCCACCACCTCACGCATAGACATGATATACATTTTCAACATTCTCCTGTTCAGTGTCCGCTATATAGAATGACGATGCCAAACAAATTAAGAGTTGGCATCGTCAATTGCGAACAAATTATCTCACTTCGTCAGTTATAACTTCTCTTAGCTGGTTCTTTAATGTGAAAGAATACATGACTTTACTTAGTGGTGTACTCTTTCCGCCGTTAAGTAACTTCCAACCTTTAAATTCTCGAATGAGGCCTAGATTCACACTCTTTTCCAAAGATGTTTTCGTTATCGTTTGGTTCTCCTTAACTTCTGTCTGTATAAATTGCGCCAAAGCATTAAACACTTCATCACGATGAAATTTTAAAGCATGAACCAATGGTATCAACTCTGAATTAATGACATTATTGTCAGCATCAAGAATCTTTCCTTTCGATACATCAACATTATTTCCATCAGAGCCAAAATATTGAGTAACAATATTCATAATAGAATCCTCGTCTATAAAAGATGTATACCATACGATCTTTCCATTTTCATTGATTCCAATTTTTTCATATTTCACAGACCGCATATCTGGAGCTAAGCGTCCTTTGATTACACATTCAAGTTCAAGGTTCTTGTCTACGAATTCTGGTTTTAGTGCGATATTTACCTCTTCCGTTCCACCAGAGGCAACACTGGGGTAAATAATACCATCATAATGAATTTCATATTTGTTCCCAGCTGAATCTTTGGCAAAACCATTCGCAGAATAAATACAATTCGCAATATACGAAGAGCCTAGATACTTTCCAATCTCTTCACTTGACATCATTATATAGCCTAAACGTTTCAAATAAACTCCTAATTCGCTATCAACGATATTAGGTTCTGTTATCGTGAAGATGCTATTAGACTCATTGTCTGTATTAATTCCCCATGCAGGTATTGTACGATACAAACAAAGATTTGAATTAGGCTTGAGTTTCCATTTCGCCATGTATGCCTCATCGCCTATATTACTGTCTTTACTAATCTCCTTGAAATTAGTCTTCATTTGCTCAGATGCATAGAAGATAGACTGCCCATTATAGTTAGCCCTTCCCATTTTTGGCAGTCCATCTTTGTTCAACACAAGGGGAACATAAGAAAACGTTGCAGGGCTTGACAAATCTTCTTTTTTCCCAACATCATCAGCAAGCCTACCTCGATATAGGCTCATTGAGTCATTGAAGACAAGTGGAGCACTAAGGATAATTTGAATTGGATTTCCTTTGTACTCTTTTTCAAACTCATTTTTACTAAGGGTTTTGGAATTACCAATAACTCTGTCAAGTAATGCTAAATACTGATTCATGCGTTTAATATTTTACATCTTCTATCTATCAGATTCTATTTGATTTCATATATGAGCAGATCACAAACAATATGCAAAACCTGGTTAATTATGGCATTTAGGACATTTATGCCCTCCTGTCCGTTTAAATATAGAGGAAGCCCATTCATATCCACAATGATGGCATTTCCAATTTGCGCGATAACGAGAACCTGCAGAATAGTCATTGGGGGTTCCCTCGTTTTTTGAATAATCCCAGTCCTCAATTAGATGAGGATGAGTTAGTGCGAAAGCCCCTTTCTTAAGTACTGCTCTTTTCTGCTGAAGTAAAGAGTTATTTCTTTTATAACATTGCTCGCAACCTCGACCTTTTGCCCTTGCACATATTGCAGTCTGCCAGGAATATCCACATACGCTACATTTCCACCATACCTTTTTTCCGCTATGTGGAGGAAGTATTTCTGGGTTTAATCCTTCGTTCTTCTCATAATCCCATTCTTTTAGCAACTCTGGATAATTAGTTGCGAATGACCCTTTTTCTCGTACTATTCTTTCATATTTGGAAAGAGTTCTTTGCTTATCAGCACATTTGGGACATGCTGTTCCTTTATTGCGAGGAGCGACTCCAACCTTCCAGTGATGATGGCATGTCTTACAGATCCACCATACTTTTTTATTGTTATTAACAGTAATTTTATCAGGCGTCAAATCTTTGTTCCTTTCATAATCCCATTCTTTGGCAAGTTCTGGATTTTGAGAAAGGAGGTCATTCTCACCTGGGACAAGTATATGCCCCGCACAATACGGACAGCCTCGTCCAGAAAGCCGGCTATTAACTTGTGCTAGCCATGAATGACCTTTTTCGCATTTCCAATAGAACTTCTTGCCACTTGTACATGGAATATACTCTGGTTTTATATCACCATTCTTTTCGTAATCCCATTGCTTGGCAACGTCAGGCATCTTAGCAACTATACTGTTTTCTTTCTCTGTTTGTATGTATAGTGCATATATTTGATTCCTATCTCTTTCAATGTCTATGTCTAATTGATCAATATATGTTTCCTTATTGCATAGCTTTAGGATTTCATGGATAACCCATGTGAGATGAGAATTGTCTTTTTGAGTTTTTACATAAATAGTATCATTCAAAATTTTATTGCAATCACTTTCTTTTACCCTAATTAGTCTAATACCATTATCTGCAAGGAATTGATTCTTCCTCTTTTCTCTATTTTCAGATTGTATAGTAGAATGGTAATATGCGCCATCATATTCTATAGCAATATTCCAATCTTTGTTATCTAAATAAATATCAATTTCCTTCTTTCCTTTATATGGGAACTTATTATGCGCATTAGTAATTTTTTTAAGATAGAAATATATTGCTTGTTCAGGAAATGAAGTTGCCCATTCTTTTTTGCATCGAGGGCAACCTGTATTTTGATTAACACGTACACTTACAATTGCAGACCAATGATGACCTTTATGACAAACCCAATAAACATGTTTATAATGATGCGCAGTAACATTGTATGGAGTCAATTCCCCATTCTTCTTGTAATCCCATTCTTCTGCTAATTGAGGATGAGTCTCAATCAGTGGCTTGTTTCCATACCGTTCTAAGGCTCTTTCTCTTATTGCGCATTTTTCACAACTGTAAATTGCTTTTGCGTGATTACAGACCATTCCTTTCCATTTATACCCACAAACATGGCATTTCCAATATACTTTGATATTTGAACCCGCCGTAACTTGAGTTGGTAAAAGATCGCCATTCTTCTTGAAATCCCAATCTTTAGCTCTTTCTGGGTAGTTTTCAGCAAAACTACCTTTACTTTGAATTCTCCTTGATTTTAAATTTTCCAAACTACAAACGGGGCATTTGTTACCATGAAGAATTCTTTCATTAGGTGATGCTTCCCAACTATGATTACAGTTAGAGCATTTCCACCAAACCTTATAAGAACTTCCCGCAGTTAGGATGTTAGGATTATAATCTGTGTTTTTTTTATAATCCCATTCTTTAATATAGTCTTCATAGTCGACTATAGGTAGATGTTTTTTGTACTTCATATAATTCTTTTTTTATTTGACTGCAAATATAGCAACAAATTCTGGTGCAGCAAATAGACATGACCAATTTTTAATTAAAATTAGTATTTACACAACTTATGTACTATAACTTCTTTCTTGCTCTTAACAATCGCAATAAAAAGGGTTAAAAACAAATCGGGAAAATGCATCGTAATATGCATTTTCCCGATTATTGTTAGTAGGGTCACAAGACTCTTGTGTCTTTCTTGCCATAACTCAAAATTTTCCGAAAAAATACGAATAATAATTGAAACCACATAATCTGCCAATCATTTTGGGTAGAAATTTGTGAGTTCCAAAACTATTTTGTATTTTTGTACCCAGATTTAGCATCAAGAGTGGCACGATGCCCACCAACCGGCCTTTAGCGCTTCGCTTGTCGAAGAACCAGTTCAAAGAACAGAATCGTTGGCAGCGGTGGTAAAGCGATGCGAGTGAATGTTTAATCCACTAAAAATAAACGGTTATGGAAATCAAGAAGATTGAGAAGAGTGACTTTGTGATGTTCCCACGTATGCAGCATCGTGGGCTGGAGTTCAGACATGTAGAACGCAATGCTTTCAAGGCAGAACTGCGCCATGTGGAGGGACATGGTGAATACTGGCTGGTACATCAGCAGTCAAAGCCACATGTTGTGGCCCACGTCCAACTACCTAAGACGGACGCAGAATTTGACAACATCCTTGGCTGGTGCCTGGGTCAGAACCATTGGTGCGAGTACATTGAGGGGGATCTATCGTTCCTCTGCGTCATTGCAGGTTTCAATGCCGCCGAACTCACCCCCAAGTACCCTGACTTCATCAGTGAGCGCTTCTATGCCCTCAGCGATGCTACTCTCTGGTGGTATGAGTATGGAAAAGAATGCCTCCATGCTACTCCCTTGCCCTTGCAATAAAAAGCCTCCTGACTCATCTTTCTGTCAGTATTCTTGCTGCACTTGGGACAGCCACTGCCTGCAAGGTGGCTTGCAGGCTCCTGCATGAAAACGACACCGCATTGTCGGCACTTAATCTTTACTGGCGTGTGGGTGTTGACATACTCGACTTCCGAATTGTCAAACTTCTCCCCATGCACCCGCTGTGCTTCCTCGACAAACTGCGGTGTCGTTTTCCTATGGTTAGCCATTAGAAATGAAATGTCTATTGATTCATCATTAAATCCTCCTTGGTAAAGATATTTAAGAAGTCGCCATAAGTTGCCATATTATTAATGTATGGTGGCAATGGCTCTCCAATCTTTTCAAACTGCTTTCTCAAGTTCTCAACATAAGGAGCTATTGGAGTTCTCAAATTCTTTTCTTCATAAGATACAAGACGATCCTTGCCATTCTCATCTTTCTCATAACCCTGCAAAGGCATTTTTGAGTATGATTTAATTATTTCGTCCATGAAATTGGTTAGCAATGTCTTCTTTACATGCTCAATATTACCAAGCACAAGATTCTTTCTCAAATTCTTCGCCATTAAATAATATGACTCATCAGTTTTTTCATGAAAGTAATCCTTCTTCAAAGCACGAATATCATTTGTCATACCCCAAATTTTAAAGAAGAGAATAATTTCCAATATGCCCCATGCTATCATGAGGAATCCCGCGAACGTCACCCAACCAGGCAGTTCTGTACTTGGAGAAGATGAATAATCATCATAATAGGCGAAACAGTTTGCAGCACTTATAACTGCTGCTACAAGAAATAATTGTCGTTTCATAAGCTTATATTTATAGATCAATTTTCTGATAGAATAATCTTGCATAGAATAATTGACTTATCTCCGTTACTTCCTTCTCGGTAAGATAAAGATGTCTCATGATAACCAAGAAATAGTCTGCTTGTGGCATATGAAAGAGAGGTGAATAGTTTGGATATCGTCCTCCTGTAGCCAGACTCTCCAAGTGTTTAATTATTAGTTCATTCTTAGCATTATCCCCAAAGCCACAATATATTTCCGATACTGGATAATCATCTTGCTTGATAGAGAACATATCAAATACGGCATCCACTCTCTCTATTGTGAATACTTTGCTATTTACATGAAATTCATAAGCATAACCTACCTTTTTGAAGACATCAAACGAGGCATTTCTTAAGTCTTCAGTTTCAAAGAACTGATTCCCTTTAGGATGGTAATTAATCTGAAATCTTATCTGCATATTAATTGTTACGAAAGTAATTTTGCTTTTTGTACACTAAATTCTTCTTCTGTCAATATTCCTTTATCTTTTAGGTCTGCAAGTTTTGATAATTCCTCGGCAATAGAGCCGGTGCTTGTATTTTTAATAAAAGACTTCTTTTCATTTTTATCCACATCATCTATTATAACGCTAACAAGATCAACAATTTTATTTGCGTGCTCTAATCCCTGTTTATATTTGAATCCTAGTATTCCATCTGGTTTTATTTCTTCTCCTGCTGCCATTGTCTTACAATCAAAGCAATTAATTGAAAGGGTTGGCATTGAAATATCTCTGATTCTCAACTTAACTTGCACTAATGAAACTTTTTTCTTCATGCTTGTATTACCAGATAGTCCTCCAACGATAGCACCAGCACCACCACCTAAAGCGCCACCTGCTAATGCACCTCCAATCGTTCGCATAGTTGATTTTGATGCAATAGTAGTGTTGTTTTCTATTAGTTCTACGCTTATTATTTCATCGTATGGTATAAAAGTCTCTTGTTCTTCGTCAAAGTATGCAACTTTTCTGTTGTTTTCATCTATGGCAAATGTATAGAGATTATCTACACCAACGACTTTTATCGTGGCAGAGAAATCATCTATATCATTTACTCTACTCTCTATCATAATACCTCGGATTTCATCTTCTTCTTTCTTTTTCTTAGCTTGAATCTCGACAATTATGACAAAAACAATGATTGCAATAACAATAATAACAATTGTTTCCATATTACTTTGTTCTATTAATAAAAATAAAAACGTGGACAATCACTTCGTCTACGTTTTCCAGGCATCTCCCAAACGCCTAAGCTACTTTGAACGAGTAATGTGCCCACGCGAACGTGAGCATCCTCTTTACTCTTGTAGCTTTCTTCAATTTGGGAGATTTCGGAAAACAAGATTGAAAAGCGGACGCAATTCCTTTATGTCGTTTTATCTTTTATCTGTCCATTGGCGTACAGTATTTCGTTAAACTTGGTGCAAAGATACAACAAATTATCGATATAAAATCATATTAAACCTAAAATGTAACAGTTGCTAACAAAAAAAACATCGGGTGAGTGCTAAACAGCGAGGGGTCTGACAGATTACGACAGCTGCCTGCGGCCAAATATAAAAAGTTAAAGTTATGAGAAAAGCAAGTAGAGAACTGAATGAGCAGCGAGAGCATAACCAAACTTGTTTGAACTATGCGAGAGGCGAACAAGACAAATAGCACTTTTTATTTCATCTGCAACTTTTCGCATCGTTCTTACGTCTAACAGATAGAAACTTTTAAAGAAACGATTATGATACTCTCAACAACCCCAAAAATTGAAGGTCACACCATCCGCGAGTACAAAGGTATTGTGACAGGTGAAACCATTATCGGCGCTAACGGCTCGATGCTCATGGTAGCAACCAGTGGAACGGCAGTTGTAATCTGATAATGAAAAAAATACAACATTATCTTCATTGGTGCGATTTCGATGCCGAACGTGCCTACTTTGACTTTTTGGTGCTGCTTTTGCTTCGCGTTCTGCCCTTCTTTCCTCTTTGGATTTCCTTTTAGGGCGTGTAGATTGATTTATAGAACCTAAATCAATCTTACCAACCACCTTCACTTCAATATTTTTGTTTTCAGAATTAAGTGTGAGAAGATTCTCTTTTTTTCGTAAGTTGTAAGTCGGGAAAGATGGAGTTGGCTTTCTCTTTTACAAGTTTGTCTCCATGAAACTCTTTAAGTAAAGCGGCATACTGCTCATCAGTAACTTTAGTATTTGGATTCATTTCCTTTGCTGGTTCCAGCCCAGGCTTAGACTTTAAGTACTCAACAACGGTCTCTGTACTAACGTTGAGTTGTTTCAATACTTTGTTCAATCTGATACCCATAGCACGATACTGATAATGTTTCTACTAATTGAGGATTTTGAAAAAGGAGGTAGACTTAATAAGTGAGTCCAAACTGCCAGAGCGGGATGATGTTGCCATAACCAGTTTCTATGTCATCCTTCACGACAAAGCCCTGCTCGGCGCTTTGTATCTGCTTCTGCTTTTTCTTCTTGCCACCAACCTCAAAGGTGTATTCCTCTGCAACAAGGAAATCAGAGACAGGTGAAGAGGTAATATCGTGTGCAACCCTCATCTGGTTGAAGAAGAAGGTCTCGCGAATCGTTCCGATTTCAGTATTCTCTCTTCCTAATACATATATTAATGTGGGATTGTCGAGATAGACTTTATCCACCTTCCCAAGTCCCTGTATGCCGCCTGTACTATCACGAAGTTGGCCGATGAGTCCGGCTTTCTCCAACCATGCGCACAGGTCGGCAATATTGTTGCGTGAAACCTCCAACTGTCCGCCAATCTGTGTGAAGTTTGGCTTGAAGGGTGCTGCCTGAGCAATGATTGCCAGCAGTCGCTTTAGCTTTCTGATGGTGGCGGGTGTCAGGTCGGCATATTGGGCAACATCTACTTCGAGGGTGGTGTTGACCACCTGCATGATGTAACGCTCGAAGTTGTCATCCCTAAACGGATAATACCCTCGCTTCAGATAGTCGGCAAAATGCTGAATGGGCAGGAATCCCTTTGGCAGCACTACCTCCTGAGAGAGTATCTGCTGAAGGGTGTAGGTGGGCAACTCGATATGGTGGAACAATGAAAGATATTCGCGATACGAGAGACCTTGCATCTCGAAAGTCAACACGCGGCGGCTCAAGTCGGCGACACCCTTGGAAATATCAAGGACGGAGGAACCAGTAAAGAACACGTGTAGTTCTGAGTGATAGTCGTAGATAAGTTTCAGTTCGCGCGACCAGCCTTTGTACTTGTGAATCTCGTCAATGAAGAGATGTTTGCCGCCAACGCGTGCAAAGGCATCGGCCAGATCAACCAGCGTGTGGGACGAGAAATACAGATCTTCTGCTACCATATAGAGCGTTTCTTTTCGTGGCAGGTTCTCCTTAATATATTGCAGTACCATCGTGGTTTTGCCTACTCCGCGAGGCCCCAGCAGTCCTACGATCCGTGCCTGCCAGTCTATGCGGTCGTACATATAGCGATGAAACTTGGATGTCGTCTCTCGCAGAAGCTTGTCGAATGTGGCTTGTAATCTTTCCATATTGATGAATTACTTGATTTCTGCTGCAAAGATACAAAAAAGTTTTGATACTGCAATGGAATATATGCAAAAAATATATAATATTGCACTTAAACGAGTGCAATATATAAAAAAATACGCATTAAAATTGGTGCGAAGCACAAGAAGGTCTGATTAAAAAAGTCTCTTAGAATGAACGGAGCCGCCGATGTCCGAAAGTGTGGATGTCAGCGGCTTTTCTGTGTTACTTTACACCAAGAATCGTGGCGTACATCGGCTTCTTCCGATGGATTTCCGTCTGCGCGAACCCGGCATCGTCGAGCAGAGCCTTCAGCTGTTCTGGTGTGTAGGCTGTCATTCCCTCCACGAGGTTCGTCCACTTGGAATCGGCATCGACTACTTCGACCATGATGGCAAAACGTCCACTAGGCTTCAGCGGAGCATGCGTCAGGTTCATAAATTTCAGCATAGCACGTCCCATCCGTCCCTTCGGGTGGGCGCAATTAGTGAATAATGATTTTAATAGTCCCATAACATGATTCCTTAAAATAGGGTGCTTACCTCACGGCTCGCACCCCTCTAACTAAAACTAAACAAATACTCTTTATGAACTCATTAAGTGTTATTGTGCATGCTGGCATTTATCGCACCTGCCTTTACACGCAGTTTTCCGTTCACAATAGCGCTCACATTGTGCACAGAGATCGTAGCCCAGCATGGTACCCAGGATAAAGTCTTCCTCGGGCGTTAGTTCGTTAAGCGGACGGGTGACAATGAGGCGAATGGCGTTGAGACATTCCTTGCGGCCAATATAGAAATTCAGGTTGTTCTTACCTGCTGGCTGCAGCACGAAGTCCATGTTCTGGCTGCAAAGCCGTTTGGTAGCATAGGCCTCATATTGCTTCGGACAGGTAAATAGCACCATCTGACGTACCCCCTTCTGGAGTTCATAGATGTGATTCATCAACACCTTCATCTCTATTGGTGTAATCTCAGTCTGTCTCATAGCGCTATATATTATAAATTAGGTGAAATCTCGGCAATCCATGCATCAATACGTGTGTCGGTCTTGTCATCCTCGTTCACGTCGTCAAGAGGCAGGCCGATGAACTTACCATCAATAACGGCCTCAGAGTCATCGAAGGTATAGCCGTCAGTATCTACAGCTCCCACGAAACGGGCTCCGCTGGACTTAATACCGTTATACAACTCACCGATGCCACCTACGAAGGTGTCACTATAGCTTTCACAGTCGCCGCAGCCGAAGAGGGCGATGGTCTTGCCTGACAGGTCAGCACCCTGCAGCACCTTCAGGCCGTCGTACCAGTCATCCTGCAACTCGCCAGCACCCCACGTCGAGGTGCCGAGGATCAGGTTCTGGTTGTTCTTCACCACATCAGCTGTGAGATCCTGCACATTGATGGCCTCACAGCCCAACTTCTGGGCTATCTTCTCTGCGATAGCCTCGCATGTTCCTGTCGAGGAACCGTAAACTACAATAGTCGCGTTCATTTCTATCTTATCTTAATGGCTAAAAATTCTGGGTGCAAAGGTACGACGAAAATCCCGACGGCGCAATACTCAAAATAGAGTGTTTTACCGTCGGGATATGTAGGATATCTAATGAAATGCGATTAGTAAGAAATAGGTATTTACAATAATGTAGGCCTCCGGCTTGTCAATTCGGTTCTCTATGATGAACCGCGTCATCGCTCCCCGGCAGGTCTTTGCCCGGACAGCCTGCATCTTCAGGTCGTTTCCTTTGCGGAAGCGAGTATTATCTGCATTACGTCGATTACATCTTTGTCATGTGATAGCCCATACGCTTCAGCTGCATGGCAGCTCCAAACAGATAGAGCTGGTGCAGGTCTTTTCTCAATATCTCTTCATAATTCTCCATTCTTTTGCCCCAAATAATCAAATATATCAATAGTCCCAGCCTCGTTTCTGACATCAAGGGTAGGAACATATTCTTCCATTCTTGTAATGCCACTGGCTTTATCGTCCCTTAAACGTATAGCCAATCCCTTCTACCGCCTTGCGGATGGCTTCTTCCGTAGCAGGGCCTTTGATGGTGAGGGTGTTGGATGAAGCGCTGGCCTTGGCTTTCTCTACGCCTGGCAGATCCTCGACGGCACGGACTACGGCAGCCTCGCAATGGCTGCAATGCATGTCCTCGACCCTGTAAACTGTAACGTCAGGGTCTAACGGTTTCTTGGTGGTTAACTTACTAAACAGTTTCATCATAAGAGCAAATACTATTAATAGAGTTAATACTATGGCACAAACGAGTTTAAACGGGCTGGGCAGAACAGATGTCATACAGCAGGCGCCATGACTTGCGACAGAGAAATCTAAGCCAGTGGCATTCAGTAGCAGACCGAAGAGGACGGCGAAGCCCACGATGGTCATCAGATATATGGAGGTGAAACGTCGTCCCATAGACTTGTGAACCACGAGGATAGAGGCCAGGTTGACTGCGGGCCCCGCCATCAGCATCACCAGTGCAGCTCCTGGCGAGAGACCCTTCATCATCAGGGCAGCCGCCACGGGGATGCTACCCGTAGAGCAGATATACATCGGTACGGCAATGACCAAGATGACTAACATCTGCAACAGCGGCTGACTGCCGAAGGAAAGGAAGAACTCGTCAGGCACCGCGACCTGAATCAATGCCGCCACGACAAGTCCGATGAGCAGCCGCAGACCAATGTCGCGAATCATGTCATAGTAGGCATACTTCACAACCCGCCAGATCTTTAGTTGAGAGTTGACAGTTGAAAGTTGAGAGTTGTCATCCACAGAGCAGTAATCATCCTCACGAACCAGCCTGTTTACCAGCAGTCCGCCGCAGACACCTGTAATGAGTGCTGCCACAGGACGGATAATGGCAAAGCCCAGTCCCATCAGCGAGAAAGTGGCCAAGATGGAGTCGATGCCCGTCTGCGGTGTGGCAATGAGAAATGAGGCAATAGCCCCCTTTGATGCCTTCTCGTTCCTCAGACCGATAGCCGTTGGAATCACACCGCACGAACACAATGGAAGGGGAACTCCCAACAGTGCCGCCCATAGCACCGACAGTCTGTTTTTGCGCGACAGATAGTTGGCATAGAACTTCTGCGGCACAAACACATGCAGCACCCCTGCAATCAGGAATCCCAACAGCAAGTAGGGAGCCATCTCGCGCGGGAATGGTGATGTGAAGAAACTCTGTAGATCCATAACCGACGGCAAAGTTACGAAAAATTCTCCATTCTATCGCGATACGGAGGAATCTTTTGGAATTTATTAGGAAAAGTTAATCAGCCTTAATACGGTCAAAATAAAAGTACTGAAATCGTTTGATTATCAGCACTTTAGAAGGGTACCCAGACGAACTCGAACCGTCGACATTCAGAACCACAAGCAATCTATCAAATTCTCCGATAGTCCCTCTGTTTATCGATGTTTGCGACAAGGTCGTGTGATTTGGAGATTTCATCCACCAATTTTTCAATGATGGCTTCCGTACTGCAGATACCATCAACAAGTTTCATTATCTTTTTTTCAGTTTTTTATTGTCCGAGAATCCATTTCCATAATGGCATAACCTCTATGGTGCCAAAATCATCAGTGATAGTGTCCGACTCTTCATAGGTAAGAATAATACG
>CACWLC010000048.1 GCA_902761605.1 uncultured Prevotellaceae bacterium
TGATCAAGGCTTAATAGAAAAAATACTCGAAGGTGATGATAAGGGTAAATTCAAGAAGATTAGTAAATTCTATGCATAACAAACTCACAAACTCACAAAATAAGATGAACACAGTAGAAATTAATAAGCAGATGAAACTCTCCCAGCACTTTACGCTGGGAGAGATGACGAAGACAAGTCATAAGACAACGGACGGGAATATCCCGAGTCATGTGGCTATCGAGAATCTGAAGAGATTATGTGGCTGGCTGGAGATGCTTCGCAGTGAGTGGAACAAGAGATACGGTGAGGAAAATGATCCTATAATCATCAACTCCGGCTATCGCTCTTGGGAGGTGAATAAGAAGGCTGGAGGTTCTTCGACCTCGAATCATCTCGTAGGTTGTGCGGCTGATATCAGGTGTCTGGGCAAGGAGCAGGCGCTTCGCTATGCTGTTATCCTGCTCGATATCGCTGATGAGTCAAAGGAGGATTTCGATGAGCTTATCATCGAAGTGCGAGGCTCGACGGTATGGGTGCACTTCGCAGTGCGTCCGAAAGGTAATCGCAGAAGAATAGTCTTCGATGTCAAATAACATAAGTAAAAATCCGCTGACGGTTACGTTAAAATAAGAAATGGCATGGTCTACATGCCATTTTTCGTTAAAACCTTGTTGGTATCAAGATAATTTTGTAATTTTGCAGACCAAATTTGGAAAAGTAATGAAGAAACTCACTATATTCCTGGCCTTTTGCATAGCTCTGATGGCAGCAGGCGACGCATTCGGTCAGCGAGCAAAAAATAATAAGCGCCGCGTCCGGCAGAAAACCCACAAGGTGGTGAAGAACCGGAAAAAGGCGAAGACGAAGAAGAAATCTGCCAAGAAGACAGCGGTACTGAGACCCGCACCGATAATAAACTACGAGGACAGTGACTATAACCCATATCTGATGTGCGAAGACACCTGCGGTCATGTGCATGGAATAGACCTTAGTCACTATCAGGGTGAGGTGTTCTGGGAGACTGTCGGAGAGAATACAAAGATGGCCTACGTGTATCTGAAGGCTACTGAGGGCGGTGACCGCATCGATGCCAGGTATGAGAGGAACATCGAACTGGCTCACCGCTTTGGACTGAAAGTGGGATCGTACCATTTCTTCCGTCCGAGGACGCCACTCGACCTGCAACTGAAGAACTTCACCACACAGTGCAGGCCCGGAGAACAGGACATCATACCGATGATAGACGTGGAGACGATGGGAGGGCTGCCCGTGGAGCAGTTCCGCGACTCGCTGAAGACATTCCTCTTGATGATAGAAGAGGCATATCATCAGAAGCCGCTGGTATATACCTTCCGTAACTTCTATAACAGGCACCTCGTGGGACAGTTGGACGACTATCAGCTGATGATAGCGATGTATACCGAGGAGGAGCCGGTGCTGGCCGATGAGAGGGATATCACCCTGTGGCAGTATACGGGAAAAGGCAGAATAATAGGTGTGAACGGATATATCGACAAGTCGAGGTTCCTAGGGAAACACGGGTTGAGGGAAATCCGATTCCGCCACTGAATAGTAAATATGTAAATCGTAAATAAGAAGATGATAATAAAGTGTCCAGAATGCGGTCATCAGATTAGCGATCGCGCAAAAATATGCCCCTCCTGCGGCATCGAGATAGCAGGAAAGATCACACGCTGTCCTGACTGCGGTGAGTTGATCTTCAAGTACGAGCCAGAATGTCCTAACTGTCATTGCACCATCAACGCATCGGCAGCTACGAAATCGGTAGAGGATTACGGATTGGCGCCTGAGGTGCCCGAGATCTCTACTCCTACAGAACCGGAGGAGCCGAAGAAGAGCGGTCATAAGATACTGTGGTCGACACTTGTCATGGCCTTTGTGCTGGCACTGATAATAGTGTTCTTGGGAATCTATTTCTACCAGAAGTCGCAACAGGAGAACGAGCTGCGCGCCTATGAGAATGCGATGATGAGCAGCGAACCAGCAGTGCTGCAGAATTTCCTCGATATGTATATCGACGCCTCGGTGGCTCATCGTGACTCGGTGAAGGCTCATCTGGAGATACTGAAGAAGGTGGACCGCGACTGGGAAAACGCAGTGAGAAGCAAGTCGAAGGCCGCACTGCAGCTCTTCATAGACCGCAACCCGGACAACATACATATTCCCGAGGCGAAGCTGATAATCGACTCGCTCGACTTCGACGCTGCAAAGCTGGAGGATTCGATGGAGTCATATCAGAAGTATATGGATACACATCAGCAGGGACAGTATTACGACGAGGCTGCCAATGCCTATGACAGGCTGCGTGAAGAGGCAGAGAGAACGCGTCTGCAGGCTGAACAGGACTCAATACAGAATGCTAAGGAGGCAGCAGCCGCTGCAGAAGCGGTAGCACCTGTTCAATAAATAAAAAATATAAAATATAAAATAAAAATATTTTATTCTTCGATATGCGATAGGGAGTGAGCAAACGAGGCGAAGAAGTTTGTGAGCGTCTCTGAAGGATAATAACGGAAGTATCGTGCACTACGGCGTATATGCCCAAGCATGGCACTTCCGTTACTCGTATGCACGATGACGTCGCCCTCTTCCTTAGAGAGATAGAAATAGAAGTCTTTTACACGGGTGTTGGCAAACTCCATCAGTTCATGGGCGATAAGTTCGGTTCGCTTATCGTCTTTCGCTCCGGCAAAGGATATCTCTTCGCGCGAGAATCCCAAGAGCATGATTAGCAGAGATGCCTCAAGACGAGCCACCGGCTGGAGCTTGAGACTCTTAAGCCACCGTTCGAGCAGGGTGGCATCACAGCCGTTGCCATCGGTACGGAGGAAGGTGCCGAGTTCGACGAGCTGTCGCACGGGCACGCCCTCGTTGAGGATATGTCGTGAGATGCGGATAATCATCAGCAGCATCTGGCGGCTCTTGATGTCGGAGTTCTCATCATCGAGCACCGACTGGAGCTTGCGGTTGAGGATGGGGTTGGTGAGATGGTCGGCACGAAGAAACTCATCCTCTTCGGCATCGTCGTTACGGGGATTCTTACGGATGCTGTCGATGGTCTTCTCCCATTGCGCCCACTGGGCATCGGTAAGGTGTATGAAGAACTGTTCACGGCAGCGCATGAGTCCGTCGTAGACGAAACCTGCCACATCGTGCATTACTGCCAACTGATATAGCTTCTGCCACTTGAATACCGACATGGGCTCTATCTGTTCCTTGCTCTCAAAGGCTCCGGAACGGAGAAGACGGAAGAAATTGCGCTGAATGATGTTCATGAGTAATCAGGAATAGCGGCGGGGGTAGCGCAGAAGGATGGAGAGAAGAGCTGCGATGCCGATGGCCATAGGATAATATAGATAAGGTATAATGTTGACGGGGTTGAGTGATGCCAGTCCTGCCGCCATCAGCAATTGGGCACCGTAGGGGATGACACCCTGTACGGCACACGAGAAGGTGTCGAGGATAGAGGCGGCCTTCTTGTTGTCGACACCGTATTTGTCGCCTATCTGTTTGGCTATGCCTCCTACGGTGATGATGGCCACCGTGTTGTTAGCCGTGCATACATCCACCATCGCCACGAGGGCTCCGATGCTGAGTTCGGCACCACGTTTGCCGTGAATATGCCGGGTCATGCGACGGATGATGAAATCGATGCCGCCCTGTTGTTTTATGAGCTCGAGCATTCCTCCTGCCATCATGGTGATGATGATAAGCTCGCCCATGCCGATGATACCGTCGCCTATAGACTTCATCCATCCGAAGATATCGAAAGAGCCAGTAAGCAGACCTATGACTCCTGTGAGGATGATGCCGAGAGTGAGCACAGCCATAACATTCATTCCGAAGATAGCGGTGATGAGTACTGCGAGGTAGGGGATAACCTTCACCCACTGTACGTCGGCTATATGCTGCGGGGCACTTATGCCAGAGCCCATGAAGATATAGACGATGAGGATGACTATCGCTGCAGGTACGACGATGAACGAGTTGACGCGGAACTTATCCGAGAGGCGGCATCCCTGTGAGGATGTGGCCACGATGGTGGTGTCGGAGATGAAAGAGAGGTTGTCGCCAAAGAGGGAACCGCCAACGACCACTGCCGTCATCAGCGCCACGTCGGTACCCGTCTGTTGGGCCACTCCTGCCGCAATAGGTGTGAGGGCCACAATGGTGCCCACACTCGTGCCTATGGATATGGAGATGAAACAGGCTGCCACGAAAAGACCAGCGAGCAGCATCTGTGGGGGTAGGAGAGAGAGGGTGAGATTGACTGTGGCGTCGATGCTACCCATCATCTTTGCGGAGTTGGCAAAGGCTCCTGCGAGAACGAAGATCCAGATCATCAGCATCATCTGTCCCGTGGCTGCTCCGCGACTGAAGATATCTATCCTCTCGCGCAGCGGACGGCCCCCGTGGATGATCACCGCATAGATGCTCGACACCATGAAGGCCACAGTGATAGGCACCTTGTAGAAGTCACCAGCAATGATGCTGGTGACTAAATACAATACGATGAACACCCCAAGGGGTGATAATGCTATAAGACCTCTGTTCATTTACAGTGTTACACCGTTTTTGAAGATTGATATTTCACGATAACCGTTTTCCTCGTTGCGGGCTTTCTCGCCACTGGCAACGGCGAGGACCTTATCGATAAACTCAGGAACAATCTCCTGCATGGTGCGGCCCTCAACGAGCTGTCCTGCAGAGAAGTCAACCCAGTTAGGCTTGTTCTTTGCAAGTGTAGGATTGGTGGCAATCTTCATCGTAGGAACGAAGGTGCCGAAAGGTGTACCGCGACCAGTGGTGAAGAGTACGATATGACATCCGCAAGAGGCGAGGGCAGTGGCTGCCACAAGGTCGTTGCCTGGGGCAGAGAGAAGGTTAAGACCCTTATTCTCCAAACGGTCGCCATACTCCATAACACCACTTACAGGAGCCTTACCACACTTCTGGGTACATCCCAGAGCCTTATCCTCAAGAGTAGAGATACCTCCGGCCTTGTTGCCTGGAGATGGGTTCTCGCCTACAGGCTCTCCGTGAGAGAGGAAGTAGTTCTTGAAGTTGTTGATCATTGATACTGTCTGATTGAAGAGCTCCTCAGTACGGCAACGGTTCATGAGAATCGTCTCGGCACCGAACATCTCAGGTACCTCAGTGAGAACACTTGTACCTCCCTGAGCCACGAGCCAGTCGCTGAACTCACCAACGAGAGGATTAGCGGTGATGCCGGAGAATCCGTCAGAGCCACCACACTTCAGTCCTACGCGCAGCTGACTTACGGGCACTTCCTCACGCTTATCCTTCTTGGCGATATCGTAGAGCTCACGCAGAATCTGCATACCTGCCTCTACCTCGTCGCCATCTACACGCTGGGTCACGAGGAGTTTGATGCGGTCTTTATCGTAGTCACCGAGCATAGCCATGAAGTCTTCGGGCTGGTTGTTTTCACAGCCGAGACTCAGTACAAGCACAGCTCCTGCATTTGGATGCAGACAGATGTCGCGGAGCACCTTACGGGTGTTCTCGTGGTCTTCTGAGAGCTGAGAGCATCCGTAGTTATGATGCCAGGCATAGACGCTGTCGATTCCTTCAAGACCTGTCTCCTTGCGGAGCTTCTGTGCGAGGCGCTCTGCGATGCCATTGACACAGCCAACGGTAGGTACAATCCAGATCTCGTTACGTACTCCTACATCACCGTTCTTACGCTTGTAGGCCTTGAAGGTGCGGTTCTCGTTTGCGATGCTCAGTTCCTTGCCAACAGGCTGATAAGTGTATTCGAGAGTTCCTGAGAGGTTTGTCTTGAGGTTGTTCTCGTTTACCCAGTCGCCTGCCTTCAGGTCCTGGCGTGCATGACCGATGGGATATCCGTATTTGATGATATCCTCACCTTCCTTGACGTCCTTGATGAGCACCTTGTGTCCTGCAGGGGTATCCTGATTCAGGGCGATGCTAAGGCCGTCGACTTCGATAATTTCTCCCTTTTTCTTTGGCTGCAGACATACTACGACGCTATCAGCCGGATTAATCTTTAAATAGGTAGCTTGTTCCATAATGTATTTGTTTTAGTTTATATTGCTGTTCGGCGATAAAAGTCTACGTTTTCCTTCGTGAGGATCTCGATGGGCATGTAGTTAACGGGATTGACGGCGCGCTTAAGCACTACTGCCTCGAAGAGAGCGTCGACACTTGCATAACCCTGCTGATAAGCATGCTGGGCAATGAGGAAGGAGATGCTTCCCTGACGTACACACTCCTTATTCTTTGGCACCATATCATAACCCATGATCTGAATGTTACGACGATTGCTCTTCTGGAGGAACTCACCCACGATATGCGCCTTGGAGTTGAAGGTGATACAGTGGTGGATACCCGGGTTGGCGGCAAAGAACTTCTCAAGGATTCCGTCGTAGTCTTTCTTCTCATCGTCGAGAGGAAGGTCTACTTCGATGATCTTGGTATCAGGGAAGTGGTCAACCATATAATGACGGAACCCTGTCTCACGGTTAGCTTGCTGCTTTGAACCTACCTTACCATCGCGGGTCTGTTTAAAGAGTGCTATCTCTTTCTCCTTGGCCGCTATGAGCATCAGCATCTTAGCTGCGAAATAACCGCTGGCAAAAGAGTCCTGTCCGAAGAAAGAGAGGGGCTTGAGGTCGGGCATGTAGGAGTCGAGAAGAACGTAGGGGATACCTCTGTCTGTAAGCTTCTCGGTGAATTTCGCTGTCTGCTCGAGTGTTGTTGGCACGATGATGACACCATCAAACTTCTCTGTGAGGAACTCACGTACCATACGTGTGAAGGCTGCATTGTTGAAGCGCTCATAGTAGATGAACTTCAGTTTGACGCCAAAATCCCTTCTGAAATCGGTACATGCCTGAGCACCTTCCTCAACCTCATCCCAGTAAGCTTCCTGCTCGTGCTTGGGAAGTACAATATAAAAGGTGTAACTCTTGTTGTAAGCAAGGGCAGAGGCATAAACGTTGGGTTTGTAGTCCATCTCCTCAAGAGCCTTGTTGACTTTCTCGAGAGCCGATTTAGACACGTTGGGACGATTGTGAAGCACACGGTCTACGGTTCCAACAGATACGCCGGCACGCTCGGCGATATCCTTGATTCTGATATTGTCTTTTGCCATTTTGGTTTTTTAAAAATCAATATTTTGTGCAAAGTTACATGTTTTTTCTTGAACGACCAAATAATTACGTTACTTTTCGTTTCACCGAAATCGTTTCCGTAAATTTTCTGCTTTTTCATCCCATAATGTTTGGCGGTATCGAAAAATATTCATACCTTTGCGGTGAAAATAAAAAAATGATAGTAATAAATCTCTAAAACAAAGAATTTAAAATGGCTAAAATCGTAACATTAGGCGAGATCATGCTCCGCCTTTCTCCACAAGGAAACGATCGTTTCATTCAGAGTGAATCATTCCGCATCATCCCTGGCGGTGGTGAGGCAAACGTAGCTATCTCAGTGGCTAACTATGGTCACGAGGCTTACTTCGTTTCAAAGCTTCCAAAGCATGAGATCGGTCAGATTGCTGTTAATGCAATGCGTCGTTATGGTGTAAACACTGAGTTCATTGCCCGTGGTGGTGACCGCGTAGGTCTGTATTATGCAGAGACAGGTGCTTCTATGCGTCCTTCAAAGGTGATCTACGACCGCGCTCACTCAGCTATCGCAGAGGCAGATCCAAAGGACTTCGACTTCGACAAGATCATGGAGGGTGCTGCATGGTTCCACTGGTCAGGTATCACTCCAGCTATCTCTGACAAGGCAGCAGAACTGACAAAGCTCGCTTGTGAGGCAGCAAAGCGTCATGGTGTTACCGTATCTGTAGACCTCAACTTCCGTAAGAAGCTGTGGACCTCTGAGAAGGCTATCTCTATCATGCGTCCACTGATGCAGTATGTTGACGTATGTATCGGTAATGAGGAGGATGCAGAGCTCTGTCTCGGTTTCAAGCCCGATGCTGACGTAGAGGGTGGCCAGACAGACGCTGCCGGTTACGAGGGAATCTTCAAGCAGATGCGTGAGCAGTTCGGATTCAAGTATGTCGTTTCTACTCTCCGTGAGAGCTTCAGCGCTACATTCAACGGATGGAAGGCTCTTATCTATGATGGTAAGGAGTTCTATCAGTCAAAGCGTTATGAGATCAATCCTATCATCGACCGCGTAGGTGGTGGTGATTCTTTCTCTGGTGGTCTGATTCATGGTCTGCTGACAAAGCCAACACAGGGCGAGGCTCTGGAGTTTGCTGTTGCTGCTTCTGCTCTTAAGCACACTATCAATGGTGACTTCAACCTGGTATCTGTTGATGAGGTTGAGAGCCTTGCTGGTGGTAATGCCAACGGTCGCGTACAGAGATAACTTTTATTAAATACAGAATATATGAAACAGTTTGAATATAAGGTAGTAACGCGACTCGTCGGTGATGAAAATAAACTGAATGAACTTGGCTTTGAAGGCTGGGAACTGGTAGCTGTTGAGTGTGGTACTTATTTTTTCAAACGTGAATATAAAGAATAATTATGGCAAAATTTGATAAGTTTCAGGTGATGGCAAAGATTGCCGAAGCACCTATGGTTCCTGTTTTCTACAATAAGGACGTAGAAGTTTGCAAGAACGTCATTAAGGCTTGCTACGAAGGTGGTGTTCGCGCTTTCGAGTTCACCAATCGCGGCGACTTCGCTCATGAGGTATTCGGTGAGCTGTCAAAGTGGGTTCTTAAGGAGTGCCCAGAGCTGGCTCTCGGTATCGGTAGCGTTGTTGATGCTCCTACCGCATCGCTGTACATCCAGCTGGGTGCCAACTTCGTTGTTGGTCCTCTGTTCAACCCCGACATCGCAATCGTATGTAACCGTCGTTGCGTGACCTATTGCCCAGGTTGTCTCACACCTTCTGAGATCGGTAAGGCACAGGAGGTAGGTTGCGACTTCACAAAGGTATTCCCTGGCGACGTAGTAGGTCCAAACCTCATCAAGGGTCTTATGGCTCCTATGCCTTGGTCAAAGATCATGGTAACAGGTGGCGTTGCTCCTGAGGAGGATAACCTCACCAAGTGGTTCAAGGCTGGCGTATTCTGCGTAGGTATGGGTTCTAAGCTCTTCCCATCAGACAAGGTGAAGGCAGGCGACTGGCAGTATGTCACAGACAAGTGCAAAGAGGCCTTAGGCTATATCGCTAAGGCACGTGCATAACTGACTATAACATTTCCCCTTCTGGCTATGGCTGGAAGGGGAACTTTGTTTACATGCGACTTTGGCTATTCATTATATCAACCATTCTTATATCAGCATGTTCAAGCCCCGACAGACAGACTGTGGACAAGCTGAATCACAAGTCTTATGCCTGTCACTATCGGAATGTTGACTCAACAGAATACTATGCAAAGAAAGCTTATGATCTCTCAGACGGATATGACAATGGCAGGGCAGAAGCTCTGAATAATCTCGCCTTTGTGAATATCGTACGGATGAGATACATCGATGCAGAGAAATGCTTGAATGAAATTTTAGAAATAACTGATAATCAGATACAACTATTTACATCTTATGTATTACAGATGCGACTCTGTCAGCGTCGTTCCAATAATCGTGAGTTTCATGAATATCGTGAACTTGCAGACAGAGCATTGCGTAGGATCAATGAAGAGAGGAGCACACTCACAGAGCGCGACGCAAGCAATCTGCTCTATGCGGAGACAGAATATGCGATAGTAAACTCCACCTATTATTATTATGTAGGACTGGAGCGACAATCTATTGATGCTCTGTATGCTATCGATGAGAATGAGATACAGCGAGATACCGCGCAATATCTGAACTATCTGTACAATATAGGAGCAGGCGGAATCATCACAGAAGGAACACAGCAAGATATCAACCAACGAGAGTTTGATCTTCTCATGCGTTGTTTCCTGCTGGCACATCTTATGGATGAAGACTATCGCAGACAACTGATAGACGACAATATGCCTGCGATGAAATTCCTCAATCCTGAAGGTATAGAAGAAGAGATGATTCCAGGATGGCTTGCTGAGAGTGCACTCGGGATATTTACAGAGTATGGTGATATTTACCAGATAGCAGGAGCATATCGTACTCTCGCTTCATGTTATCGTCAGATAGGCGACTATGAATCTACGCTTTATAATCTCGAGCAGGCATTGTCGGACAGTATCATAAATCAGGCTCCTGACCTTGTGGCAAGTATCAGAGAACAGCTGAGTGTGGCTTTTTCTGCTATGGATGACAAGGCTCAGAGCGATATTAACAGGAACATCTACATAGACCTGATGACAGAGACACGTCAGGACAGACAACTGGAGGCACGAGCAAATCAACTGGAGGCTTCTGCAAAACAACTAAACTGGATGCTGTTGGCCGTAGGTGTAGCTATCGTATTGTTGCTGTTCTCGTTGTGGCTGTTTAATCACCTGAATAAGAAACAGCACCTGCATAATCATCTGGATGACCTACTGGAACAGCGACAAGACGAGCTCGCTATGGGACGATTGCGTGTGGAGACAAGTGAGCGGCGCAATCTTGAGCAACGTGCGAGGATATCTCTCGTGAATAGTATCACGCCATTCATAGACCGCATCATCCACGAGGTGGATAAAGGTGGAGATATGGAGTATGTGGGTGAGCTCATCAATCAGATAAACGACTATAATGATATCCTCACCCAATGGATACAACTTCGTCAGGGAGAACTGAATGTGAAAGTGGAGAGTTTCGCCCTCCAGTCGCTCTTCGATATTGTAGCCAAAGGGAAAAAGAGCTTCGAGATGAAGGGTATCACCCTCGATGTGAAGGAGACAACGGCTCAGGTAAAGGCAGACAGAGTGCTCACACTATTTATGCTTAACACTCTCACAGACAATGCACGTAAGTTTACTGCTGCTGAGGGAAGGGTGGAACTATCCGCTACAGAGACTCCCGATTATGTGGAGATATCCGTTAGTGATACAGGACAGGGAATGACAGATGAGCAGTTGGCACATCTCTTCGATGCAAAACCAATCGTAGATGAAGACAGTAACTCGATAAAGCGTCATAATCAGATGCAGGAGTCGCATGGTTTCGGACTGCTTAACTGTAAGGGAATAATAGAGAAATACCGTAAGCTGTCGAACATCTTCAGTGTATGTAAGATCTCAGCAGAGAGTACATTGGGTAAGGGCTCACGCCTGTATTTCAGACTCCCCAAAGGAGTACTCCGTACATTACTTGTATTATCATTTATCCTTTATCCGTTATCATTTATTTCAGCCTCTGACGCTCTGGGTAAGGCCTCAGTATATGCAGACTCGGCCTATTTCTCAAATATCAATGGTAACTACGAAAAGACTCTTCTCTTTGCAGACTCTTGCAGATATTATCTGAATAGACACTACCAGGAGATATGTCCCAACGGGAAACAACTACTCCAACAGCTGGGTAATCCTTCGCTTATGGCTCCGGAGATATCGTGGCTGCATGACTCGCTGAAAGTCAACTATCAGGTGATCCTCGACATGCGTAATGAGAGCGCTGTTGCTGCTCTTGCGCTTCATGAGTGGCAGGTGTATTCATATAACAATAAGATATATACCCAACTATATAAGGAACTATCTGCCGACAATAACCTTCCTGCATATTGCAGGCAGATGCAGCAGTCGCAGGCGAACAAGAGAATAGCTGTTATCCTGCTGGTACTATTGTTGTTGGCTATCGTGCCTGCATATTATCTGCTCTATTACCGTCACAGGCTCTATTACCGTTTCCTGCAGGAAAAAGAAAAACGTTCAAACCTTGAAATTACGGATGATGAGCTGAGACGTGCAGAACTGGAGAATAATAATCTCCACGTAGCTAATGCTGTGCTTGACAACTGTCTCTCGACATTGAAACACGAGACGATGTATTATCCATCACGTATTTCCCAGCTCATAGAGCAGAATGATGTGGATTCACTTTCAGAAGTGGTGGGATATTATCGTGAACTATACGGAATACTATCACAACAGGCGATGCATCAGATAGAGGGTGTTCATATGCATGTTCGTCCCTTGGAGAATGGTATATTGGGTGATGAGAACCTGATACGTTATCTCTTTGAGATTCTAAGGAAAGAAGGTGGCGGAAAAGAGACAGTATCCATTAAAGACAAATATGCAGAGGTGGATGTGACTATGCCCAAGCTGCATCTGTCAGACGAAGAGGCCCAGCAACTCTTTACACCTGCGTCGTCGAAGAATATCCCTTATCTGCTGTGCAGACAGATAGTAAGAGATCATGGTGAGACAACAAATCGAAGGATGTGTGGAATAAGTGCTGAGAATATTGATGGAGAGACTATTGTGCACATAATCCTTCCTGCAGTAGTAACAAATAGAAAAAAATAAGAATATGGAAAATTTTAAAGTGATAATCGTTGAGGATGTGCCCCTCGAACTGAAAGGCACCCTGGGTATCATACGTAATGACATTCCTGAGGCAGAAGTCATTGGTACTGCAGACAATGAGGCGTCATACTGGAAGCTCCTCAAGCAACAGAAGCCAGATCTTCTCCTGCTTGATCTCGGACTTGGAGGATCTACTACTGTCGGGGTTGAGATATGTCGTTCTACCAAGGAGATGCATCCGGATATAAGGGTACTTATTTTCACTGGTGAGATTCTAAACGAGAAACTCTGGGTGGATGTGCTTGATGCAGGTGCTGACGGTATTATCCTAAAGACAGGTGAACTGCTTACACGTGGTGATGTGAATGCTGTGATGGAAGGTAAGACTCTGGTATTCAATGAACCTATACTCGAGAAGATCGTAGAACGGTTCAAGCAGGCAGTAAGCGGACAATTAGCTAAGCAGGAGGCAGTAGTCAACTACGAGGTAGATGAGTATGACGAGAGATTCCTCCGTCATCTGGCTCTGGGATATACCAAGGAACAAATCACAGGCCTACGCGGAATGCCCTTTGGAGTTAAGAGTCTTGAGAAGAGACAGAATGATCTCATCAAGAAGCTGTTCTCTGAATCAGAAGGTAGTGTCAACGCCACGCGACTTGTGGTACGTGCCATCGAACTTCATATCATAGATATAGATAACCTGGTGCCAGATGAAGATTGATTCTTCCATATTCAATAAGAGATTCATGGCGTTTACGGCACTTGTTCTGCTTCTGGCTGAACTGGTGCTGATACTCTTGTCATGGATCCTCTTTGCAATAGGAGAGGAAGAGGTACGTTCTTTACTGTCGAGTGAAGGAATAAGATGGTTCGTGGGTGGTTTTACAACTATGGTTTCTTCTCCACTTCTCGTATGGCTTATAATACTCCTTATGGCTTTTGGAGCATTCCAGAAATCAGGACTAATATCATTGACAGATGCCAGCTATCAGATGACATATCGCGATAAGACAGCTCTGAGAGTTGCGATAGTATTTCTTCTGGCATATATCGTTGTGATACTTCTTCTGACTGTTATTCCTCATGCTATTCTTCTTTCAGCTACGGGAGCACTCTTCCCATCACCTTTCAGTAGAAGCATCGTGCCACTAACAGCTTTCGGCATAGCTTTGGTGTCTATAATATATGGTATAATGTCAGGACGCCTTAGGGATATAAAGGATATTCTTGATGCCCTATCATTTGGCATAAGTAAGGGAGCACCAGTCTTCGTGCTATATATCCTGATTATCCAGTTCGTAAGGAGCATGCTGTTTGTCTTCTCATAGGCATATAAAAAAATGGGGCTCCGCCGAGCCCCTAATGTTAACCTTAAATCTAATACTATGAAAAACACACGTTGCAAAGGTATGGATTAATTTCGATAATTGCAAGCATTTACTAGTAAAAAAATGTTAAATCAGCGAAAAATCCTTGTTTTCAACCTTTTTTCTTTGGTTATAATACCTTTTTAACGCGTCAGAAGATACTTTTTAAAGTCGTAGAAGTCCTTACTCATTGCAACACTCTGTTTCTCACCCTTCATAAAGGCTGCAAGTCGCTCAGGAATTGCTACATCTATTCCAAGGATCTCATCTACCTTCTCCTTGAATTTGGCAGGATGAGCTGTCTCACAGAATACTCCTACCTCATTCTCTCCCAGACCTTCTACAAGAGCCTGATATCCGCATGCTCCATGAGGATCGAGGATATAACCTGTCTCTTCATAACACTTACGCATCGTCTCCTTGATCTGTTCGTCACTATATGTGGCACCACTGATAAGGTTGGTAATACGATGATGTGTTGCCTCACTGGTAAGAGTGTTATTCTTGCTATAGAGGTTGATTATACGAGCGAAGTTAGAGGGATCGCCCACATCCATTGCGTTTGCAAGTGTCTGGATAGATGGCTTGGGATCATATTTGCCCGTCTGCAGATACTTATAGAAGATATCATTGGCATTATTAGCTGCGATGAAACGCTTTACAGGAAGTCCCATCTGATGGCCAAAGAGTGCTGCACAGATATTTCCGAAGTTACCTGAAGGCACGCACATTACCAAATTTGACGATTCTACAATTCCACTATTTGACAATTGCTTCATCCTGGCGTAGGCATTAAAATAATAGAATGCCTGAGGAAGGAAACGGGCTACGTTGATACTGTTGGCAGAAGTGAGTTTCATGTGCTTATTCAACTCCTCATCCATAAAGGCATTCTTTACGAGTGCCTGACAATCGTCGAAGACACCATCCACCTCTATGGCTGTAATGTTTTTGCCGAGAGTGGTAAACTGGCATTCCTGTATTGGCGACACTTTTCCTTTAGGATAGAGCACATACACATGGATTCCCTCTACTCCCAGAAAACCATTAGCAACAGCAGAACCCGTATCACCAGAGGTGGCAACAAGAACATTTACCTGTTCTTTACCCTCCATACGGATAAAATACTGCAGGAGTCTTGCCATGAAACGGGCACCTACATCCTTGAAGGCGAGGGTAGGACCATGAAAGAGTTCCAGAGAGTAGATATTGTCCTTAACCTTCTTTACAGGACAATCGAACGATAATGTGTCGTAAACGATGTCCTGAAGAGCATCGAGGTCTACATCCTCTCCAAAGAATGCACTTGCCACATTGTAGGCAATCTGTTGGAAATTCATGCTCTGAATATCCTCGAAGAACACCTTCGGAAGTGTCTTTATCTCTTCTGGCATATAGAGTCCTCTGTCTTCTGCCAGTCCTTTTACTACTGCCTTATGCAGATCAGCTATAGGCGCTTTGCCATTAGTACTGTAATATTTCATATACTTTGAACTTTATACTTGAGCTTTAAACTTTATGATATGTTCATGAAAGTGTGCATGAACTCATCGAGTTTGAGAAGACCATAAGAACCAGATACACATGAAACCTCATCATATTGCTGTATATCGTCGGCCTGAATACCATTATACCATATAAGGAAAGGTACAGGCTGTCCTACGTGTATTCTCATCTCAACAGGTGTGAGATGGTCAGGCAGTACTGCTATCGCTACAGGCTCATTCCATGTTATGATCTCATTATAGATGGGTTTTATCAGTCGCTGGTCAAGATACTCGATGGTATTAAGTTTTAGTTCGAGATCTCCATCATGTCCTGCCTCATCACTTGCCTCAACATGCACAAACACGAAGTCATCTCTCTTCAGAGCCTCTATCGCAGCTTGAGCCTTACCTTCGTAATTTGTATCTGCCAGACCTGTGGCACCTTCTACCTCGATGATTCTCAATCCTGCATAGTGGCCTATACCTCTGATAAGATCTACTGCAGAGATTACAGCTCCGGACTTTACCTGAGGATATTGTGCCATAAGAGTCTCCATTGAAGGACGATAACCTCCGCTCCAAGGCCAGATGCTATTTGCCTGACGCTCACCCTTTGCAGCTTTCGCTTTGTTATAAGGATGCTCTGCCAAAAGCTCTTGAGATTTCAGAATAAGCTCATTGAGAAGATCTGCTGTTTGCTGAGGAGAGAGTCTCCTATGATCTCCAAGAGAATCGAGATCTCCTAGGTCTTGAGCCTTTACTAATAGAGGCTTCCATTCTTCATTAGGATGATCATGGGGTGGGGCACAAACGATGTGCTTATTACCACCCTTGATTACAAGAAGATGGCGATACTGGATACCAGTGATAAACTTCACTCTCTCACACCCCTCACGTTCATTGATAGGTTTTGCTAAATTCTCATTCAGATATTGTATCAGGATGTCGGCATCCTTCGTTTCAAGGTTTCCCCCGTTATGAGTGATGATCTTACCGTCTTCGAGAGTTATGATATTACACCTTATGGCGAAATCATCATCAGCCATCTCGTAGCCTATCGATGCAGCCTCAAGTGGTCCTCTGCCTTCATATACTTTATTCAGGTCATAACCAAGAATTGCGGTATTGGCAACCTCTGATCCTGGAGGGAATCCTTCTGGTACGGTGATAAGTCTTCCACAGCGACCTTCCGCTGCCAACTTATCCATCATGGGTTTACGGGCATATTGAAGCAAGGTCTTCCCACCGAGACGCTCGACGGGAAGATCTGCCATGCCATCACCTAATATGATGATATGCTTCATAAAACTATATATTTGCGATACTCATGATGTTGGCGAAGACACCAGCTGCCGTTACAGCAGCACCAGCGCCGTAGCCCTGAATGAGCATAGGATACTCCTTATAACGCTCAGTAGTGAGCAGCACGATATTGTTAGAACCCTCGAGGCCGTAGAAAGGATGTCCGTAAGGAACCTCCTTCAGGGCAACACTCGTCTTAAACGATGATGGATTATTCTCGTCTGCTTCCATTGTGGCAACAAAGCGCCAACGCTTGTTCTCTGCCTCGAGCACCTTACGACGCTTCTCAAAGTCGGCATCGAGCTCAGGGAGACGCTTCCAGAAGTCATCGAGGCTTCCCTCGAAGTAATCGTTTGGTACAAACAGATGCTTCTCTACATCCTCCTGCTCAACCTTATATCCAGCCTCACGGGTGAGGATTACGAGCTTACGAATCACATCAGTACCACTGAGGTCGATACGTGGATCTGGCTCAGAGTAGCGCTGCTCCTTAGCACGACGTACAGTCTCTGAGAATGGCACATCTGCTGCTATCTCGTTGAAGATGAAGTTCAGGGTACCACTCAGGATTGCCTCAATCTTCAAGATCTTATCACCAGAGTTACAAAGGTCGTTGATAGTTCCGATAATTGGCAGACCTGCACCTACGTTGGTCTCATAGCGGAACCATACACCGCGATCGCGGGCTGTCTGACGGAGTTTTACGTAGCTGTCATAGTCACTTGAAGCAGCAATCTTATTTGCAGCTACTACTGATATATTGTGTTCCAGGAATGTCTGATAGAGCATTGCTATCTGACGACTTGCTGTACAGTCAACAAACACGCTATTGAAGATGTTCATCTTAACAATCTCATCACGCATATGTTCTGTATTTGCAGGGAATCCTGCACGAAGGATTTTCTCGTAATTATCGAGGTCGATACCATCGCGATCTAACACGAAGTTGTCGACATCGGAGATACCAACGACATTCAGCTTCAGACGTCTTGCCTGCATCAGATACTGCTGCTGTGTACGGATCTGTTCAAGGAGCATGCCTCCAACAGTACCGATACCACAGATAAATATATTGAGCACCTTATATTCTGACAGGAAGAATGAGTCGTGGAGCACGTTCAATGACTTACGCAGGAATCTGCCATCAACAACGAATGAGATATTCGTCTCTGACGCACCCTGAGCACAAGCGATAACACTGATACCAGAACGTCCCAGAGTACCAAACAGCTTACCTGCGATACCTGGTGTCTGTTTCATGTTCTCACCCACGATAGCGATGGTAGCAAGACCACTCTCTACCTGCATGGGATACATTGCGCCTGTCTCTATCTCCTTAGCAAACTCTGCGTTCAGTACCTCTGCAGCTGCATCGGCATCCTCATCGCGAACACCAATAGATGTAGAGTTCTCAGAAGAAGCCTGAGATACCATAAACACTGAGATACCTTTATTGGCAAGAGTTGTGAAGATACGACGGTTTACACCAATCACACCCACCATCGAAAGACCGGTGACTGTAATCAGCGAAGTACCCTTGATACTTGAAATACCTTTAATGGGTTTATTGTCATCTTCAATCTTCGCCTTGATAAGTGTTCCAGGATGTTCTGGGTTAAAGGTATTCTTAACTTTAATAGGTATATTCTTTACGCATACAGGATAGATGGTAGGTGGGTAGATTACCTTTGCTCCGAAGTTACAGAGCTCCATCGCCTCAACGTAAGATAGTTCGTTGATGGTGTAAGCACTCTTGATGACCTTAGGATCTGCAGTCATGAAGCCATCTACATCAGTCCATATCTCCAGCACTTCTGCATTGAGTACAGCAGCGATGATAGAGGCTGTATAGTCAGAACCGCCACGACCCAGATTTGTGGTCTCGTGGCTATCACGATCACGAGCGATAAAGCCCGGTACTACATACACATTCTTGTCGCTGATGTCCTTGAATGATTCCTTTACAAGCTGAGTGGTAAGCTCTGCATCAATAACGTGCTTGCCCTGTTTCTTCTCTGTACGGATGAAGTCACGGCTATTCATACGAACACCGTTCTTAATCATCGCTGCCACGATATGCGAACTCAGACGCTCACCATAACTAACGATGGTGTCCTCAGTCTTTTTCGACAGGTCGTGAATAAGATACACACCATAGAATATACTCTTCAACTGATCGAAGAGACTATCTACATTGTTGAATAAGTCAATGCGCTTTTTGTCATCAGAGATAATGGCCTCAATCATCTGGTGGTGGCGTGTCACCATCGCGTCGAATTCCTCACGATAGTGGTCATCGCCTGCCTTTGCCATCTTCGATGTGGCGATCAGTTTGTCGGTGATGCCGTCAAGTGCACTTACTACTACTACGACAGGTTGCGTCCGAGCCTCTGTCTCCACAATTTTTTTCAATTACTCCGATGGCGCTGCAAAATTACTCCAATTTGACCGAAATACCAAATATTTTACGAGTTTTTCGCAAAAATCTTTGTTATTTACTAAATTCTTACTATCTTTGCACCAATAACTATGACCCGTTTATGTGTAAACGATATCTTACGATACTACCCCTTATCTTATGTTTGCTGTTGATTGTAACCCAATCAATGGCAGAGACAGAGAAACGTTTCTTTGTATACAACGCAGCAAATGGTCTGGCAGACAATTCTGCACAGACTATTAACTGTACTAAGACGGGACGACTTGTGATAACCACAATGGGACAGATTAATTTCTTCGAAGGCCAGAAGTTTACTTATATTGATCCCACAACAGAGAATATCTATCCCATATCCAAATACAAAGGTCATGCTCATCTTTATTTCGATAAACATCATCATATATGGTTTAAGAAACGCAATGCCCTGTCATGTATAGATCTTATACGAGAGACGTATGTGACAAGCATTGTCGATGAGTTAAAAGCATTAGGAGTGAGTGATAAGGTGCATGACTTGTTTTGCGACAGCGAGAACTTATTATATCTTCTTACAGATAAGGGACTGTATAATATAGAACGGAAAAAGTATTTCAATGTAAGAAAGGATCACGATCTTCAAGAATTAGATACATATGAAGGCAAGTATCTTCTCTTATTTTATGAAGATGGAGTACTCGATATCCTAGAGCTTTCTTCGGGGAAGGTTGTCTTCAGTGAGGCTGCATATGATGAAAAACATGCCCAGATTTATAGCTCCACCACAGTGATACTTAAAAATGGATCTTCTTTCTACCAGATACGTAATGGTTCCAAGAACGATGACAATGTAGCTATTCTTCTTCATTTCGACATGTCGAAAAAGAAATGGGATACAATCCTTGAGACACCTTATTATATGAGTAATCTCAAGATACACAATGGGACGCTTTATATCCCTTCTGCCTATTGCTACTGGACATACGACCTTTCATCAAAGTCGTTGAATCATATAGATAAACTGAGAATGGCTGATGGCTCTATGCTTCTTTCAGACATAAACAGCATTGAGTTTGATAAGCAGGGTGGAATGTGGTTAGGAACAGAGAAACGAGGTCTTCTTTATGCACGACCTTATACCATTCCATTTAAGGCTTATGAATGGGAAGATAAGGAAGCACTGTACTATGCAAAACTTCTCGACAATACTGTTACCCCTGAATATACTTATCGTGATAAGAGCGTAAACTGTGTCTTTCATGATTCACGCGGCTGGGATTGGGTAGGTACATCTACAGGTCTTCAGCTTTATCGTAATGAGTCAGCACTTCTTCCACAACTTATTACTCGTCATGATGGGCTTTTGAATAATGTTATCCATTGTATACAAGAAGATAAATTCAATAATATATGGGTAGGTTCCAGTTATGGCGTTTGTTGCATTACGATAGCTGGCGACAAGATAAGATATATCTATCGTTATAACCAGTATGACGGTATACCAAACGAGTCGTTTGTCAATGGGCGTTCTATGATATTAGATGATGGTACAATTGTCATGCAGGCTCTTGATCATGTGCTGGCATTCAACCCTAACAATATGGCCACAATACGGCAAAGTAACAATTCTGATATTTACCCCAAGCTCATTCGTCTGTTTGTTAATGGCACTGATGTGCGAACAGGACAGAAGATGGGGGGCAATGTGATTCTTGAGAGAGCTATAACCCGTACTAAGGTCATCAACCTTAACTATAATCAGAATAGTCTGTCACTCACTTTCTCTGGCTTAAATTACTTCCGGCCTCAGCAAACGTTTTATAGGGTTCGTGTTACAGGTCCCGGTATGGGCGATAAGTGGGTGGTTTATACTCCTTATAGTTCAGGTGGTCTTGTAGATAGTAACGGGCAATTACATCTTCCATTGCCCTCTCTTGTTCCTGGAACATATAAGATTGAGGTACAGACGTCGATGTTGCCTGACGAGTGGCATACTACTCCATATGAATGGGTAATAAATATCAATGAACCCTGGTGGCGTACTACTGGTATATTCCTTTTGGGATTATCTATACTGGGTATTCTTCTTATTGTCTATCTTTATATGTATCTGAAGAATGCCGGATTAAAGGCGCGAAGAGATAATGAGGAACAGAGTATCATAAAACGTATAAAGTCGTTTGCAGAACGTTGTGATGCCCGTAGTGGAATGGTTCTCGAACCTATGCCGGAGGAAGTTTCCAATCAAAATATCAGCGGAATAGCAGACTTCTCGAAAGAGTTTACCGATATGATGGAGGTAGTAATGCCTGCTTTTGTAGTTAAGAAGAACAAGCCCATCACTATGCGCGAACTTAGTAATATGGCAGGAATGAAGTTGCCGGAGTTCTATCAGCTTATTACTTCAAATATCTATAAGAACCCTCGTCCTGTAGCATTACAGATGATGCTTAGCAGGGCTTATGAACTCCTTAAAAATGATAAGGCGAAAGATATAGCCGAAATATCTGCAGAGTGCGGTTTTGTATCACCTAACTACTTCATATCCCAGTTCTATCATAAGTATCACGCTACTCCTCAGGAGTTTCGTATGAAGCAAATCTAATCAAGGGTAAGAGTCCTGTATGCCACAAGTTGCCAGCTCCTTTCACCCGTACCTTTATAATATATAAAGGCCTGATAGCTGTTCTCTGTCTGATAGAAACAACCTTCTGATGGTAACAGACATATGTTACCATCAGCGCTCTGATATAGATACTGATAAGAATAGTATCCTTGCTTCTGGAGAATTTTTCCCACATACATCTCCTGATCCTCATCGTATTCCATCATATAGTTAAAGTGATTATCATCAGTGGTCCAGTGTCCATCAATGAGAATATTACCTTCGTTAACTCTTGGACACTTCAAACGATAGTTCACCCATACATAATCGCTGATGATGTCATTCTCCCTATTGTCACTGTTTCTGATATAGAATGCTCCATTAGCATCTTCATCATATAGATAATTAACTCGAGGCAAGTCAACAAACGGATATGCCTGATAGTTGACTCCATCCCATCTGATAATATCTATTCCCATAGTAGGGTGACTTACATCCAGTATCTCATATTTGTGATATTCGTTTCCTGCATCAAAGATAAGGTCTTTGTTATGTCTCCATTCCAGACCGTTGGAATTGATGTAGTTTGGCTTAGGATTGTCTTTCATATACGTATCCCTGCCATTCTGCATAACACAACAATAAATCTGTTCTGAAGGATTGGTAACAAGGATATTACCGAATCCTAATGACATGGATATCTGCTGATGCTTGTCGTTAGTGTCGATATCTGTATTCGTTGTGGCGCTCATCTGAAGGTTCATAGTCTGTTCTGCCACCATAAACTCTACCATAGCTACAGGTTTTTCAGAGTCAGAGTCTTCGTCTATCACATAGAGTCGGTAGTTTCCACTCATCTTAAACCTGCATCTGTCGTTGGGAATGTCGAACTTATAGTGGGTATATGCCACTATGGTATTGATGGAGTTAGAATATTCGTCGATGGTGTTGTCATTGAATCCTTCCAACCAGTCACTCTCAAAGATATCCTCTGATTTACTCCAGTCTGCCTCACAGTGTTCTAACCTGTAAATATATCTGTGATAATTATGTGATAGCTCATCGAAACTGATATGTAAGACGTCGTCAGACCCCAGCCTGAGAACTGCAGGGTAGGAGAGCCATTTGTCATTCACTACTGCTATCAAAGATTTTATCTGTGAATCATAAACAGTATTGCTGCCACAAACATTTAGTGGCAGCATAATCAGTATGCCGACAAATAACCTGCAGAGATGATTCATCTATCTTCTTTTTTCTGTGATGATTCCGTGACGATATGCATACAGGAGTTCCTTCAGGTCTCTTATCTGGTCTTTCAGTTCCTCTCCCTTGTCAGTATCCGCAACAAGCATTCTGTGAGCAGACATCTCAACAATCTGGATGGTAGACTTAATATCCGTCTCCTTTACGATAGCATCACGTGACGATTTGAATGGTTCGTGCTGAACCAGCTGGAATCCTCTTGAGTGATATACGAGTGTGTATCCTGCGATACCCGTCTCGTTGTGATAAGCCTCAGAAAATCCTCCGTCAATCACCATCAGTTTTCCTCCTGCCTTGATAGGATTCTCTCCTTTAGAGGCATGTACAGGAACATGTCCGTTGATGATGTGTCTGTTCTTCCCCTTCACCTCAAAGGCATCAAGGATTCTGTCGCATACCTCTTCAGAGTCACGAAGTTTGAAGTAATTGCCTTTCTCTTCCTTGAATGTCTCTTTATCTTTCAGGAAATATCTCTCGAAAGTGGCCATCTTTGATTTGTCGAAGAGTGGAGAATCCTTACCACACCAGAGATATAGGAAATAGTCACGGGCATATTCTCTTGGATATTCTTCAGGAGCAGAAGCAAGTTCTCCGCTTGCAGAATTAGTCTGGAAAGCAGCCCTTATAAGCATACCTATGTTATGCATCAGCTCTTTACCGGAATATCTCTTCCCAGGATAAATCTCCACTTCCTTCAACGAACCGTCATCATTCAATGGGATAGATGCGTGGAAGAGCAGATTGGAGTTGTGTATGGCAAACATACATCCGTGAGAAAGGATAGTCCTGATGTGCTTGTGCAACTTCTCTGAAATCCTGAAAGAGTGGTGCAACTTTTGCATCAGCTGCTGCTCTTCTTCTGTGAAAGCATTGGGGCTATCAGGATTTATAGTCGGGAAGTGACATGATCTCATTTCATACTCCTTGCCATCGATGGTACAGATTCCTTTCTGGTAGTCGATACTATTAAAGATGCATCTGTCTTTCATATCCCATTCAGGATGTCTCTCAAATATCTGTGCCTCGCTTTTGAATTGTATCACTGATATAGCCTTATGCATCTTTGCTGTAAGCTGACGAGTCTTCTCATCCATCTCGTTACCAGGAAGCAGCTTTGGAAGGAACTCCTCGCATGGATCATCGCCATATACTTCAAGTGCGAAAGTGGCCAGAGGCACAAGGTTAATGCCATACTCCTCTATGGTAGCAAGGTTAGCGTATCTAAGACATAGTCTTAACACATTACAGATACATGCGTCATTACCTGCAGAGGCTCCCATCCAGAGGATATCGTGGTTTCCCCATTGGATATCCCATGAGTGGTATTGCCTAAGGGTGTCCATAATCTTATGGGCTCCTGGACCTCTGTCATAGATATCTCCTAGGATATGTAACTGGTCGATAGATAATCGCTGTATCACGTTACAGATAGCACAGATAAAGTCATCAGCCCTGCCTGTAGAGATAATGGTATTCACGATCACAGCTACGTATGCAGCCTTGTCGACATCATCTGTTCTCTCATGAAGCAGTTCCTCTATGATATACGAGAAGTCTTCAGGGAGTGATTTCCTAACCTTACTACGGGTATATTTCGATGACACCTCCCTGCATACCTTCACAAGTTGGTGAACAGTAATTCTATACCAATCGTCAAGGTCTGTCTCCTGTGCCTTGATAAGTTCCAGCTTCTGCTCTGGATAATAAATCAGCGTACAGAGTTCTTTCTTCTCCGATTCTCTAATGGTGTTTCCGAAGAGCTCATTGACTTTTCGTTTGATGTTTCCTGAGGCGTTCTTCAACACATGCTGGAAGGCTTCGCTCTCCCCATGAATATCTGCCAGGAAGTGTTCTGTACCCTTAGGCAGGTTCATAATCGCCTCGAGGTTGATTATCTCTTTAGCAGCATCAGCAATTGTTGGAAACGACTGGCTCAACAATTGTAAGTAATGTTTGTCTGTTTCGTTAATCTTCATATCTTTAGGCTTTTATTTGTTAGTTCAAATTAGTAACATCTCTGATATCTCTCTCCTTATTTTTTCAGTACCCCGATCATTTATGGGGTCCAGGGGCATATAACCTTCATCAAGCAGTGTCTGTTCTTTAAGAATCTGCAAAAGTCTTCCTGTATACTTGCTCATCTTCTTTTCTTCCAGCACCTCTTGGATCTTTTCGTCATTGATATTGTCTCTGTAGAGCTCTCTTGTCAACTCAATGAGGTGGAGTAGGAGTGGATTTTTCTCTATCTGCCTTATCATCCTCACAATATAATCTGTCTCATCACCTTTGAATTCACCGATGACATTCTTTATTGTCTGAGGCTTCTTGTAACCTTCTGGGAAATAGGCATCTATTTTCTCTGTATCAATATATGGAGCTCTAAGATCAAGGATGTTGATTCCGTAGTCCACGTAATTTCTCACATTCTGATGCTCTGCATAGATCAACAGCCTTCTCCACATCACCTCTGATATATTATCATTTGTGATTCCTGTCCATCGGGAATCGCCCAAGATACCTGCTTTGATGATGATAGTCAGTAGATTATTAGTATCTTCATCCATGAGTTCCAGCACATTCGAATCCATCACTTTCTGATATACAGCGAATGTCTGTGAGCACATCTCCTGACAAGAGATACTGTTCGTTATCAGCGCATTATGAATCACCTCGATTCTCGGATTCCATTTCAGTTTCCTCAAGAACTTTTCTTCCATCTTACCGAAGGCGATGATACTGTATGCCCTCTCAGCAAATTTCTTTTCCCATAGGACCTTCTTTGGCAACTTCTCTTTAATTGAGCCTTCGTCCATCACCCATGGTTCTAATTGTCCTTGTGGTGAGAATACCACTCTTGCACCATTTCTTCTGAGACTATTTCCGGTCTTTGCTACCCAATAGTTCCAGCATCCATGACAATGCACAATGTCTGGTACCCATTCCCTGACGATTGCTTTGGCATCAGATGGATTATTTACGCTTCTTACTTCGGCACTGTTCTGCATACCCTCAGACAACATGGTGACGTGTTGCATCACCATATCGTCATTCTTCGGATATACATACAATACTTTCATTACTTAAACAATATACCAAGTCTGAGGCCAAGCAATTCCCAAAATCCGATTTTCTTCTCGAAGAACGAGAGAGCATCATGGGCCTTTTCCCTTTTTACGACGATGAAGTCATACTTACCTCGTCTTACCTTCATCATTTTTCCTTTATGTCCGTCAGCCTTCAGGCGCTCAGCTTTCACGATGGTTTTCTCAGCGTAATCTACTTCCTCGTATGATTCAAGCCGCATTCCTTTCTTTGTAAAATAGCCCAGGTAAAGATCGGATGTCTTATCGAGACTTTCTGAGAGTTCTGAGAGCCATGTTTCTGATGGAGGGAATGAGTGGATGTCACTAAGTATAACCCACTCGTTTTTAGCTGCTTTCACGCCTAATGTTAAAGCAAGTCTTTTCCTAATCACATCTCTATAAGGCTTGGGGAGAAAGGTCTTGTATAGATGAGGATATTGTTGCATGTGCAGCTTCAATATATCATCGCTGTTATCAGTCGATGACTCATCAACAACAATCACTTCATACCCCACCGGATAGTCCTGTGTCAGGAAGTCTTTCAGATGTTCTTCCAGTTCAACGCCGTTATCATATACGGTCATAACTACCGAGAACTTACTCATCGCTCAAATATCCTTTAGGTAGTTTCCTGCAATTATACTGTGAGGCCATGATTTCTCCATAAGCACCTGCTGAACGGATAGCCAACAGATCTCCACGACGTGTTTTGTTCAGGTCAATCTGTTTTGCGAAAACGTCTGTAGACTCACATATAGGACCTACAACATCGTATGCTTCTTTCTGGTCCTCACTACTGATATTCTCAATCTTGTGATATGCCTGATAGAGTGCAGGACGGATAAGGTCTGTAAATCCTGCATCCACGATGGCAAACTTCTTTGTGGCACCTTCTTTAATATATAATGTACGCGTAATAAGACTACCGCACTGAGCCACAACTGCTCTTCCCAATTCGAAGTGAAGTGTCTGGCCTGGACGAAGCTTCAGTTTCTTGGCGTATGTATCGAAATATGCCTTGAAATCAGGAATAGGAAGTCTGTTAGGATGTTCGTAGTCGACTCCAAGACCTCCACCCACATTGATGTGCTCCACTCTGATGCGATGACTTTCCAGAATGCTTTGCAGTTCATTGACACGATTACAGAGTGCTTCGAAGTCACTCATATCCAGGATCTGAGAACCGATATGGAAGTGCAGTCCTACGAACTTCACATTCTCCAGTTTTGACGCTTCATCTATCACACTGAGCATATCTCTCATGGCAATGCCGAACTTATTCTCAGCGAGGCCAGTGGTGATATTAGCATGTGTATGAGCCCCTACGTTAGGGTTGAGCCTGAATGCCACTCTAGCTACTTTTCCCTTAGCAGCTGCTAGTTCGTTGATAACCTCCAACTCGGGAATACTCTCCACATTGAAACAGAAGATATCATTATCGAGTCCGAGATTTATCTCCCAATCGCTCTTACCTACACCCGCATATACTATCTTATTACTGGGGAATCCTGCCTTGATACATGCCTCTATCTCTCCGCCGCTCACGCAATCGGCTCCAAGACCTGCAGCCCTGATGATTCTCAGTACCTTTGGATTGGCATTTGCCTTTATGGCATAGTGAACCACAAAGCCCTCGTGTTTGCTGGCCTCTGCATTTATACTCTCGAGGGTATTCCTCAGTAAGTCTGCATCATACCAGTAGAAAGGGGTCTCAATATCCTTAAACCTCTCTATAGGAAATTTTCCTTTGCCCATTTTTAGTTTGTGTTTTGTGTCAGTGTTCAGTCTTTCTTAAAGATAGTATCGCTAAGTTTCTGGAGGGCACGCTTCTTGTCTTCCTCACGGATAAGGAAGGAGATATTGTAGTTTGAACCTCCGTAACTTACCATACGTACAGGAATATCCTTAAGTGCGTCGAGTGCGAGAGTCTCAAAGCCTATGTTCGACCAATCGAGATCACCGACAACACAGATGATACACATGCCTGTATCCACTGTAACTGTACCGTATTTCTTCAGCTCGTCAACAATCTCTCCCAGGTGTGCAGAGTTGTCGATACTCATTGATACACCCACCTCTGATGTGCAGACCATATCGATAGGAGTCTGATAGCTCTCGAAGATCTCGAACACCTTACGCAGGAAACCTGTAGCCAGCAACATACGAGATGACTTGATCTTGATGGCGATGATATTATCCTTCGCAGCGATGGCCTTTATCTTACCATACTCTGTGGCGTTAGAGATTGTGGTTCCCTCTGCATCTGGGTCCATAGTGTTCAGCAAACGAACAGGGATACCTGCATATTTCGCAGGCTGTACACATGTAGGATGCAGGATCTTTGCACCAAAGTAAGCCAACTCTGCAGCCTCCTCGAAGTGGAGCTGATGTACGGGCTCTGTATGGTCTACCACACGAGGATCGTTATTGTGCATACCGTCGATATCTGTCCAGATCTGAATCTCCTCAGCGCCGATGGCTGCTCCTACGAGTGATGCAGTATAGTCTGAACCACCTCTCTGAAGGTTGTCAATCTCTCCGTATGCGTTACGGCAGATGAATCCCTGAGTGATATATACCTGAGCTCCCTGATTCTCTTCAAGGATAGCGTTAATCTTCTCTTTGATGTATACGGGGTCTGGCTCAGAGTTCTTGTCTGTACGCATGAAGTCGAGGGCGTTGAGAAGAACGGCATTGACACCTATCTCCTTCATATAGTTGACAACCATATTCGTCGACATCATCTCACCCTGTGCCACGATGCTCTTCTCTTCGAAAGAGGTGAAGAGCTCCTTGGTGAACGAACGCAGATAGTCGAACTCTCCTTTCAGGAACTCACGTGTGGTCTGCTTTGTCTCATCCTTAGAGTAAAGCTCCTCTATGTGCTTGAGATACTTCTGCTCCAGACGGTTGATAACCTCGTTGGCTCCATCGGGATTCTTCTTGTAGAGATAGTCGGAAATCTCCACGAGAGAGTTTGTGGTGCCCGACATTGCTGAGAGTACTACAAACACAGGTTCTCCACTCTTTGTAACCAACTGTGTCACTTCTTTCATTCTCTGTGGTGTACCTACTGAGGTTCCACCAAACTTCATTACTTTCATATTCTTATTTCGTTTTTAAATTTCCATTCTTTCAGTATACTTCACCTCGATATTATCACGGTCAGGCTCGTCGATGAGCTTAACGTCACGATAACTCTTTGTGATATCCTCTATCTTTCCTCGTTCGCACTTGTATACGATACCAGGGAATTGCTCCACCAGCGAAAGATTATGTGTAGACATTATCACTGCTGTACCGTGCTGAGAGATCTCTTTCAGCATTTTGACCACTCCCTCTGCCGTCTCTGGGTCAAGGTTTCCTGTAGGCTCATCGGCAACGATAAGCTTCGGATTGTTGAGAATAGCTCTTGCGATGGCAACACGTTGTTGTTCTCCTCCTGAGAGCTCATGGGGCATCTTCTCTATCGAATTCTCAAGACCAACGGCTTTCAGTACTTCGTTAATTCTTTCGTTTCTCTCATTCTTGTTCTTCCAGCCAGTAGCTTTGAGAACAAACTCGAGGTTCTTATACACCGTTCTGTCGCCCAGAAGCTGGAAGTCCTGGAAGATGATTCCCATCTGTCTGCGTAGGGTAGGGATATCCTTGCGCCTCATGTCCATAAGGTCAAACCCCAATACAGAGGCTTCATCTGCCTCGTCCATGTCATTCTCGCAATAGATAGTACGGAGAAGGGTTGTCTTTCCACTTCCCACACGTCCTATCACATAGATGAATTCTCCCTCGTCTACGTGGAAGTTCACACCCTCCAGCACCTGTACTCCGTGCCTTTGGTAGATGTTCGCATTCTTATATTCTACTAATCTCATAGCCATCTTACTTCATCTCGCCTCTTGCCTTTGCCTCACGACGCTTCTTGTCCCAGTTCGGGTCATGACGCTTATGGAGCTCTTCTACGACATCCTCGATACGGAGTCCTTTGCTTGTGAGCAGGACGATAAGGTGATATATCATATCCGAAGCCTCATATACCAGCTTTTCCTTGCTGCCGTTAGTGGCCTCGATGACTGTTTCCAGTGCTTCTTCTCCCACCTTCTGGGCTATTCTGTTCACACCGTCCTTGAAGAGTGAGGTGGTATAGCTTCCCTCGGGCATCTGTTCCTTTCGCTTGTCGATGAAGTCTTGAAGCTCCTTCAGGAAAGCCAGGTCAAAACCATCGTTAGTCTCTCCCCAGCATGTATCTGTTCCTGTGTGGCATGTAGGACCGTCGGGTATTGCCTGCACCAAGAGTGTGTCATTGTCGCAGTCTATCTTGATATCTACCATGTTCAGGAAATTACCTGATGTCTCTCCCTTTGTCCAGAGACACTGTCTTGATCTGCTCCAGAAAGTAACCTTTTTTGTCTTTATAGTCTTATCAAAGGCTTCTTTGTCCATATAGCCCAACATAAGTACCTTTCGGGTGTTCGCATCCTGTACGATAGCAGGAACAAGTCCTCCGCATTTATCAAAATCTATATTCATTTCTTTAATTTTTGCATAATTCGGTGCAAAGGTACTAAAAAATCGAATACCTGCCAAATAATAATATAATTATTTGGTCAAATAAAAAAATATATGTACCTTTGCATCTGTTTAAACAGTACAGAACACAGAATGAACGTTATTTCAACCAATATCGATGGAGTAGTAATCATCGAGCCTCGTGTATTTGAGGATGCACGCGGATATTTCTTTGAGAGTTTCTCTCAAAGGGAGTTCAATGAGAAGGTAAAGCCCGTGGATTTTGTTCAGGATAATGAGAGCAAATCCACATTCGGAGTTATCAGGGGTCTTCATTTTCAGAGACCTCCTTATGCCCAGAGCAAACTGGTGCGTTGTGTAAGGGGTGCTGTCCTCGATGTAGCTGTAGATATCAGGAAGGAGTCGCCTACCTATGGACAGCATGTAGCAGTGGAACTCACAGAGGATAACCATCGTCAGATTTTTATCCCCAAGGGGTTTGCTCATGGTTTTGCAGTACTCAGCGACATTGCAGTTTTTCAGTACAAATGTGATGAGTTCTACCATCCTGAGTCTGAAGGAGGAATCAGTCTTTTGGATTCTGAGCTGGGTATCGACTGGAAGATTTCTACCGATAAAGCAATACTTTCACCGAAAGACACTAAACATCCTCTTTTCAAGGACTTTGTCTCTCCGTTTTAAAGTAAATTATGATTGAATTAATACCCGCAATAGATATTATTGGAGGTCAGTGTGTACGATTGACCAAAGGCGATTACGACCAGAAGACAGTATATAGGGATTCCCCTGCAGAGGTAGCCAAAGAATTTGAAGATCTTGGTTTCAAGCGACTGCATGTCGTTGACCTCGATGGAGCAAAGTCTAAGCATATTGTTAACGATGCAGTCCTCAAATCAATCACCACTGAGACAAACCTTATAGTTGATTTTGGTGGAGGAATAAAAACCGACGAGGATATCGAGAAGGCGTTTGCCTCTGGTGCCTCGATGGTTACTGTGGGTTCTATTGCCGTTACTCATCCTGAACTCTTCATGGGATGGCTTGAGAAATATGGTGCTGAGCGAATGATTCTTGGAGCCGATGTTCGTCATGGCAAGATAAGCATCAACGGATGGAAGGAAGACTCTGAAGAGGATCTCCTGCCTTTCCTCAAGAAATATATCGATGCTGGTGTAAGAAACGTGCTCTGTACTGAGATTTCTAAAGACGGCACACTCTCCGGTCCTGCCATCGACCTTTATAAAGAGATTATGGCTGCTTATCCTGAGCTTCATCTTATTGCTTCTGGCGGTGTGTCTTCTATTGATGATATCAAAGCCCTCGACAAAGCAGGCATCCCGTCAGTGGTTTTCGGCAAAGCCATCTATGAGGGTAAAATCAACTTAAACGAACTTGTATGTCTTTAGCAAAGAGAATAATCCCTTGTCTTGATGTCAAGGATGGTGAGACCGTTAAAGGAACAAACTTTGTAAACCTCCGTTCTGCTGGTGACCCAGTGGCGCTGGGCAAGGCCTATAGTGAGCAGGGAGCCGATGAACTAGTCTTCCTTGATATCACAGCTTCTTTCGAAGGTCGTAAGACCTTCACAGAGATGGTTACCCGTGTGGCTCAGGAGATAAACATCCCGTTTACCGTTGGTGGTGGAATCAACGAGCTGGCCGATGTTGAGCGTCTTCTCTATGCAGGAGCCGACAAGGTGAGCATCAATTCTGCAGCCATCCGTAACCCTCAGCTTATCAATGAGATAACCTCCCGTTTTGGTTCTCAGGTATGTGTCGTTGCCATCGATGCGCGTAATGACGAGGATGGATGGCATTGTTATCTCAAAGGTGGACGTGAGCGCACTGAGCGAGGTCTATTCGAATGGGCTCACGAGGCTCAGGAACGTGGAGCAGGAGAGATACTCTTTACTTCGATGAATCATGACGGAGTGAAGGAGGGCTATGCCAATGAGGCTCTGCGCGAACTTGCTGATAATCTCTCGATACCTATCATCGCCAGTGGTGGTGCAGGTTGCAAGGAGCATTTCAGGGATACGTTCCTTCTAGGGCATTCTGATGCTGCCCTTGCGGCATCGGTATTCCATTTCGGAGAGATACCTATCCCGGAATTAAAAAAATACCTCCGCTCGGAAGGTATTAATGTCAGGATCTGATTTCTCGCGCGAGAATTAAATCTTTAAATCCAGAAAATTCTTTAGGATTCTTTCACCTACCGTTCCACTCTTCTCAGGGTGGAACTGGCATGTGTAGAAGTTGTCTTTATGCATCGAGGCAGAGTAGGGCAGGATATAATCTGCAGTTGCTATCGTCTCCTCGCATACAGGCACATAGTAGCTATGAACAAAATATACATAGGGATCATCGCCCAGGCCCTCCATCAAAGGAGACTTCGTGTCGTATAGCTTATTCCATCCCATGCAGGGTACCTTGTCCTCGTGTCTCTCAGGACGGAAACGAACCACTGGAGCATCGAAGATTCCGATACAGTCAACATCGCCCTCCTCAGAATGCTTGCAGAGCAGCTGCTGACCTACACATATTCCGAATACAGGCTGCTTGAGGTCACGTATCACTGCGTCGAGTCCTCGGGCTTTAAGATATTCCATCGCACCCTTGGCCTCGCCCTGTCCAGGAAAGAGCACTCTATCGGCCTTCTTCAACAGCTCTGGGTCATCTGTAAGCAACGGTTCGATACCCATTCGCTTCAGTGCATTCACCACCGAATAGATATTTCCTGCATTATATTTTACTATCGCAACCTCCATTTTGTCTTTTTACCTTTAAGAGAATATTATCGTCTTATTCTTATAGGTCAGGATCTTTCTCTGGATATGCTTGCTCACAGCATGCGAGAGCACAATCTTCTCCAGGTCCTTGCCTTTGAGCACGAGCGACTCTGGGGTATCCTTGTGAGTGATACGAGTAACATCCTGTTCGATGATTGGTCCTGCATCGAGGTCGGCTGTGACATAGTGTGATGTGGCTCCAATAATCTTTACACCGCGCTCATAGGCCTGATGGTATGGCTTGGCCCCGATGAATGCAGGCAGGAACGAGTGGTGGATATTGATGATATGATGCGGGTACTCGGCAATCATCTCGTCTGAGATAATCTGCATGTAACGCGCCAGCACGATGAATGAGATATCCTCTTTCTTCAACAGCTCCATCTCTGCCTGCTCTACCTCGGCCTTGTTAGAGTGGTCTTTCTTGATGCTCCATACATAATAAGGTATACCAAACTGGTCGGCCACATAGCGCAGATCCTCGTGATTACTTACGATACATGGGATGTCGCAATTAAACTCTCCCGCCTTCCAACGAGCCAGCAAATCATAGAGGCAGTGACTCATCTTCGACACGAAGATCGCCATTCTCGGACGCTTGTCGCTATAGTAGAGCGAGAACTTCATCTGATAGCGCTGGGCATAGAGAGTGGTGAGATAATCGTAGAGCTTGTCGCGTGGGATAAGGAATCCGTCGAGTTCCCATTCTATTCTCATAAAGAACATGCCTTCTATCTTGTCCACATACTGGTCGAGATAGACGATGTTTCCTTTGTTGTCTGTTATAAATTTCGTTACTTCTGAAATGATTCCCTGTTGGTCGGGGCAGTGCAGAAGCAGAATTGCTGTTGTATCCATCTGAATTTATGTTTTTGTATCTTATTCTTCGTCGTTGTCTGCTGATCGCAGGATGATACTCGTGGCTCCTAATGTGAAGAGTGTGCCGTCGTCGATGATACGGCGCTCCTTTGGCGAGAGCTCCACATTGTCCACAAAGGTACCGGTATTACTGTTGTTGTCCTTCAGCGTATAGCGGAGATTGCCCTTCTTGTCTCTCGACACGGTGATGGTGCAGTGGTTAAGGTCCACGCTGGGGTCAACGGTCTCGAAGGTGCAGTTGGCGGGATTGCCTTTCTGGTATCGGCCTATCACATTGTCGCCCATACGGAGGGGTATCACCTGCTTATAGTGAAACACATTCTCTATCACCACTATCGAGCCACAGCCTTCCTCGTTGGCCTGCTCGTCGGGGTTTTCGTCCTTCTGACGGTTCTTCAGCTTACTCACACCCATACGAATGCCGAACTCCTTGCCACAATCTGGACATTTGAACACGAGCGACTGCCCAGCCTCATACTGGGTCTCATCGAAGGTGATGTACTGATCACATTTGGGACATCGAACTCGCTTCATTTATCCTCTGTCGGTGGTTTTGAGCACCCACGCCTCTTCAAAGTCCTTGTTGCCTCTCCTTATCTGATTCAGGCGGTTATAGGCATCATTCATGGACTGGAAATTACCATATACTACGCGAGTTACCTTATTTCTTACATAAACCTCTGCCTCTGTGAATCCTGCCTTATGCAGGCGCTCTACGTAGGCATTGGCATTCTTCATCGACACGTAGCTGGCAAGGACGAGACAATAGCCTGTAACATCCTTAACTACTGAGTCTTTCTTCTCTTCTACCGCTTTTGCCGTAGCGATGCTATCGGCCTTTGCAAAAGCTATACTGTCGGCCTTGGCAGAAGCTATACTGTCAGCCTTGGCGATGGCCCTCATTATGCTGTCCTGAGCTATCTCGTGCTCTAAGGCCTTGGTATCCTTCATCACAGGATCTACGTTCTTCTTCGTTGTGTCGAAGATGGCTGGTGTGCCTAACTGGGAGTATTCCAGGTTCGGGTCGCTGTTGCTTATCGGGGTGGTGATGAGGATAAACATAATCACGGCCGCTGCCACAGCTACGGCATTGCGTATCCATGATAGCTTGATAATCAGAGCATCGGTATCATCATCCTGACTATCCTCAAACTGGATGAGCTTTGGCTTCTCTGTCTCTTCTGGCTCAGGCTTCTTCTCTTCAGGAGCTGCTTTTGCCGCCACTGGAGCCGCTTTGGCCACAGAAACAGGCTTGGCTACAGGAGTCTCGATTACCGTTGGAGCCACATGAGTGGTCTTTGGCTGGATTGCCAGCTGTGGGAACTCAAATGTGCTGAGGGCATAGAGCGATGGTGTCAGGATACCGGCCTCGCATGGAGCGAAGATATAGTTGCCATCACTGTTCTTCGAGAGGGTACCGATACCAATGAGCTCATAACTACCTTTATTATTAATGTGTTGAGTCATTTCGTTAACCTCGTCCTCAATACGTCTGAGGGCCTCGGGGTAACTGATGTCGTATGCTTCAACATACGACTGGGCGAGCAGCGAGTCGTTGATCTTCAGCTGAGGATTGAATCCCAGAGTGCGCAGCGGCGGGAGGAAGATGTTCTCATCCTCTTCGTAGCGCGAGTCGATATGGTGCGCCATGAACCCTCCTAAACCGGGCACGATGACACAGTCATTGCTCAGCAAAAGTATCTCAATATGTCTGCTAATCTCAATCACGACTGCAAAATTACTCTTTTTTTTTGAGAAAAACAAATAAAAGCCGTACAAAAATATAGAAATTCCTATTTTTTTATACTTTTGCACCTGAATAAAACAATTCGTAGGTGAAAAAACTAATATTGACACTTTGTGTGCTGGCTTCATTCGTAGCTCTGTGATGTTTGATATTAAAAGAAGGCAGCCGATGTGGCTGCCTTCCTTGGTTTAGAGGCCCATGCAGGATGTTGCTCCGAGGGCTGTGAGGATTGCTGATGCAATTGATGCGATGATCTGTACGATCCACTTCAGGGTTTCCTTCTTAGTCATAGTTTACCTCCTTCCTTCTTAATGGTTCGATGCTATTCCTCAGACAGATTACTCCATGTCGCCGTTG
>CACWLC010000049.1:0-16365 GCA_902761605.1 uncultured Prevotellaceae bacterium
GCTTCAGGATGGGCTTGAACCAACGACCCCCTGATTAACAGTCAGGTGCTCTAACCAACTGAGCTACTGAAGCAGGTATTGCTGTTAAGCGGGTGCAAAGGTACGGCGAAAAAATGAAACCACCAAACTTTTTCGTGACTTTTTTCGAAAAAAGTGATATTTTACCCCAAAAATAACAAAATCCGCTATTTCAAACACACTTCCTCGACCACTTTTGGGAAATATTCCATCTCAAGCTCGTGCTCCTTTGCAGCGATGTCATCAACGGAATCATCGGGAGAAATGGCACATTTGTACTGCGCGATTATCTCTCCGGAGTCACAGACTGGGGTGACATAATGCACAGTCATACCTGTCTCTGTCTCTCCTGCAGCCTTCACTGCCTCGTGAACATGATGTCCCCACATGCCCTTGCCACCATATTTAGGTAACAGAGCAGGATGGAGGTTAATGATGCGACGAGGATAGGCATCGATAAGGAAAGTAGGAATCAGAGGCAAAAAACCTGCCAGAACGATGAAATTGATATCATTCTTCTGCAATATCGGCAACATAACATCAGGATTGTTGAGTTCCGGCTTTGGAACAACCACCGATGGTACACCTAATTTTTCTGCACGCACGAGCGCGTATGCGTCAGGCTTGTTGCTGACAACCAACTTAGTCACTATGCGTTCAGAGCCTTCGAAATAACGGATAAGGTTCTCACAGTTGCTCCCACTGCCCGAAACGAATATGGCGATATTTACTTTTCCCACTATGAAAGAAATATTATTTTGAAAGAAATTGGAATAAAAGAATAATTTAAATAGTCCCGCACCCCAAAAAGGATGCGGGACCTATCTTTAAAAACTGATTAGAAATCCATGTGATCGAGAGAATCACCCAAGTCCTTAGGCTCGTTATTCTCCTTTGGAGCCTCCTCCTGACGCTCTGGGCGTGGACGGTGGTCTCCGTGCTTATCACCATGCTTCTCACGACGATCGCCACGATCTGGACGACGGTCACGACGATCTCCACGCTCTGGACGCTCACGGCGCTCACCGCGCTCACGGGCAGGACGCTCTACATAGTCTGCAGGCTTCTCAATCAGTACGCGATGAGAGAGCTTATACTTACCTGTCTTTGGATCGATTTCAAGCAGCTTAACCTGGATATGGTCACCCTCCTTGATACCAGCCTCCTCGACAGTCTCAAGGCGCTTCCAATCAATCTCAGAGATATGCAGCAGGCCATCCTTGCCAGGCATAATCTCTACGAAGCAGCCATAAGGCATGATTGAGCGAACAACACCATCATATACCTCGCCAACCTCAGGGATAGCCACGATAGCCTTAATCTTTCCGATAGCGGCATCGATACTCTCCTTGTTAGGAGCAGAAACCTGAACCTTGCCAACGCCATCAGTCTCATCGATAGTGATGGTAGCACCAGTATCCTCCTGCATCTGCTGGATGATCTTACCACCAGGGCCAATTACAGCACCGATGAACTCCTTTGGAATCTCCAGCTGAACGATACGTGGAACCTGTGGTTTCATCTCTGCACGTGGCTCAGCGATAGTATCGGTGAGGCACTTCAGAATGTGCTCACGACCAGCCTTTGCCTGCATGAGAGCCTTCTCGAGAATCTCAAATGACAGACCGTCGCACTTGATATCCATCTGAGTGGCTGTCAGACCATCCTTTGTACCAGTGGTCTTGAAGTCCATATCACCCAGGTGGTCCTCATCACCGAGGATATCTGAAAGCACAGCATACTTCTCTTCGCCAGGATTCTTGATCAGACCCATAGCGATACCAGAAACAGGCTTCTTCATTGGAACACCAGCATCCATCAAAGCGAGAGTTCCGGCACAAACGGTAGCCATAGAAGAAGAACCGTTAGACTCAAGAATCTGAGAAACCAGACGGACTGTGTAAGGGAAATCCTCAGGAATCTGCCCCTTCAGACCACGCCAGGCCAGATGTCCGTGACCAATCTCACGACGGCCTACACCGCGCTGAGCCTTAGCCTCACCTGTACAGAATGGAGGGAAGTTATAGTGCAGCAGGAAACGCATGTAACCATGCTCCAGCACATCATCAACCATCTTCTCATCGAGCTTAGTACCGAGGGTACATGTGCTCAGAGACTGTGTCTCACCACGAGTGAAGATAGCACTTCCATGAGGCATTGGCAGTGGAGAAACCTCGCACCAGATAGGACGGATATCGGTAGTCTTACGACCATCGAGACGGATACCCTCATCGAGGATGCAACGACGCATAGCATCGCGCTCTACATCGTGATAGTAGCGGTCCATCATTGCCTCGTATTCATCCTTAGAGATCTCAGAGTCGTCGGTAATCTCAGGATGCTCAGCGAAGAACTTCTCCTTGAAGTCTGAGAGGATCTTCTCGAAAGCCTCAGCACGCTGCTGCTTCTCGAGAGCCTGCTTTGTAACATCGTAAGCTGGCTGATAGCACTCCTTGTTCATCTGCTCACGGAGAGCCTCATCATTAACTTCGTGATCATACTCGCGCTTAACATCCTTGCCCAGCTCCTTAGAGAGCTCTGCCTGAAGTTCACACATTGGCTTGATGGCATCCATAGCAGCCTTGAGGGCACCCAGCAGATCCTGCTCAGATACCTCCTTCATCTCACCCTCAACCATCATGATGTTCTCTGCAGATGCACCAACCATGATATCCATGTCGGCCTCCTTCATCTGCTCGAAGGTAGGATCAATAACATACTCGCCATTGATACGGGCAACGCGAACTTCCGAGATAGGGCACTCGAAAGGTATATCCGAGCAAGCCAGAGCTGCAGAGGCAGCAAAACCGGCCAGAGCATCGGGCTGATCAACACCATCAGCACTGAGCAGCATAACGTTTACGAATACTTCTGCGTGATAGTTACTTGGGAACAGTGGACGAAGAACACGGTCCACCAGTCGTGATGTAAGGATTTCATTGTCTGAGGCTTTGCCTTCGCGCTTTGTGAATCCGCCTGGGAAACGACCTGCAGCACTGTACTGCTCACGATAGTCAACCTGCAGAGGCATGAAATCTGTTCCGGGAACTGCATCTTTTGCGGCACAAACAGTGGCCAGCAATACGGTGTTGTTCATCTTCAACATGACAGCACCATCGGTCTGTTTTGCCACTTTCCCGGTTTCAATGGTGATGGTTCTTCCATCAGCCAATTGAAGGGTTTTTGTAATTACATTCATCTTGTTTAAAACATCTAATAATAATAAAATCGGAGCGACCCAAAAGGGATAGGTCGCTAAAAATCGGGGCAAAGTTACACATTATTAAATAAATAAACGAAGAAAAGGCGAATATTTTTCGTTTTTTTTGGTTTTTTGATTGCTAATTTGTACCTTTGCAGGCGCAAAATAAGAAAAGACAGATAATATGAAACATATCAAACTGATTATCGCAGCGATGACTGCACTCACTGTTGCATCATGCAGCAACAACAAGTTTAAGGTAGAGGGAGAGATTGCCAACGCAGCCGATTCTGTGCTGTATTTCGAGAATGTAGGCCTCGAGGGTATCAACACTCTCGACTCAGTGAAACTGTCAGACGGTGGTAGTTTCTCATTCAGCCAGGAAGCTCCGGAAGCACCTGAGTTCTATCGTCTGAGAATCGCTGACCAGATTATCAATGTTAGCATTGACTCCACAGAGACGGTGACAGTAAAGGCAAAATATCCTCAGATGGCTACTGAATATGAGATTAGTGGTTCTGATAACTGTCTGAAGATTAAGGAACTGGCCCTCAAGCAGATAGACCTCCACAAAAAGGCGATGGCCATCCAAGAGAATCAGGCATTAGGAGTTGATGCTGCCAATGACAGTATTCTGAAACTTATTGACGCATACAAGAATGACGTTAAGTCAAATTATATTTTCAAAGAGCCTATGAAGGCCTACAGCTATTTCGCTTTGTTCCAGACTCTTGGCAACTGGCTACTGTTTAATCCCCGCACCAATAAAGACGACATAAAGGTCTTTGCTGCAGTAGCAACAAGTTGGGACACTTACTATCCTCATGCCGAGAGAGGCCAAAACCTTCATAACATCGCCATCGAGGGTATGAAGAACCAGCGTATCGCAGAGGCTAATAATGCCGATATACAGATTGATGCCAGCAAGGTTAGTGAAGCGGGAGTACTCGACATTGCCCTGAGAGACAATAAGGGTGCAGAGCGTCATCTCACCGACCTCAAGGGAAAGGTGGTGCTTCTCGACTTCCATATCTTCGCAATGAACGAGAGTCCTGCACGTATCCTGATGCTTCGTGAGCTTTATAATAAGTATCAGGCACAGGGCTTCGAGATCTATCAGGTAAGCCTCGACAGCGACGAGCATTTCTGGAAACAGCAGACTGCTGCATTGCCTTGGATAAGCGTAAGAGATGCCGACGGCTTGAACTCACAGCGCCTGATGATGTATAACATTCAGGCTGTGCCCGATTTCTTTGTAATCGACAGAGGCAACAACCTCGTTAAGCGTGCTGCTATGATTAAAGACCTCGAAGCTGAAATTAAGAAACTTCTTTAAGCATATTACAACCATCTAAAATAAGTGGCACTTATCGCTCGATAAATGCCACTTCTTTTTTATTAAGAGCCTCTTAATTCCGAATAAATGCCTAGAAACTCTCGAGCCATGCTTTGAGCTCAAAGACCATCTGATAATGGAAGGCAAAACTCTCGCGGTATCCCCATCCGTGACCTCCTGTGGGATAGATATGTATTGATGCAGGGACATCGTGACGATAACACTCTGAATAATAGTTGAAACCATTCGATGCCGGCACAGCATGATCATCATCGCTTAGGGCGAGGAACACACGAGGAGTAGTGCGGTTAACCTGAATATCATTCGAATACTCATGCTCCAGCTTCTTCATCTCCTTCTTAGAACGGTCCTTGCCCAGGAAATTGTCGTGTGAACCTTTATGTGTGAATGCAGGGTCCATCGTGATGACAGGATAGAAAAGAATCTGGAAATTCGGAGCCGCATCAGCCTTAGAATGAGTAGCAATGGTTGACGCAAGATGACCTCCGGCAGAGAATCCCATGATACCCACGTTGTTACGGTCAATATGCCATTCGACGGCATTACGCCTAACAGTCTTCATAGCCTCCTCTGCATCAGAGATGGGAATCTTATAGTTCCCGTGAGGCATACGATACTTCACCACGATGAGGGCGATACCCTGATTATTGAAGAATACAGCCCACTGATGACCCTCGTGATCCATAGCCAGATGAGAGTATCCACCACCAGGACAGCACACCACTGCCCTACCCGTTGCCTTCTTAGCATCAGGCAGGTAGACTGTGAGCTCAGCCTTGTCCTTCTCATCACCATTGTTGTTGGGTGCGCCTTTCGGCCACAGATCCATTTTCGTTCCCTTTTGAGCAAAACCTGCTACACACATCATAAGTAGCATTACAGTTAGTATTTTCCGAGTTTTCATAAATTATTTGTTAATTATGGCTGCAAAATTACTAAAAATCTCAGACTTTTTGTAACTTTGCAAACAAAATATTAATAAACCAATCAAAAATGGATAAACGAATCTTTGTATTTTCTGTCCTCACAACACTTTGTATCGGTGTTCAGGCAAAGGTAAAACTACCGCATATCATTTGCGATAACATGGTATTACAGCAGCAGACAGAAGCCCGCCTCTGGGGATGGGACAAACCTGGCAAGACCATTAAGGTAACAACCTCATGGAGCAATGAGGCAGTAAGCACCAAGACCGGCAAGGACGGCAAATGGCTCGTTAAGGTGAAAACCCCGAAAGCATCATACGAACCACTGAGCATCACTTTCGATGATGGTGAGACTGTAACAATCAATAATGTCGTGTCCGGAGAGGTCTGGGTATGTGCAGGACAGTCGAATATGGAGATGCCGGTAAAAGGATTCGGAATGTGTCCTGTAAAGGATTACAACCATCATGTCCTTGATGCCGCCAACTCAAAGGGTGTGCGTAGCGTGAAGATTCCAAGCATCATGCGTGCTACCCCACAGGAAGACGCCCAGTGTGAATGGAGAGTATGTTCACCGAAGACGGTAAGCGAGTTCTCTGCCACCGGATATTTCTTCGCACGCCTGCTTAGCCGCACCCTCGATATCCCTGTTGGCATCATTGAAGCTAATAAAGGAGGTTCGCGCGTGGAGAGCTGGCTCACAAAGGAGAATCTGCAAAAATACACCAACGACCCCACCGACTCTGTAGAGATATGTAAGAAATGGTCGCAGTGGGACTATCACCGTTCACTGCTTTGGGGCAACGGCACATTCAATCCTATCCTGAACTACACCGTTAAGGGAATCGTCTACTATCAGGGATGCTCGAATGTGGGAGACCCAGGCGACCAATACTCTCAGAGAATGAAACTCCTGGTAGATCAGTGGAGAGCACAGTTCGGTCTTGGTGAGATACCTTTCTACTTTGTCCAGATTGCCCCGTTCCGCTATGATGACAATGATAATGCCACCAGCGGAGCCTTCCTCCGCGAACAGCAATACAAAGCGGCTCAGATAATTCCAAACAGCAGTCTTGTATGTATCAATGACCTTGTTTATCCTTACGAGACCACTCAGATTCACCCTACCCAGAAACAACCTGTAGGCGAGCGACTTGCATTCACCGCACTTAATCGCGACTATGGTTTTGAGACTATCCAATATAAGAGTTCATCATATAAGGATATGACCATCAAGGGCGATACCATTCTTATCCATACACAGGATAACTACTGGTGTGATGCGCCTTTCGAAGACATGCAGGGATTTGAGATTGCCGGCGAAGACAAAGTGTTCCATCCTGCAACAGCTAGACACTTCTGGCAACCCGGTGGCGGCTATTGGGACGAAGCCATCATGATTACCTCTCCGGAAGTAAAGAAGCCTGTAGCCGTAAGATACTGTTTTAAGAATTTCCAGATTGGTAATGTGAAGAATGGTGGTAACCTGCCATTATTCCCATTTAGAACGGACAATTGGGAGAAATGAGTATGAGCCACCCATTAGAAGTATTTAAGTTCTGCCCAAAGTGTGGCAGCGAGAATTTTGAGATCAACAATGCCCTTAGCAGACATTGTAGCGACTGTGGCTTTACATACTATCAGAATCCCAGAGCATCAACAGCTGGCTTTATCCTTAACAGTAAAGGTGAGCTGCTCGTTGTCCGCAGGGCAAAAGAGCCTCAGAAAGGCACCCTAGATCTCCCTGGCGGTTTCGTTGACAATGAGGAGACTGCTGAAGAGGGAATGATACGTGAGATAAAGGAAGAGACTGGACTCGAGATAAAAGAAGTAAAGTATCTCTTCTCTGTCCCCAACATATATCGTTATTCAGGAATGGACATTCACACCCTCGACCTCTTCTTCCTTTGTCACGCAGAAGACGACGCTCTCCCTGAGGCCGCTGACGATGCCGCAGAATGCAACTGGGTTCCACTAAGAGAGGTGTATGTTGAACGCTTCGGATTACGTTCTATCCGTAAGGCTGTACACACATTCTTGCAGCAAAACTGTTAATAAATTAAAAAATTCTCTATATATATAAGGTGTAAGAGACTTTTTTGCGTACTTTTGCAGCCCAAAGTGAATTAAACGACTCAAAATATGCAGAAAAATCTCGTTATAGTAGAGTCTCCCGCAAAGGCGAAGACGATTGAGAAATTCCTGGGTAGCGACTTCAAGGTGATGTCGAGCTATGGACATATCCGGGACCTGAAAAAGAGAGAGCTGAGCATCGACGATACCACTCTCGTACCAGAATATGAAATTCCCGAAGACAAGAAGAAGCTTGTCGGAGAACTGAAACAGAATGCCAAGAAAGCCGAGAAGGTTTGGTTGGCATCCGATGAAGACCGTGAGGGAGAAGCTATATCCTGGCATCTGTGCGAGGTGCTGGGGCTCGATGAGGAGAAGACCAACCGTATCGTATTCCATGAAATTACAAAGTCAGCTATATTAGAAGCTATTGAACACCCGCGCCATCTGGACATGAATCTTGTCAATGCCCAACAGGCCCGTCGTGTGCTCGACCGTCTGGTGGGTTTCAAACTCTCACCTGTATTGTGGCGTAAGGTTAAGCCAGCCCTCTCGGCAGGACGTGTACAGAGTGTGGCAGTACGACTTATCGTAGAACGTGAGCGTGAGATCCAGGACTTCAAGACCGAAGTATTCTATAATGTCTACGGCACTTTTGCTATCACCAATCCTGACGGCTCAGCCACAGAGGTGAAGGCACAGTTGGCCAACCGTCTGAAGACCCACGAAGAGGTACTTGCCTTCCTCGAGAAGTGTAAGGAAGCATCCTTCACCGTTGAGAGCATCACCAAGAAGCCGATGAAGCGTATGCCTGCTCCTCCTTTCACCACCTCTACCCTACAGCAGGAGGCAGCCCGTAAGCTCGGTTTCACAGTGTCACAGACAATGATGGTAGCCCAGCGTCTCTATGAGAGTGGACAGATCACCTATATGCGTACAGACTCTGTAAACCTCTCTGGTCTCTGCTTAGGCGCCAGCAAACAGGAGATTGTAAACCTCTATGGCGAGGAGTATAGCAAGACCCGTCAGTATCACACAAACTCGAAGGGTGCCCAGGAGGCTCACGAGGCCATCCGTCCTACCTATATGGACAAGACAGAGATAGAGGGAACAGTTCAGGAGCGTCGTCTCTACGACCTTATCTGGAAACGTACCATCGCCAGTCAGATGGCAGATGCTGAGATAGAGAAGACCACAGTAAACATCAACATATCTACCTCCGACGAGCAGTTCGTAGCTCAGGGTGAGGTTGTTAAGTTCGATGGATTCCTGAAAGTATACCGCGAGTCGTCTGATGATGAAGAGCAGCAGGATGAGTTCTCACACATACTCCCACCGCTCGAGGAGGGTCAGGAACTCACACGCCGTGAGATACAGGCCGTAGAACGATTCACCCAGGGACCACAGAGATTCACTGAGGCCAGCCTGGTTCATAAGCTCGAAGAGCTCGGCATCGGCCGTCCTTCTACATACGCTCCGACTATCTCAACCATCCAACAGCGTGAATACGTTCAGAAGGGTGACAAGAAAGGTGAGGAGCGACAGTATACCGTTGATGTGCTCAAAGGCAAGCAGATTGGACAGAAGACCCGCAAGGAACTCATCGGTTCTGACAAGGGCAAGCTCCTGCCAACAGATATCGGCATCGTGGTTAATGACTTCCTGATGAAGAATTTCAAGGAAATCATGGACTATAACTTCACCGCTAAGGTAGAGCAGGACTTCGATAAGATTGCCGAGGGTACCGAGCAGTGGCAGAAGATGCTTAAGGGATTCTACAAGGACTTCGAGCCAACAGTAGAGAGCACTATCAATGCCCGCGAGGAACATAAGGCCGGTGAGCGTGAGCTCGGACTTGATCCTAAGAGCGGACGACCAGTATTCGTTAAGATCGGTCGCTTCGGTCCTGTGGTCCAGATAGGTTCTGCCGAAGACACCGAGAAGCCGCAGTTCGCTCAGATTCCTAAGGACTTGAGCATGAGCAGCATCACTCTCGAAGAGGCTCTCGAACTGTTTAAGCTTCCTCGCAGACTTGGTGAGTACGAAGGTGATACCGTCACCATCGGCACAGGCCGTTTCGGTCCTTATATCCTTCACAATCGTAAGTACACTTCTCTTCCAAAGGGAGAAGACCCGATGACCATCACTATCGAGAGAGCCATAGAGCTCATCAACGAGAAACGTGCTCAGGAGACAAAGAAACATATCAAGATATTCCTCGAAGACACAAAGCTGGAGGTTCTCAACGGCCGTTACGGTCCATATCTCGCCTACGACGGCAAGAACTACCGTCTGCCGAAGTCAATGCACGAGAAGGCCAAAGACCTCACCTACGAGGAGTGTATGAAGGTCATTGACAGTCAGACTAAGAAATAAGATGATCAGAGTCATCCTCATCGGTTATATGGGTGCCGGCAAGACTACTGTCGGCAAAGCTCTCGCCCAGGAGCTGGGAGTTCCTTTCTACGACCTCGACTGGTATATCACCAACCGCATGCGTAAGACGATAGCCCAGATTTTCGAGGAGCGCGGTGAAGAGGGCTTCCGACAGATAGAACGTAACATGCTCCACGAGGTGGCTGAGTTTGAGGATGTCGTCATCAGTTGCGGAGGCGGTACCCCCTGTTTCTTCGATAACATCGACTACATGAACCAGCAGGCTACGGTGGTATATCTGAAAGCAGAGCCAGAGGTGCTTTACAAGCATCTCGCGATGAGCAAGAACGACCGTCCTCTGCTTCGTGGAAAGAGCCAGGAGGAGCTGATCACCTTTATCACCGAACAGCTGGAGAAGCGCAGCCCTTATTACACAAAGGCCGCGTATACTCTCGATGTAAGTCTGATGGACGACTATTCAAAGATAAAAATCAGCGTAGACAAACTGCGCAAACTATTAAATATTTAAACTCTTAAAACCCATCTGCCCATAATGAAAAAATGGACTATTGAAGACTCCAAGGAACTCTACAACATCAATGGTTGGGGAACTTCCTATTTCGGAATCAACGAGCAGGGTGACGTTTATGTCACCCCTTGTAAGAACAATACGCAGATCGACTTGCGTGAGGTGATGGATGAGCTGGCACTGCGTGATGTCACGCCACCTGTGCTCCTGCGATTCCCGGATATCCTCGACAATCGTATCGAGAAGACGTGGAGTTGTTTTAAGAAGGCTGCTGAGGAGTATGACTACAAAGGTGAGAACTACGTGGTCTACCCCATCAAGGTCAATCAGATCCAGCCTGTGGTAGAGGAGATCATCTCGCACGGAAAGAAATTCAATCTTGGCGTTGAGGCAGGTTCAAAACCTGAGCTTCATGCTGTGATTGCCGTTCAGTGTCAGAGCGACTCTATCATCGTCTGCAACGGTTACAAGGACCAGAGTTACATTGAACTGGCCCTGTTGGCACAGAAGATGGGTAAGCGGATATTCATCGTTGTTGAGAAGCTCAACGAGCTCGACATCATTGCCAAGGTGGCAAAGAAGATGGATATCAAGCCGAATATCGGTATCCGAATCAAGCTGGCCTCTTCCGGTTCCGGCAAATGGGAAGAGAGTGGTGGCGATGCCTCTAAGTTCGGACTGACAAGCGCCGAGCTCCTCGAGGCTCTCGACCTTCTTGATAAGAAAGGTATGCGCGACTGCCTCAGACTGATACATTTCCATATCGGTTCGCAAATTACAAAGATCCGTCGTATACAGACAGCATTAAGAGAGGCCTCGCAGTTCTATATCCAACTGCATAAGATGGGATATAATGTCGACTTCGTGGACTGTGGCGGTGGCCTCGGTGTTGACTATGATGGTACACGTTCTCCATCGAGCGAGTCGTCTGTCAACTACTCCATCCAGGAATATGTCAACGACTGTATCTACACCTTCGTTGACGCAGCTAATAAGAACGACCTCCCACACCCGAATATCATTACCGAGAGCGGTCGTTCGCTTGCAGCCCATCACTCTGTATTGGTTATCGATGTGCTTGAGACAGCCTCACTGCCAGAGATGCCGGAGGAGTTTGAGCCCGACGAGAACAGCCATCAGCTGGTTAAGGACCTCTATGATATCTGGGACAACCTCTCACCCCGCAACGTGCTTGAAGACTGGCACGATGCCGAACAGATACGTGAGGAGGTACTCGATCTCTTCTCTCACGGTATCGTAGACCTTAAGACCCGTGCAGAGATTGAGGCTATGTACTGGAGTGTATGTCATGAGATAAACATCCTGACCAAGAGTCTGAAGCATATCCCCGAGGAACTGATGAACATCGATAAGCTCTTAGCCGACAAGTACTTCTGTAACTTCTCGCTCTTCCAGAGCCTGCCCGACTCCTGGGCTATCGACCAGCTCTTCCCCATCATGCCTATCCAGCGCCTTGACGAGCGCCCCACTCGCAATGCCACTATCCAGGATATCACCTGCGACTCAGACGGTAAGATTGCTTCGTTTGTCACCAACCGCATCAACTCGCACTCGCTGCCTGTTCACTCACTTCGCAAGAACGAGCCTTATTACCTCGGTGTGTTCCTCGTAGGAGCATATCAGGAGATTCTCGGTGATATGCACAATCTCTTCGGCGACACTAACGCAGTACATATCTCAGAGAAGGATGGCAGTTATCATATCGACCAGATTATCGATGGTGAGACAGTAGCCGAGGTGCTCGACTACGTTCAGTACGACCCGAAGAAACTGGTTCGCCAGCTTGAGGTTTGGGTGGCTAAGAGCGTTAAGCAGGGAAAGATTACTCTCGAGGAGGGTAAGGAGTTCCTCTCTAATTATCGTTCGGGACTTTACGGCTATACTTATCTTGAATAAGATGAAAGAGAAGATTACGATAGTAAAGGTTGGTGGGGCTGTGGTCGAGGACGAGACCCAGCTTGCACAGCTGCTGAAAGATTTCAGCGCCATTGAGGGAAAGAAAGTGTTGGTTCACGGTGGTGGTCGTAAGGCAACAAAGGTGGCAGAGTTGCTCGGCATCGAGTCGAAGATGGTCAATGGCCGCAGAATCACCGATGCCGAGATGCTCAGTGTGGTAACGATGGTCTATGGCGGTCTCGTAAACAAAACCCTCGTGGCCCGCTTGCAGGCCAATGGTGTCAACGCTCTCGGTCTTACAGGTGCCGACATGAATGTCATCCGCAGCCATAAGCGTCCCATCAAGGATGGTGTCGACTTCGGCTTCGTAGGCGATGTAGATACTGCCGACGGCAAAATGCTGAGCAAACTTATCGAGGAAGGCATTACTCCCGTGATGGCCCCTCTCACCCACGATGGCCAGGGAAACATCCTTAACACCAATGCCGACACTATCGCCTCAGAGACAGCCAAAGCTCTCGCACCATATTACGATGTGACCCTCATCTTCTCGTTTGAGAAGAAAGGTGTGCTCCGTAATCCCGACGATGATGACTCCGTAATCCCTGTCATCACCCACGAGGACTTTGAAAAATATAAGTCCGACGGCACTATCAGCGGAGGAATGCTCCCCAAAATCGAGAATGCCCTCTCAGCCATCGATGCCGGAGTAAGTCGTGTCATCATCACCCTTGCAACAGCCATCGACGGTCGTTCAGGCACTATCATCAAACAATAATTATTCTCATTATTCCAATTTCTTTCTAAAAAAAATCCATTTCTTTGTAACTTTTCCCCGTTTCAATCGTCATTATTATTAGAGAGGATGAAAAAGATCAGTTTCCGGAACGATGTCCTGCCGCTCAAAAACGAGTTGTACAGACTAGCTCTCCGCATCACTCTCAACCATGCGGAAGCAGAGGATGTGGTACAGGAAACTATGATCAAGGTCTGGAACAGGCGCGACCGCTGGGATGAACTCGAATCCATCGAAGCCTTCTGCCTGACGATATGCCGGAACATCGCGATAGACAAGACGAAGAAGGCAGAAAACCAGAACCAGAGCCTGATGGACGAGCACGATGCTCCCGACCACAGCTACTCATCCAATCCTGAGGAACAGGCGATGCAGCAAGACCGAATATCGCTGATACGCCGCCTCATCGACACACTGCCCGAGAAACAGCGCAGTTGCATGCAGCTCCGCGATTTTGAGGGAAAGAGTTACAAGGAAATAGCAAAGATTCTGGACGTCAGCGAGGAGCAGGTAAAGATCAACATCTTCCGCGCCCGACAGACGATAAAACAGAAATTTATAGATACAGAGAATTATGGATTATAAGTACATCGAACAGCTTTTGGAGAACTACTGGCAAGGTGAGACCACCCTGCAAGAGGAGAGCATCCTGCGCAATTTCTTCAGCCAGGACGATGTGCCTGCCGAGTTCATGAAGTATAAGCCTCTGTTCGTTTACGAGCAGGAAAAAGAAGACATTCTTGACGAAGAATTCGACAGCCGTATTCTCGAGATGATTGGTGAGGAAGAGCCAAAGGCGAAGATTGTCACTCTGACATCGCGCCTGATGCCGCTCTTTAAGGCTGCCGCTGTGGTGGCCATCGTAATCACCTTAGTAAATGCAGCTCAGGCTCCCTGGAACTACGGCTGGGATAATCCCCAGGACGAATACGCAAAGTTCCAGCAGCAACAGCAGCAAGCCGACTCTGTCAACAAGCTTAATCCTGTTCAGGCAGAGAACATCGGTGACAGTGCTACAGCCGCCAAGCCCGAGTCGCATCTTGTGGAATAGCTAATTTTTCAATGCTTTCTCTATACAATTAATTAAAACAAAAACGTAGAAACTGTGAAGTTTCGATTCTCTCAAATTTTTCATAACATGCTAACGAAGACCCCCTGACTCCTCTTAAAGAGGTATCAGGGCGGTCTCATTTTTAGGGGTTAGCGATTCTCGGGACTACCGAAACATGGGCTAACCCTATTTCTTCATTCTAAGATTCAGCTGGAATAAGGCGGGCAGGAGGATACACATCGAGAAAGCCACAGCCATAAGCACGGTGCGCTCAGAACCGCCAAAGACATCTATTATCTTGATGTTTGGATCGGGATAGAAGGCAAACGTCAGATAAGCTATCGAATTGTTCACACAGTGGTAGATCACTCCGGGAAGGATGCTGTCTGTGCGGTAGTACATCCATCCGAGCAATATGCCTATCAGGAAGGCGTGTGGCATCTGAGCAGGATTCATGTGGATGGCGGTGAAGAGCACTGCGGATATCATGATACCTATCCAGGGGTTGCTCTTCCATCGCAGCAGTGCCCTGAGGATAGCCCCACGAAATACGATCTCCTCTACCAGCGGAGCCATCAGTCCGAGGACTACATATCCGAACGGGCTGCTCATTACCAGCTCTAACTGATGCTCAGCCAGATTAGGCAGTTCAGGCATCAGCTCCTGGATATACATCGAAGGGATGATAGCTCCACAGGCCGCAAGTACGCACCAGAAACACACATCCCAATATCTTTTTCTCAGCCAGTTGGGCGACAGCTCCGCCCATTTCGGCCAAAGGAAACAAACGAGCGTGGCCACATCCGTCAGAACTGTTGTAAGTATCATTCCTGTGGCATCCAGTTCCGAGCCCTTACCCTTTATCATCTGGTATGCAAACATCACAATTCCTCCAGCAATCATCTGTATCGCCGCAAATATCACAAAATATAATAACGACTTCTTCATCACGGTTATCCCATTATCACGTTTATCATTTATCCTTTATCATTTATCATTTCCATTGTCCTCCTTCTGTCATCCTCCAATTGCGCCATCAGAGCCTCACGAGTCTCAAATTTCCTTTCAGCTCTCAGTCGCTCTACAAACTCCACTGTCATCGTCTCGCCGTAGATATCCCCTACTCCATTATCCAATATATGCACTTCGAGAGTCTGATGATGACCATCAAACGTAGGGCGCGTGCCGATATTCATCATCGCAGGCATCTTTCTACCGCCCGTGACTGCCCATACGGCGTATGCACCAGAGGCCGGAATAAGCTTATTTGAATCGCCGAGGTCAAGATTTGCTGTGGGGAATCCAAGCTCGTGACCGATATGCTCGCCCTTGACAATACTGCCTGTAAGGGAATAATTCCTCGAGAGACCCTCTGCTGCCTTGCTCACATCGCCATCCGAGAGCAACTGCCTGATGGCCGAAGAGCTAACGGCTATGTCAGAACCCTCAAACTTCTCCTCATCGCCTCTGAGCACCTCCAAACCCATCTCCCTGCCATAACGCACATAGTCGTCGAATCCCTCCTCGCGGTTATGTCCGAAGCGGTTATCATAGCCTGTAACGAGCACCTCCACATCCAGTTTCTCTTTCAGCACATCGTGCATAAACTGCTGAGCTGAGAGGGCTGCGAGCTCGCGGGTAAAGGGCAGAATCACCACTTTTGCGATGCCGAGTGCCTTCAGTTGTTCGGATTTCTCAGCCGTCGTAGAGAGCAGCTGAGGTCGGAACGAGGGATCGAAGAGTTCACGGGGCTGACGGTCGAAGGTGATGGCCATTGGGATGATACCCCGTTTCAGGGTCTCGTCGATTACCTTCCCGATGAGCAGCTGATGCCCCCGGTGAACGCCATCAAAACAGCCGATAGTAGCCACATATCTCGTTTTCATCGCGTGCAAAGGTACTAAAATCTGTACGAAATGCCAAATTTTTGCGCATTTTCCGAGAAAACATTTGGAAATTTGCCAAAAAGGTTGTACCTTTGCAGCCGAATCTGCGACCTCTATAGCAGAAATAAGCAGAATTCATCGGACTTGTAGCTCAGTTGGTTAGAGCAACAGACTCATAATCTGGAGGTCCCAGGTTCAAGCCCTGGCTGGTCCACACTGAAAATCAGCAACTTA
>CACWLC010000049.1:16426-18351 GCA_902761605.1 uncultured Prevotellaceae bacterium
ACAAACTATTTCAGTCTCCGCTTTTCGGGCACCCAGTATCATAGAGTATCTATGATGCATTTTAGTCAGAATGGCCCTCAATATGCACAGAACAAATACACCGATGAAGCGGAGCATCAGGCAGAGATACAGAGGCTTTGGGAGAACAGACGCAAGCGGCTTGAACAGGGGCTGACAAGATAACACTCGTTTCCCCTACATCAGTCCCATACTAACAAGAAGTAGCGACGTCCAGGAGTTGAACACCGCTACTTCTTCATTTAATTATGATTTGGTTCTTATCTGTCCCAAATGCTGCTACTGCCACCTTGATCGCTAAGATTGAGCTCATCTTCAGGATCATTCCAGCCACTTGATTGCAGACCTCTTACATCACCACTACCAGCCAGAAGCCGTGTCATGTGCTGTAACTCAATTGCCGTCATAGAGGGCTTCATATATTCTTTTTTCATATCGCTTACTTGACAACTATTTTTTTACCTTTATTGATATACATTCCGCGTTGTATCGGCTTTCCATTCAGGCGCACACCATCCAACGAATACCATACATCATCCTTAACTTCATTAGAATTTGCAGAAACTTCAAGAATGCCTGTTGTTTCCTCACCTACAAAGCTCAATGCAAACGCACGCGCCTTGGCTCCAGCGTGTCCATTGATGTACGGCACTGAGAAGTAGGCACGACATGAGCGAATCTGGCGGTCAACTGTTGAGTAGTACAATGTGTTTGCGTCACCCAAGAACAGGATGCTCTTGTCATCAGCTGTAACGCCGACTGGCGAATACGTACCCACCATCTGTACTGTCTCCAGTCCAGCTGTCTTACTCTCCACAATCTGAGCCGTCGAGTTGCTTACGGTCACGCCCTCGAATACAGGACTTACGATATCATAGACTGAAGGGTTGTTGTCGTAGTCTGCAGCCTTATCCCATTTCACCAAATAGGGCACTCCTGCTTCAATCGCTGTCGCCGTCTTGAACCACAGATACAGCGTGCCGTCCGTCGCATCAAAGCCATTCTTCTCTGTCACGTCCATAGTCATCAGTGTAGCACCAGCAAAGTCCGCATTGGCAGCAATCTGCTCAGCATTCAACGAGAACGGCAGGCACAGCGTGTTCCACTTGCCGTCCTTGTATAGTGTGCGGTCAGAGAGCGTCACGTCATACGTGTTGCTGCTCGCAGCAGCCGCAGCGATGGCTGAAGTGTTGTCCTCGGCATCGGAGCCGCTGTCGTAAAGGGTGAGACTTTCAACTTCCCTCAGCAAATTACATGAAGTCGGGATCGTTGTCATTTCTGACACAATTTTTTCCAGTTTACCCTCATCATTTATGAAGTAAGCCTTGATAATCTCCGGATCATCTATTGCCCACGTCTTGATGCTGTAAGAGCCGACGAATGTCCAGTTGCCGTCATCCGATGTCACCTCGTGGTCGCCCGTCGTGGTCTGCAGCGTCACGACTCCGCCCGTCATGCTCGTGATGTTCGGGAACGTCATCTTCGTTTCGCTCGGCATGAACAGATATGGTGTGTTGGCCGTCAGCGAGGTAACCTGGTTGCCATCCTCCATGATGGGAGTCGTACCATTAAAGCCTGCAAACGAGTAGAATTTGCCGCCCTCGTCGCCGTCGCAGATATAGCTGAACGGCAGTATCACCGTTGCGGCCAGTCCTGAGTTGAACGGGCGGTTGTAGGTCACGCTCTTGATATTGCCTACCTCCTCTGTGATGTTCACACCCACGAGGTTGTTGCCCGTGCCGTTGATGGTCACGTCGGCCCTCTCATTCCAGTCATCGAAGCGGTATTCAACCACTGCGTCACCGTATTTTGGCGTGTAGAAGTTGCCGTCGTAGAGGAAGCCGTTCTCGTAGCCATCCACCATTCCGTGGTCGGTGGTCGCATTGCCGAGGTTGGCGGGCGCGACG
>CACWLC010000050.1 GCA_902761605.1 uncultured Prevotellaceae bacterium
TTCCACAATATATTCTTGTCAAGCAAATTGACGTTTTTTTTTCTAACCTTTCAGTTGGGATAAAATCTGAATATTTGTTGCTCAGGTCGATAATCTTTGATTCGTCTAATCCCTGAAAAAAGCGGGCATTTCTTCAGCTCTTGTAAAGCGTCAATATCCATTTTTGATTACAAAGAGAGGGTGAAGTGTGAATTAATCGTAAAATTAACAATAATTATGTAGCTGAGTAACATTTGTTAACCTATTATATCATAATAAATGATTATATTTGCACGCAAACTTGAATATTATACGCATGAGTTGGAAAGAAATACTAACACTAAAAGACTGGTTCTCCTATCGTCAGAAAATTGGATTATTGGTTGTAGCAGCTAAATACGGACATACCGGTGAAATTCCTGTTCCCGACTACTCTACAAAGGCTATGGCTCAGGAGGCTATCGGTCTCGACATACAGAAGCTTTAAAAATTGGTAGAAAAACCCAACTTTGAATACAAGTACGACCTGGCGTACCAGAAGTCGTTTGCAGCAAGGCTCAGTTTCCGTATCATGGGTATTGCTGCAGGCGTCTTTTTGGTAGCTGTATGTCTTTTCTTCTACTTTACCGGTGACAGCATGACGCTGCCGCTGACGCATCAGATAGTGAAATACGGCACCATCGTGTTTATCGTGGGTCTGACGTCGCTGTTTGTATTCTGTACGTGGGCTATTTATCAGATGGTGAAACCACTGAAGGAGTTCACCGATTCCGTCGTGAGCATTGCTGAGGGTAATCTCGACACCCCTTTGCCCGATATCCATTCTGAGGACGAGCTGAAGCAGTTGCGCGACTCCTTTGAGTACATGCAGCACTCGCTGAAGCAGCATATCAGCGACCTGCAGGCCACGACGGCCAGCAAGGAACGTCTGCAGAGTGAGCTGAAGATTGCCCACGACATCCAGATGGGTATGATTCCCACAACGTTCCCTCAGCGACAGGACCTCGACCTCTTTGCCTCGATGACACCTGCAAAGGAAGTAGGTGGCGACCTCTACGACTTTATCATCGAGGGCGATGATCTCTTCTTTATTATCGGCGATGTGGCTGGCAAGGGCGTACCGGCATCACTCTATATGGCCGTTACGCGAACCTTGTTCCGCAATCTGGCAGGTAACTACCAGAGTGCAGCCAACATCGTGCGTGAGATGAATCACGCCATCGCCTCTACTAACGATTCTTACGTCTTTGTGACTGTTTTTGTGGGTGTGCTCGACATGAAGACGCACTACCTCACCTATTGTAATGCAGCGCATAATGCCCCTGTGATGATTACAACAGAGGGGGAATGCAGTCTTTTGGAAGTGGAGACAAACCTTCCAATTGGTGTTGAGGATCGATATAACTACGATGAGCAGCAAGTGGATTTCCCTCCAGGTAGTGCGCTGCTTCTCTATACTGACGGACTGACGGAAGCCATGTACTTCTCCAACGACGGCAGCCGAAAACTTTTTGGCGAGCAGCGTGTTCTCCACGATGTTGAGAAAAACAGTAAGGCTTCTGCCATTGAGGTTATCGACTTCCTGAAACAGCATGTCAGCGTGTTTGCCGATGGTACAGAACAGAGCGATGACCTTACGATGCTGTTCCTCCGACACGGTACGGCTCAGGAACCAGGTGTTGACCCTTCGCGTCGTCTCATCATGAAAAACGAGATGTCGGAAGTAGGTCGTTTGCGCGCCTTCTTCTTCTCCGTCTGTCGTGAGCATGGTATCGACGACGAAACCGCCAAGACCCTGAACCTCGCCCTTGAGGAGTGGGTGGCTAATGTTATCAACTATGCCTATCCGAAAGGCATGCGGGGCCATGTTGAGGTGACTGTTGACGTGAGCGACGATGTGCTGACATTTGTGATTAAGGATCACGGAGCGGCCTTCGACCCCACACAACACGAAGAAGTCGATATAGATGCAGAAATTGATGAGCGTGCTATCGGAGGCCTTGGCATCCATCTGATACGCGCTATCATGGATACAGTGGAATACCAGCGTACTTCCGATGGCTATAACCGACTGGTGCTCACTAAAAGGATTGAAGAATTGAAAAATTAATAGTCAAATAGTAAATTGTCAAATTGTCAAATAGTATGAATACTGAGATTAAAGAACAGAACGGCACTTATGTTGTCATCCTTACAGGTTGGCTCGATACCAACGAAGCTTCAAAGTTCTTAGAGGATATCAAACCTCTGGAGGATAATATCGATAAGCATATCGTGATTGACTGCAAAGACCTTGAATATCTTTGTAGCCTTGCCCTTCGAGGACTGTTGAAACTGAAGAAGGAGAGTGCTGCAAAGGGAGGCCGATTAGTCCTGAGGAATGTCAAGGGCGAAGTACAGAAAATCCTCACCATGACAGGCTTCATCAAACTCTTCGATTTTGAATAGACTTTATGTGGACTAGACCTTACGGAATGAAAGAAGGCTTCCTCATTGGAGGAGGCTCAGGGCTCCAGCGTGCATGTATATAGCATGTAGTCTTAGCTTAGGCGGAGACACATCATGGTGAGGTCATCGTTGGGCTCTGCACCTTGGCGGTGTGCTTCTACCTGGGTCATGAGGTCCTCGATCACTTGTTGCGAACTCTCGTAGCGGGTGTCGCGGATGGTGCTCAGCAGTCGGTCGTCGCCAAACTGTTCGTGCTGGGGGTTCTCGGCTTCGTTGAGGCCGTCGGTATAGATGAAGAGGGGTCTCTTCCTGATGCTGTCGATACTCTCGCCGATGAACTCGAGTCCCGGCCACAGGCCTATGGGGGCATTGGACTCCATATGGAGGAATGAGCCGTGTTCCTCACCGCCTCCTATCACTGGCGGGTTGTGGCCTGCGTTGCAGAAGTCCAGATGACCCGTGGTCAGGTCTACGAGGCCTATGAACAGCGTGACAAACATCCCTTGCTCATTATCCTTACCCGAGAGGGCGTTGTTGATGCGGGTGCAAATCTCTGCAGGCATCATGCCCTGTTCGGCGAGGGTGCTGAAGAGTCGGGTGGCCTGGGCCATGAAGAGCGAGGCAGGCACGCCCTTGCCCGATACGTCGCCTATGCAGAAGTATAGACGGTCGTCGTAGAGCTGATAGCCGTAGAGGTCGCCTCCTACCTCTTTGGCGGGTGTCATCGCAGCGTAGAGGTCGAGTCCCGGGCGATTGGGAAACTCGTGGGGCACCATCGACATCTGTATGTCGCGTGCGATGCGCAGCTCACTCTTTATGCGCTCCTGAGCCGCCTGCATCTGTGCCATCCTGCGTGCCACGCGGCGGCGATATAGTGTGTAGACGATGAAGAAGAGGGTGATGAGTGCCAGGGCGATGGCCATGCCGATGGTGCGCTGGTGCGAGAGTTCTGTCTGCTGGGCGGCTATCATCGACTCCTTCTCCTGTGTCTCGTAGATCACGGCCAACTGTGAGGCGTCATCGTTGAGCGTCTTGGTGTATACCGAGTCGAGGGCACCGATGATGCGCTCTGCCATGTGGAGGGCGCGCTCGGTGTGGTGCGACTTCAGTTCGGCCTCGAACATGGGTGCCAGCTCCAGTCGCAGGTAGTCCATCGACATCTCCTTGCCGTTCGCCTGACGGGCGGTATCCAACTTCTCGGAGAGGTTAGCCAACTCCTGCCAGCGTCCCATTGTCTTAAGGTAGTTGAGCTGTGTACCCAGGAAGTCGCTCTCGTTACTGCCGTTCAGTCTGAGAAATGCCTTGTAGTGCTCTTCGGCCTCCTTCTTCCTACCTGACTTGGCGTAAACCAGGGCGGTGTTGGCTTCCAGACACTGGCGGGCGTAGGTGCTATATTCCTCTTTGACATTCTGGGCCTCCAGCGATTTGCGGTAGCTCTCTTCGAGCCGGGGCAGCCAGAGCAGGGCCTCGCTGGTATTGTTCTTCATCAGATTGCACTCGATACAGTTGCCTATCGTGGCGAAAATGTTGTAGTAGGTGTTGAAGTCGTTTTTCTTCTTGGCCAGGTCTGCCATCACATTATAAGCCTTGCCGAAGTTCTCGTTACCCTCCTTCTCGCGGCCCAGCATGATCTGGCACGAGCCTATCTGACTGAGGTACTTTGGGGCGTAGACCATGCAGAGGTTGTGGTTGCTCTGGCTGGCGAAGGTGTAGGCTTCGGTGGCGTAGTCGAGGGCTTTGCGCCAGTCGAGACTATTGATATAGATGTGAGCCAGCAGACGGTAGACGGCCAGGTAGCTGGGCAGGTCTTCGTCCTTCAGCTTGCCGTCCTTTAGCGAACGCTGGGCGTAGAATGCTGCGAGGCGTGTCTGTCCCATCGCGTCGTAGACCTCGGCACGACATTCGTCGGCCATGTTCTGTGTCAGGTCTTTCGTGGTTTGTATGCTGTCTATGATCTCGAGGGCGCGCTCGGGGTTGGAGTAGCGGATGTCGAAGATGGCGTAGAAGAGGCTGTCGAGTCTCGTGTTATTGCTGACAATCTCCGAGTTGGCCGACTCCTTACATGATACCGAGAAAAGAACCATCAGTAGTGCTATAGCGGTTCCTATGGTGATGTGTATTTGCTTATTAGGCATGGTTTGGGTAATTTAATTTTTTAAGTTCTTAATCGTGTGCAAAGTTACAAATAATATCTCGAATAACCAAGGAAAAACCTAAAAAACTAAATCCCCGTCCTTCGTTGAGAACGGGGATTTCTTCTAGATTTTAAGCTCATCCTCCGACAGATTACTCCATGTCGCCGTTGCCACCGGGCTCGCCGCCTGTGCCCTTGCTAAACAGCCTGGTGCTTACCTCGCTGGATTCACCGTTCTTGATGGCGATAGCCTTCACGGTGGTTGTGTCGTTCAGAACGAAACCTCCCTCATAGAGAGTGCTCTGTGCTGTTGGTGTAGAGCCGTCAGTGGTGTAACGGATCTCAGCATCCTCAGGACCGCTCATCGTCACCTCTGTGCTGTCCGTGAATGGAGTCACACCAGAGATAGTCGGCTTTGCCAGAGTGTTCTGCTGCTGAGAGCCTGAACCGCTGTTGCCGCTCTGCTCTGAACCAGAACCTGACTGATTACCTGAACCTCCGTTGCCGCCATCACCCTCCTCATCAGAGGTGCCTGATTTCAGCAGGCTCTTGACGTTGATAAACTCGGCCTTCTTGATGAACTCACGGCTTGAGATGTTGTCCTCGGCCGTCTGGTCAGGAAGGAAGCGGATGTGGAGGGCCTTCAGGTGCTGGTTCACATTGAAGTCAGCCTCCTTGTCGGCACCGCCCTTCTCGCACTCTGCTGTCAGATAGAAGGTACCCAGGCCGGTGACCTTAACCTTCTTCGACTCCAGGAGCATCTCGAGCAGACAGTTCTTGAACTTGGTCATCACACCCTCAACAACGTCTTGGGTATAGACCGAGCCATGCTCTGAGATGTGCTTCGCAAGCTTGGTAGTGCTCAGCGTTTCGATACTTTTCAGTCGGGCGTACCACTTCCCGTACATCGCAGACTCCGAGTCCTTGATGTCATTCTGGTAAACTTCGTAAAGAATTTTACTCATGATGTTAGCTTATTAGGGTTACACTTAATCCAGATCAGGACTTTCCTGTCTTTCATCATTTCTGACGCTACAAAGGTACAAAAAATATTCGATATTACCAAATTTACGTTACTAAAATATGTTAATTAAATTAGCTGATAATTCAATCATGGCAGACCGGTATTTTGCATATCTTTGACGAGATTACGGCTCGTTATCGACGAGACTACGGCTCACTTCAAACGAGATTACGGCTCGTCGATTTTGAGGTCTTACAGACACTGATTTTTTTATGCGGAAAGTAGGTAATGCGGAAAGCAGACATTAAGCAATTTCAGAGTGCGGAAGAGAGACATTTATAGTATAAGTTTTTTTAATTTCTTATTATTATCTTATTAAATTTCCACCCTTAATTGTCTCCTCCATAATACCTTCTTGTCCACTTTCCTACTTTTCTACTTTCCTACTTTTCCACTTTTTCTGTTTTTTATTTGGTATCTCATTTATTTTTTGTATCTTTGCAAATGTATTTAGTGAACCCAACAATCGTTCGCATAGAATATACTAAAAAAGTAAATTATGCTGCTACAGAAGAATATCGTAAAAAAGTATCTGAACTTGCTCGGTGAAAATCAAGCATTACAGCCTTGGGAACAATACCAGCGGTTCTTTCTGAACGAAGATATACAAGCCAACATCCATAAAATCAAGGAAGAACAGTTTCAGGAAGGCTTCCTGCGTGAGCTGTTCGTCAAAGTGCTTGGCTACACCATCAACCCTTCACCCAACTATAATCTGACTACTGAACAGAAGAATGAAGTCGGGTCGAAGAAGGCCGATGGTGCCATTTTGCTGAATGATATTGTAATAGGTGTGATAGAGCTGAAAGACCACAAGACGCCCGACTTGGCCAGCATCGAACTTCAGGCTTTTGGCTATAAGAGCAAACATAAGGACACGCGGCTGGTTATCATCAGCAATTTCGAGAAGTTGCGTCTATATATTGACAATGCCGTTGAATTCCGTGAGTGGGACATCTTCCACATGACGCTTGAAGAATTCCGCGAATTGTACCTTTGTCTGGCATGGCAGCAAGTGGAGCAAGGTGTTGTACTGCGAATGAAGCAGGAATCGGTGTCGAACGAGGACCAGATTACAAAGGCACTCTATAAAGACTACTCGCAGTTCAAACGGGCACTCTTTGCCGACATTCTGAAACTGAATCCGACTCTCGAAGGTAAGGACGAAAAAGAGTGGCAATTGCTGCTTTTCAAGAAAACGCAGAAGTTATTAGACCGTCTGCTGTTCATCTTCTTCGCTGAAGACTGTTTCCTCTTGCAGCCCAACTCGATGGTACAGATCATAGACAAGTGGCAACAACTGAAAGACTTGGATGCGTACGTGCCTCTCTATGATCGCATCAAGCAATATTTCGGTTATCTTGACAAGGGTCATGTAGGCAAACCTTTCGATGTCTTTGCTTACAACGGCGGACTGTTTAAAGCCGATGATGTGCTTGACAACCTCATTATCAGCGATGACATCCTGGCCGAGCATACCCTTCGGCTCTCTGCTTATGATTTCGAGAGCGATGTGGATGTCAATATCTTGGGGCATATCTTTGAAAACTCACTTTCAGAGATAGAAGAGGTGACTCAACAAATCAATAGTGGTAAGGCTACTCAAACCTCGAAACGTAAACAGGATGGCGTGTTCTACACCCCACAGTATATTACGAAATATATCGTGGAGAATACTGTTGGCCGGCTCTGCGAAGAAAAGAAGAAGCAACTGAATATTGTAGAAGACGAGTATCTTTCTGACCAGCGACGTCAGTTGCAAACCAAAAAGCGTCTGTTGGAACAGCTGCAGCAGTATCGCCAATGGCTATTAGAGATTACTATCCTCGACCCAGCTTGCGGTAGTGGTGCCTTTCTGAATGCAGCTTTACAATTCCTGATGGCTGAGCACAAGCATATTGACGAGATGGAAGCTAAGGTAACAGGCTCTACTATCGTATTCCAAGACGTGGAAAACAGCATTTTGGAGAACAACCTCTATGGTGTCGACATCAACGAAGAGAGCGTGGAAATAGCTCAGCTGGCCCTTTGGCTTCGTACAGCCAAACCTCATCGCAAGCTGAATTCTCTGAACGAGAACATCAAGTGTGGCAACTCGCTCATCAGCGACCCCGCCATTGCCGACGACAAAGCCTTCGACTGGCAGAAGGAGTTCCCCAAGGTATTCGAACGTGGAGGCTTCGATGTGGTCATTGGTAATCCGCCGTATGTGAATATGGTAAATATTCTTGATGAGCGCCAACGAAAATATTATCAGCGAACTTATAAGACAGTAAAGAACAAATCCGATTTATATTCTATTTTTACAGAAAAATCATCTGAATTATTAAAATCAAATGGTTTATTAGGCTTCATCTTCTCAAATAGTTGGATGGGAACCGATAGCTTCTCTGCTTTCAGATCATTTCTGGCAAATGATGTTAAAGTAACAAAATTAGTAAAGCTTCCTACTGATGTTTTTGCGGAAGCTACAGTAACAACAATATTATGCTTCTACACAAATAAAAAGCCATCAATTAATGATGTTATTGAGTTAGAAGAGTATACAAATAATGAGTTTGTTTCAAAAGGCTTTGGGTTACCATATAAGCAGATTATGGAAAGTCCAAATACATCATTTTCTTTTGAGAGAGTTATTGTATTAGATAAAGTCGATACAATTAAATTAGGTGAAATAGCTTCATTCTCACTTGGAATTAAAACAAGTGATGACAAACGTTTTGTTTTTGAGAAAAAGAAGGATGATGATTGTTTCTTGTTTTTACGTGGCAGAAACATAAAGCGTTGGAATAATCCACAAAATGACGAATGGCTGTGGTATAAACCAGAATTAATAAGTGAAAAACCTGGAGGTAGGCCACGAATATTTGAAAACTTTGTTGTTGATAAGAAAATTGTCATACAGGATATGGCTACAGAAATAAATGCAACGATTGATACAAACAAATATTTGTGCAACGACAAAGTTAATATTATATTTGAAACAGATAGAAACTATCAAATGGAATATCTCGTTGCTTTATTGAATTCTGCGCTGGTAAATATTTGGTTTAAGAAAATATATACATCGGGGTTAGAAATAAAGATAAATCAATTACGAACAATCCCTGTGCCAACAATATCACTTTCCGAGCAGCAACCCTTTGTCTCTCAAGCCAACACAATGCTCTCACTTAATTCTCAGTTACAAGAGAAGCGTAGCCGTTTCCTCCGCCGTCTGAACGAAAATTTGGAAGGTTTGAAGATAACGACAGCCCTGCAGCAGTTCGACCAGCTGGACTTCAAGGGTCTTATGGCAGAATTAAAGAAACAGAAGATCCACATTCCTGTCAAAGAACAGGACGAATGGGAAGACTTCTTCAATGAGCGCTTGGCTGAATGTCAGGAACTCTCAGCGAAGATAAAAGCTACAGACGAAGAAATAAACAATCTCGTATTCGACCTCTACGGACTGACGGAGGAAGAACGCAGAATAGTTATGGAGGCATAAAACAATAACAACGATTATGGACGAACAACAGAATATTATCATTTATCGGACAGCAGACGGCAAGGCCTCTGTGGCGCTGTATGCCAAAGATGGAAAGATATGGCTGAACCAACAACAGATGGCAGAACTTTTTGCCACCTCGAAGCAAACCATCAGCTATCACATTATTAACATCTTGAAAGAAAATGAGTTAAGTAAAGTTTCAGTTGTCAAAGAATACTTGACTACTGCCGCTGATGGCAAAAATTATAACGTGGTTTTCTACTCCTTGGAGATGATTATCGCCGTGGGATACCGAGTCAAGGGATTGCGAGGCACACAGTTCAGGCAGTGGGCTACAGAGCATCTGACAGAATATCTCGTGAAAGGCTTCACGATGGATGACGAAAGGCTGAAGAATCCTGATGGGCGGCCTGACTACTTTGATGAACTGCTGCTACGCATACGTGATATTCGCGCATCTGAGAAGCGGTTCTATCAGAAGGTACGCGACCTGTTTGCCCTGAGTAGTGATTACGATAAGACAGACAAGGCCACACAGATGTTCTTTGCCGAGACGCAGAACAAACTGCTCTACGCCGTCACCCATCAGACTGCAGCAGAACTGATAGTAGCACGAGCGGACGCTAACAAGTCCAACATGGGACTGACCACATGGAAAGGCAGCATCGTGCGTAAAGGCGACGTGATCATAGCCAAGAACTATCTCCAAACAGACGAGATTGACTCTCTGAACCGCCTCGTAGACATCTTCATTACCAGTGCCGAAGAACGCGTGAAGGGGCGCAGAGACCTGACACTCGACTATTGGCGCAAGAACGTTGACAACCTGCTCACATTCCAAGAGAAAGATATCCTGCAAGGCAAGGGCTCCATAACGAACGCAGAGGCAGAGGAGATTGTTCAGAACAGATACGACACCTTCAATGCCAAGCGCAAACAACTCGACGCCCAGATGGCCGATGCCGAGGACATCAAGATGCTCGAAGACTTGGAGAAAAGTATTATAGAGAAACAGAACGAGAACGGATAGATATGGATTACACAGATATACCACGTTCACTTATATATAAAGACCGCGCAAGTCTAAATGACTTTGGAGTTCAGATTCCTGGGACGATAAACAACTATCTCTTTACACAGATGAGAAAGTTGACACTATTGCGATGTGGTAATGCAAAGGACATTGCTCTTCAGTGCTTCAATAATGCCTACTATATTTGTACACTCATACAATTAGATGAGTACCCTGATTTAAGTATGGATAAATATGAAATGAAACTATTGGAAGTGGAAATTCCTTTCAGAGGAGATGTTTACCAAGCATCTATGGCTTTGGTGTGTGTGTTGCTAGCTGCATATGATGACAAATATAAGCAGAAGGACAATCTGTTGATAGAAAGTATTCATCATTGGACCTCTTCCAACAAGTGGACTGGCAGTGACAGTCGTAAAAGTTTCGACGACATAATAAAAACATGCAATACAGATAGTTTTTTTCTACACCAAAGCGAATTTTCCCCACGTGATATCATTGAGGTGATTGAGACTTTTAGGGTAAGAGATTTGCAAGATTATGCAATATATATATGTGAAAGGCTTGCTCACTTGGAAAACTCACGTTTGCGTATGCATGGGGCAGACATGGTCTTAGCCCGACTAAGGGACTATCAGCGCGAGTTTTGTAAAGAAATGGATTACAACCCCAAGAAAGATTGTTTTAAATATCCTGACCAGGAAGGTATGCCTATAATAAGAGATTTGCAATTAGAGGAGCTAGTAAGAAATAATTATCAGAAGAGCAAAGAGGCCATATATTTTTATATGGAGCATTATCCCAAAGAGGGAAACATTCATAATGAGCCACAGACGTCAGTAGCGCTGACACCCGTCGTTGACAACTCACTGGTAGCTGAAAACGAAAAGTTAACGCAGCAATTGGAACGATGTGTCAACCAAGTTCATGAATTGAAAAAGGAGAATGCTGAACTAAAGAATAAATTAGCTGAGTTTATGGAGCCAGTTGAGGAACTGACTGCTGAACAGAAGGTACGGATGGCATTTGCACTGCAATTATTAAAAGCTGCAGGATTAACTGAAGAAAAGTTAGATCAGAATAAATCTAAAGTAGCAACTCTTATTCATATTCTTACCACCATAGGTGCCAATAACAATGGGAAGTACCCACCCACGCAAATCTGCCAAAATTGGCTCGTTGATAAAAAGTATTATCCAGAACGAAATATAGATACACTTGTAGAACTTAATACGCTATGTGCCCAACTGGGCATAGAAAAAGCGTTTTTGAATTTAGGGCAACAGAGTAATGGCAATGAGTGACATCGTGTCAGTCATCTTGAATGAAGTTTTGTGTCAGTTATTAGTATGACTGACAGAATGTGACAATTTGGTTGTTAGACTTTACCAACCGGATGTAAGAATATATCGATTTACTTGTTAGAGAAATAATAACAACTGCTTGCTACTTGTTATTATTTTGACATTGGCACAGTTCGCATATTATTTGATTTATTAGCACTGCCAAAGGTTCTATCCTGAGGCGGTGCTTTTTGTTCTATGTGCACTAAAAGGACAGGAGCATTAGGACACGTGTCTCAAATTCTTCATTTATTAACCCTCTAATGTCGCTAAAGGACGACGGAAATAAGAAATAAAATGAAGAAACGAGATTTCAAAGCGTTTCACGCTGCCAAATGTAGCAAGACTCGCAAAGACCAGAAGATGCAAATCTTCTATAGTGAACTGAACAATCGAGGCTATGAACCTGACAGATTCTGCCTCCGTTTGTGGGATATGACCATGCCTGACTGGATTTCAAAAGATCTACGTGCAGACCTGGTGGATGCTCTCCGGGGCTTTGACGAAGACATGGCACTGGAAATCGCCGATAACCTGATTGATTGCTGGTCGGGGCTTGGACTCCATGTGACTGGCATTGGCCACGTCGACGAACTGCTGGGACGTCTCTACATGCGTATACTTAGTTGTGCTAATAATAAAGGCATAGTGCTCGAGTATAAACTGTAGAGTAAGAAAACGAGGGCCTGCCGATAAGGCGCCAAGGCGGGCTCCACCTTATTCATTATTTAAAGGTTTTACAGAAATGGAAACTAAGGATAAAAAAACAAAGAAAATAAAGGTTCGCGGCGTGGGAACATACAACCCTGCCGACAACTCTTTCGGATTCGAGCCTTTCAACGAAGGCCCAAGTACTCAAACTGACGTAAAGAACTGCCTTGGCGGCGGCAAAAGCTGGATAACGACAGGCACAGACCCATCGCGTATGGTCAGTCTGAAGTGTAAGGCTTCATCAGCTGACCCTTACAGCGACCTCGTGACTCAGTTTAACCAGCTGACCCGCGATTTGAAGCCAGAGAAGCCGGTAACCTTACCCGATAATCTGCGCGTGGTGAAGGCGAACGGTCTGGAGTGTTGGCTCGACGAGGAGAAAAACGAGATGACCTTCACTGGTCGTATCGACCTCTCTCGTCACAGCCGTGACTGGCAAGCCGAGGTTTTGCGTCAAGTGCAACTGGTGGTTCGCCGCCTGCCTGCCAGCGACAGGTTTAACAAATTAATCAACAACATTAAGAAAGGAGGAAATAAGTAATGAAACGCGTATTTCAACCAAGTATCAATGCAGCTACTCAGGAGCTGGTTGAAGAGGGGCTCAAGAGCATGATGGAGCACCCCAGTAACAATGAACTCATTAACAAATACCGCGAAATGAAGCGCCAGATGGCTGATGCCATGGCTCGTCAGGCGGTAAACGAATTGGTGAGGGAGGTTACAGAGTGTGAGATATATAAAAAATGGCTTGCTAAAGAACTGAAGAAGGACGAGCGCCGCACAAAGAAACGCATGCCCAGCGATGACCTGCAGCGCGTGGAGCTCTATATCAAGCAGTTGAAAAGTTCGCTGCCCGCCATCATCCCCACAGTGACACACTTCACAGAAAGTAAAGACCAATGGGGACGCATCGGGCTTTGGCGTGTACAGTCAACCGGATACCTGTCAGGATTGGATGTCGTTGATGGAGACCACGTACCCAACCCGGAAGCTCTAATTGAGGAGTGGCTCAAGCGTGAGGATTTCAAAAATCTTGGCATCGTTTGGATATTCATCACACCAAGCGGTGAAGGCATTAAGGTGGTGTTTAAAGCCCGTGAGGAATGGGGTAATCTCATAGATAACTCTTACCAGATGGCCGATATTCTCGGAATATTGGACTACTGCGATTCTCAGACGAAGAACTCAGACCATGCCCACTTCATCCCGAAGATGAGTGATGTGAAGTACATCGATTGGAAGGAACTATTCACCTACGAGAATCCTGACTATGAAGCACGATATGGCGAGGCCTATCGCCGTGGTGAGTCGGAGCCTACACAGCCACGTTGGCAAGAATTTGAACGTCAGCGCAAAGAGGCACGCAAGCAAACAGCATTTGCTGAGACAAAGCAACCCGCTACTGCCGTTGCTCCCAATAGCGATAAACCGATAGAATTCTCGGCAGAGGACGAGGCATTCCTCAAAGTACTCAACGAGTACTACGGTACCGCTCTGCCTCCTCATACGAAACACGACCGTATGCAGACTGAGACATCTCACTGGCTGTGCTATTACAACGACAATGACGCACAGAAAGCCATAGCTATGGCCTACTGCCTGGACTGGGTGAAGAACTGGCATCCGGAGCCTGGCGAAGTGGAAGACCTGTGTCAGTCAGCTGCTAAGAAAAAACTGCTGTCGCGTTATCCAAAGGCTCTGAAAGAGCTGATGGATAAGGCTGGCATCAACTTGGAGAAAACTGTGGCAGTTTCCAAGAATACCGACCCCTTGGCAGTCCTACCATTCGACCGTTGGTGTGACCAGATAGAGGGGTTCTTCGACGTGTACCCATGTCTGCGTGAGGTCTGCGAACCTCATCCGCGCCGTCTGTGGCCCTTCCTGCTCTTTGCTTCTGCTGCAATGCTGGGGACATGCATGGATTTGACATATTATTACTTCTATGCCAACGAGGGTGAGCGTCAGCGTCTGAACTACATCATCTGGGGCGTAGGCGACCCCGCATCGGGAAAACATTGCCTACAGCGTATTTGCGACCTGCTGCTGGCTCCAATCATCGCCGAGGGTGCCTTGGCCGATGAGAGTACTAACGGCTGGAAAGAAACCGATGCCGCAAAGGGCCAAAACAAAGACCACGACATTCGCCCAGCCATCTACAACCGTATGTTTGGATATCGAAGCAGTAATAGCGAATTCATCCGTTCGATGGCCAACTGCAAGGAGGAAGTGGATGGCGAGATGATGGGACGCCACATGGTAACATGTTCTTCGGAAAAAGATGTGGAGATTGGTAAGGCTGGCAGCTGGATCAGCCGCTCCACAGCTGTTTTGCTCTCATTTCATGGGGAGTGGGATTCGCAACACTATTCTAACAAGCAGTCTGTATCAGGGCGCTATAGGGTATTTTGGAACCAAATTGAAACCTTTTGTCCCATAACGCTTCCGAAGCTTGTGAATGAAAGGAACGTAAATTCTGGCCTCGACACTCGTACCTGTACCATCCCAATGGGGCGTGACGATTTCAAAATCATGCCGCTGCGCCGCAAGGAAGATTCCAAAATCGATGCCTACAACGACACGCTGAAGCAGTGGGCCTACAAGCTCGACCAGCGTCGCGGTGAACTGCCTCTATGGCCACTGGTTGAGCACGTTCACGAGTGGCTCGACCAGCGTCGTGCCATTGCCGAGTTCAACGATGAAGATCGTGCGGACTGGTTACAACTCAAGAGAATCCCGTACCACATGATCAATGTGAGTGCCCCTTGGATAGACATGCGGCATTGGCAAGAACGTGAATCTACAGGCACATATACCATCGATGCGACCGACCTTGCACTGGCAGATTTAGTGGGTGACATACAGTACCGCACACAGCATTTCTGGTATTATGAACTGCATCGTCTCTACTACGACAATTAGTTGAAGGATGCCGCCCAGCAGCGTCGGCGCACCAATAAGTTCCAGGAGTGTTTCAGATTGCTGTCGGAGCAGTTCTCTACAGAACAGTTTGCCCAGACCTTCGGCTATGCCAATAATCGTGCTGCGCAGAAGACATTGCAACGTCTGGAGGCAGACAAAGCCATCAAGCGCACCATGCGTGGCCACTATAAGAAACTCGTTTCCGAACTGCCGATAATATAAAAGCGGAAAGTAGGAAATGCGGAAAGCAGACAAGAAGCGTCCTCATGTCATCAAAGGCATGAGGATGTTTTTTACTTTACCTCGTCAGCACGCTGTGCCAGGCTCTCTGTGATGAATATTTCGTGCTGACCGTTAGTGTAGTATCCTCCTTCATCCTCAGAAGAGCCTTACCAGTTGGACAGATTTGCAAGTCGTTGTTCCCGCAAGAGCCTCAATCTCTTTAATGACTCCGTACGCGAAAGCGGATGCTTTTTCCAGTATGCCACCTTCGCCAATTTCACGGCATTCACCTTCTTGTGGTAGTCGTTCAGTTTGATCTCCATTATTCATCCTTTCAACTTGTTATTGGCTGCAAATTTACAGTAAAAACCTTATTTTTCCAAGTTTTTTGAAGAAATTTTTGTCCCATTACACTTTATTCCACATTTATGTAGTCAGAGGGACTGGCACCTGAGTGTAGTTCGTCAGCCAGGTGCCTCGTATTATGTTATCAGGGATGTCACAATGTATCCGGGATTACGGGGTCGGTTCTTGTGATCATTTTACAAGGTAATATATTTGTAGAATTGAGAACAAATTTGTATCTTTGCCGTCGAAGACTAATATCTTGGGGCGAA
>CACWLC010000051.1 GCA_902761605.1 uncultured Prevotellaceae bacterium
GATGAAAGGCAATGAGGCTATCGCCCATGCTGCTATTCGTTGCGGATGCGACGGCTATTTCGGCTATCCTATTACTCCGCAGAGTGAAGTGATTGAGACTTTGGCAGAGCTGAAGCCTTGGGAGACTACCGGTATGCAGGTGGTTCAGGCTGAGAGTGAGCTGGCCTCTATTTATATGGTCTATGGCGCTGCCGGTGCTGGTAAGCGTGCGATGACCTCTTCAAGTTCTCCTGGTATCGCGCTGATGCAGGAGGGTATCACTTATATGGCTGGTGCCGAGGTGCCGGGTGTGTTTGTGAACGTTCAGCGTGGAGGTCCTGGTCTTGGTACTATCCAGCCTTCGCAGGGTGACTATTTCCAGGCTACCCGCGGTGGTGGTAATGGCGACTACAAGGTGATTGTTCTGGCTCCGTCTTCTGTTCAGGAGATGGCCGACTTTGTTGATCTCGCCTTCGAGTTGGCATTCAAGTATCGCAACCCTGCCATGATTCTGAGTGATGGTGTCATTGGTCAGATGATGGAGAAGGTTGTTCTGCCTCCATTCAAGCCCCGTCGTACTGACGAGGAGGTTATTGCCCAGTGTCCTTGGGCTTCTACTGGTAAGCCAAAGAACCGTGAGCGCGTGGTAATCACCTCGCTGGAGCTGAAGCCTGAAATCATGGAGCAGCGTAACATCGCCCTTCAGGAGAAATATGCTAAAATTCAGGAGAACGAGGTTCGTTTCGAGGAGCAGCAGATGGACGATGCAGAGTATGCTATCGTTGCATTCGGTTCTGCAGCCCGTATCGCTGAGAAGAGTGTTGAGATTGCCCGCGAGCAGGGTATCAAGGTAGGTCTGTTCCGTCCTATCACTCTGTTCCCGTTCCCAGAGAAGCAGATTGCTGCTTTGTCTAAGAAGGTAAAGGGTATCCTCGTAGCTGAGATCAATGCCGGACAGATGGTACAGGATGTTCGCCTTGCTGTGAATGGTGCTGTGCCTGTAGAGCAGTTCGGACGTCTGGGTGGTATCGTTCCTGATCCGGAAGAAATTGTTGAGGCTTTGAAAGAGAAGATAATGAAATAATTGTTATGAAAGAAATGTGAATAATGCGCAGAAATTTTATCCAGAAATTTAAATAATTATATTATTCTTATTTCTGAAATAAATTATTCATATTATTCAAATTTCTTTCCGAAACAAAAAGAAAATTATGGATAGAAATCAAATAGTTCAACCAGAGAACATCGTCTGCAAGAAGCCGACGCTGATGAACGACAACAATATGCACTACTGTCCGGGCTGTAGTCCGTACAATTATATAGATATCGACTGGCAGGAGGCTGCCCATGGTCGTGCTCCCGCACTGGCTACAGGTATCAAGCGCTGCTGGCCCGATCGTCTGGTGTTCACCTATCAGGGTGATGGCGACTTGGCTTGTATCGGTACCTGTGAGACCATCCACGCGCTGAATCGTGGAGAGAACATCGTCATCATCTTCGTTAATAATGCTATCTATGGTATGACGGGTGGTCAGATGGCTCCTACAACCCTGATTGGTCAGAAGACCTCTACTTGTCCTTATGGCCGTGATCCTCAGTTGCACGGTTATCCCCTGAAGATGGCTGATATCGCAGCTGGTCTGGAGGGAACCTGCTATGTTACTCGTCAGAGCGTAGAGAGTGTTGCCTCTATCAATAAGGCCAAGAAGGCTTTGCGTAAGGCATTCGAAGCCTCAATGGCTGGTAAGGGTTCAAGTCTCGTAGAGTTTGTGTCAACCTGTAACAGCGGTTGGAAGCTTACTCCTGCAAAGGCTAATGAATGGATGAAGGAGAATATGTTCCCCTTCTATCCAAAGGGAGACCTCAAGGATACAACGAATCAATAATTTTTAATCAAGAATTAAAGAATTAGAGAATTCTTTCGCAATCGAATGATCAGGTATCATAAATTCTTAAATTCTCAAATTCTTGATAATAAAAAAGAGAATATATGAAAAAAGAGATAATTATTTCTGGATTCGGAGGTCAGGGTGTGCTCTCGATGGGTAAGATTCTGGCCTATTCAGGACTGATGGAGGATAAAGAGGTGACTTGGATGCCTGCTTATGGTCCTGAGCAGCGTGGTGGTACAGCCAACGTAACAGTTATCGTTAGCGACGAGCGTATCTCTTCGCCTATCCTCAGCAAGTATGATATTGCTGTGGTACTGAACCAGCCTTCACTCGAGAAGTTCGAGCCGAAGATCAAGCCCGGCGGTATCCTGATCTACGACGGCTTTGGTATCATCAATAAGCCCACTCGTAAGGATATTACTGTTTATGAGATCAACGCTATGGACAAGGCTGCTGAGATGAAGAACAGCAAGGTATTCAATATGATTATCCTTGGTGGTCTGCTGAAGGTAGCCCCCGTTGTCAGTGACAAGGGTGTAGAGAAGGCTCTCTTCAAGACACTCCCTGAGCGTCATCATAGCTTGATACCTCTGAATATGGAGGCTCTGAAAGAAGGCGCAAAGATTATTGAAGAAGTAAAGTAGTTCTTTTTATGAAGAAAAGTATTTTAATGCTGGCTGTAGCGCTTATGTCGTTACAGCCAGCATATTCACAAAAGGCTCTTGTTGAGAGCAAAAGCTCAGACAACTGGTTTATCGGCATCAATGGCGGTGTCAGCATGAAGACAACTCACAATAGCATGAAGAACCTTAATCCTTCTGTGGGACTTCGTTTTGGCCGTAATTGGACACCAGTTGCAGGTTGGATGATCACAGGAGATTTCTATCTCAACGACAAGGGTTTTGACTGTAGCAACGCTTCTACCTTAAAGGGTATGAATCTGGATTTCTTAGGCACTTTGAATCTCAGTAACTGGTTTGGCGGCTATCAGGGACAGCCAAGAGCGTTTGAGGTTATCGCTCTCGGAGGTATCGGTTGGGGACGTATCTTCGATAGTAAGATTGACAGAAAGAACGACATGTTCTCTAAAATTGGTCTGGACTTTGCTTTTAATCTGGGTAGTTCGCGTGCTTGGCAGATCTATATAGAGCCGTCGATAAACTATAATCTGACGCGGGATGATCCAACGGTTAATTTCATTTCGACTGCGGATAATACAATTCATTTCAATCTGAATAGCTCAGCATTGCAGCTAACCTTGGGTGTGAATTACAAGTTTGGCAACAGCAATGGCACTCACCATTTCAAATATGCTGACTTAAGGGATCAGTCTGAGATAGATGCCCTGAATGATAAGATTAATGCGCTTAAGAGTGAGTCTATCGCTAAAGACAAACGAATCGCTCAGGATATCCGTCGCATTGCCGACCTTCAGGATTCTCTCGAGGCAGCCAAGAATGTGAAGCCTACTATCATTAATAAGGTGGTTAACAAGGTTGTCAACAACAACGTTCTTCAGCCTACGGTTATCTTCGGACAGGGCAAGAGCACTGTCGATGCCGCTCAGATGGCAAGTGTTGCAATGATTGCAAAATATATGAAGAATCATCCTGAATCGAAGATCCTTATCAAGGGATATGCTTCACCCGAGGGTAATCCTGAGTTGAACCAGAAATTGTCTGAAGCCCGTGCTACTTCAGTTAAGAATGCGCTTGTTAAGCGATATGGGATTGCTGAGAGTCGTCTGACTATTCAGGGAATGGGTGCTACCGACGAACTCTTCGATGAGATAGATTTCAATCGTGTGGCTACATTCACAGACACTACAAAATAATAAGGTGATAAAATAAATCCCCGCCAAAACTGGCGGGGATTATTATTTACTTGCGTTTGCTTGCTGCTTTTCCGTATTCTTTTGAGAACTCCTCAAAGAAATTGTAATCCAGAACTTCAGAAATTCTCCACAGAAGTTTCGTGCTAATATCTTTTCTTCCAAAGATATTATATACGTTAGTTCTTTCACATGGGATTTCCTTTGCAAGACGAGTGGCACTCATTCCTCTCTTCTTCATTACTTCCCTAATACTACGTCCGATATTCATATAAAATGCCTTTAATTTGTTATTATTATCATTTCCGGTTGCAAATTTAACACATTTGACTCAATAAACCAAACGTTTTCTTCACAAAAATCATTAAAACTTTGGGATTTAGGGGAATTTAGTGTATCTTTGCACACTAATTAAACTTGCGACTTATGAAAAATCAGTTAAGAAGTGCAGTATGCACTGAAGGAAGAAGAATGGCTGGCGCCCGCGCTCTCTGGGTGGCCACAGGCATGAAGCATGAACAGTTTGGCAAACCGATTATTGCTATCGTCAACTCGTTTACACAGTTTGTGCCAGGTCATACTCATTTGCATGAGATAGGTCAGATCGTGAAGGCCGAGATAGAGAAGATGGGTTGTTTCGCAGCAGAATTCAATACTATCGCCATCGATGATGGTATTGCAATGGGTCATGACGGAATGCTTTATTCTCTTCCAAGCCGAGATATCATTGCCGACAGTGTGGAGTATATGGTGAATGCCCATAAGGCTGACGCTATGATATGTATCTCCAACTGTGATAAGGTGACACCTGGAATGCTGATGGCTTCCATGAGACTGAATATACCTACCGTTTTCTGTAGTGGCGGTCCTATGGAGGCAGGAAAATGGCGTGGGGAGAATGCCGACCTCATTACTGCGATGGTGAAAGGAGCTGATCCTTCTGTAACAGATGAGGAGATGCAGGAGATAGAGCATTGCGCGTGTCCGGGTTGTGGAAGTTGTTCGGGTATGTTCACAGCCAACTCGATGAACTCACTGACTGAGGCCATCGGACTGTCTCTCCCTGGAAACGGAACTATCCTTGCCACTCATACTAACCGAGTAGAGCTCTTTAAGGCAGCTGCCCGTCAGGTGGTGAAGAACGCCTTTGCTTATTATGAGGATGGTGACGAGAGTGTACTGCCTCGTAGCATCGCTACCCGCAAGGCATTTATGAATGCGATGGCTCTCGATATTGCTATGGGTGGAAGTACCAATACCGTACTTCATCTGCTTGCTGTAGCTCAGGAGGCGGGTACAGATTTCACGATGAAGGATATCGATGAACTGAGCCGTAAGGTGCCTTGTCTCTGCAAACTGGCTCCTAATACTCAGAAGTATTCTGTTCAGGAGTGTGGTCGCGCAGGTGGTATCTTAGGTATTCTTAATGAATTAAATAAAGGTGGACTTGTTGATGGTTCCACTCCTCGTGTTGATGGAATGACACTCTCTGAGGCGATGAAGAAATATAGTATTGTCGACGGCTCTTTAGATCCGGAGGCAAACCGCATCTATCAGACAGCACCAGGTAATCGCTTCTCAACGAAGATGGGTTCGCAATCGGAAGAGTGGGGTACACTTGATACCGATCGTGCCAACGGTTGTATCCGTGATCTGGAACATGCCTATACCAAGGACGGTGGACTTGCCGTACTCTTTGGAAATATCGCTCAAGACGGTTGTGTTGTAAAGACTGCTGGAGTCGATGAGAGTCTATGGCATTTCGAAGGTCCCGCTGTGGTGTTCGACTCTCAGGAAGACGCCTGTGAGGGAATCCTTGGTGGAAAGGTAAAGAGCGGTGACTGTGTGGTTATCACCCACGAGGGTCCGAAGGGAGGTCCCGGTATGCAGGAGATGCTCTATCCCACCTCATATATTAAGAGTATGCATTTGGGTAAGGAATGTGCCCTGATTACTGACGGACGATTCTCTGGTGGAACATCTGGCTTGAGTATCGGACATATCTCTCCAGAGGCAGCCAACGGAGGAAATATCGGAAAGATCAAGGATGGTGATATCATCATCATCGATATTCCTTCCCGTTCGATTAGCGTAAAACTCTCTGATGAGGAGCTTGCAGCCCGTCCTCAACAGCCCCTGAAGCGTAACCGTGTGGTTTCTAAGGCTTTGCGCGCATACGCCCAGAGCGTGTCTTCTGCTGATAAGGGCGGTATCAGAATTCTGACAGAATAATATTAAAAGTATGCTAAAAGATAGAATTACAGGAGCAAAGGCGCTTATGCGGGCGTTACAGGCAGAAGGGGTGAAAACCATCTTCGGATATCCTGGAGGCTCAATCATGCCCGTATATGATGCACTCTTTGACTATACACGAGGAGAGAAAAAATGCTTTGACCATATTCTTGTGCGTCATGAACAGGGAGCTACCCATGCTGCTGAAGGTTATGCACGTGTTTCCGGTGAGGTGGGAGTGGCCTTGGTGACCAGTGGTCCTGGAGTGACTAATACTCTGACGGGTATCGCAGATGCGATGCTTGACTCAACTCCTATTGTGGTGATTGCGGGTCAGGTGGCTATCTCGGCACTGGGTACAGATGCTTTCCAGGAGGTGGACCTTGTGGGTGTTTCGCAGCCTATCTCAAAGTGGAGCTATCAGATACGTCATGCTGAGGATGTGGCGTGGGCTGTTAGTCGTGCCTTTTATATAGCACGAAGCGGTCGTCCTGGTCCTGTGGTCCTCGACTTCGCCCGAAATGCTCAGGTTGAGGAGATTGACTATAATCCAGAGCGCATAGACTTCATTCGTTCCTACGTACCTTATCCAAAGCTCGATTCAGAGGCTGTGCGCCAGGCTGCCGAACTTATCAATAACGCCAAGAAACCTTTGGCTCTTGTCGGTCAGGGAGTGGAACTCGGAAACGCACAGTCAGAACTGAAGCATTTCCTGGAGAAAGCTGATATCCCGGCAGGTCGTACAATGCTCGGTCTCTCTGCTCTTCCTTCCAATCATCCGCTTAATGTCGGTATGCTCGGTATGCACGGAAACTACGCAGTCAACCTGAAGGAACAGGAATGTGACGTGCTCATCGCCATCGGAATGCGTTTCTCGGATCGTGTAACAGGAAATCTGAAGACATACGCCAAACAGGCAAAGATCATTCATCTTGATATCGACAAGAGTGAGATAGATAAGAACGTCAAGACTGATGTGGCGGTAGTAGCTGATTGTAAGGAGTCATTACCTGCTATCACAGAGCTCATCAACAAGGGCGACCATAAGGAATGGCGCGATTCATTCAAACCGCTCGACGAAAAGGAGCGTAAGAAGGTTATCGAGCCAGCCATTCATCCAAAAGATGGTCTGTTGCTTATGGGCGAGGTGGTAAATGCCGTTGCGGAAAAGGCACCAGATGATGCCGTTCTTGTGACAGATGTTGGTCAGAATCAGTTGTTTGCAACCCGCTATTTCAAATATCACCACAAACGTAGTATCTGTACCAGTGGTGGACTTGGTACTATGGGTTATGGTATGCCGGCAGCTATCGGAGCTACCTTCGCAGCTCCTGAGCGTTGTGTATGCTGCTTTATGGGCGATGGCGGTTTCCAGATGTGTATCGAGGAACTCGGCACTATCATGGAACAGAAGAGTCCTGTGAAGATGATTGTGATGAACAACAACTACTTGGGTAACGTGCGTCAGTGGCAGGATATGTTCTGGCTGCGTCGTAAGTCGTTCACGAAGATGATGAATCCTGACTACTCGCTGATAGCAAAAGGCTATGGTATTGCCTACGAGGCTGTTACAGATCGTAAGGATCTGTCGGCAGCTGTTGAGCGGATGCTTAATACTGATGGTCCGTTCATTCTGGAATGTGCTATCAAGGAAGAGGACAATGTCCTGCCGATGACCCCTCCAGGCATGAATGTCAATGAAATGATGTTAGAGATATAAGTTATGGAAGATAATAGGAAACAACTATACACTCTGCTGGTCTATTCAGAGAATGTGGCCGGTATATTGAATCAGGTTACGGCTGTCTTCACACGTCGTCAGGTGAATATTGAGAGCCTGAATGTGTCGGCATCCAGTATTCCTGGTTTGCATAAATATACTATTACCGCTTGGAGCGATGAGGATCAGATCATCAAGATTGCTCGTCAGATAGAGAAGAAGATAGATGTAGTAAAAGCAAACTATTTCACTGATGATCAGCTGTTTATCCGTGAGTCGGGCCTTTATAAACTCGCAACACCGATGGTTTTGGAGAACCCGGAGATCTCTCGTACCATCCGTCGTTTCGATGCTCATATCATTGAGGTGAACCCCACCTATACCATTGTGATGAAGCATGGTGTCACAGAGGATATCATCTCACTCTTCCGGGCTCTCGACAGTTTCGGATGTGTGCTCCAATACACCCGCTCTGGCCGTATCGCCGTAACGAGAGGCATGCAGGAACAAGTCAGCGAGTTCCTCGAACAACGTGAAAACGAGCGATGAAAATCCCATTCTGACATCATGGATAAAGTAGGAATATACAATTTCTGGGCAGAGCCGTTCCATTGCGATTTCTCAAAGAGACTCTTTATGGGACATCTTGGAAATCACATGCTTAACGCTGCCGACTTTCACTCTTCAGACAGAGGCTTCGGTATGAAGTATCTGCTGACAATCCAGCGTTCCTGGGTTCTCTCCCGCCTCGCTATCGAGATGGACGAGATGCCGGAGATGTACACTAAGTTCAATGTTGAGACTTGGGTGGAGAGTGCAATGCGTTATTTCACCTCTCGTAACTTCCGCGTGGTAGGTGAGGATGGAAAGGTATTCGGCTATGGACGAAGTATCTGGGCTATGATCGACACAGAGAGCCGTCAGCCAACAGATCTCTTCGCCATCGACAATGGAGCTATCAACAACTGGATAGTAAAAGATAAGGAATGTCCTATCGACAAGGGTGGGAGAGTGAAGATGTCTGATTCTGCTGAGTTCGTGCGTACTATTGAGACGCAGTATAACGATGTGGATATCAACGGGCATATCAACTCTGTGAAGTATATCGAGCATGTACTCGACCTATGGGATATCGCCTGGTATCGTGAGCATCATATTAAGCGTTTCGAGATAGCATACGTTGCTGAGGCTCATCAGGGCGACAAGCTCTCTTTCTACAGAGAGCAGGTAGGCGAAAACGAATATTGCGTACGTATTGTCAAGACCTCTACTGATTCCGACGAGGAGACAGAAACCTGTCGGAGTAAGGTGGTTTTTGCATAACAACGTTATAATATTCAAAAATATTTGGTTATTTGCATATATATTCGTATCTTTGCAACCGATTTTTTAAGTTAACCCCTCGTTGGAGTTTCGTGTAAGCTCCGAGCGCACAGCAAGACGACGGCTCTCGGGTAGGGCTGGCATAGTACGCAAGGGATAAGTATAACATTATAATTATTTAGCTATTATGGCACAAATGAATTTTGGTGGCGTTATCGAGACAGTAGTCACCAGCAAAGAGTTCTCACTTGAGAAAGCACGTGAAGTATTGAAGAACGAGACTATCGCCGTTATCGGTTATGGTGTTCAGGGACCTGGTCAGGCTTGTAACCTGCGTGATAACGGATTCAACGTTATCGTAGGACAGCGTCAGGGTAAGACCTACGACAAGGCCGTTGCCGACGGATGGGTTCCCGGCGAGACACTGTTCTCTATCGAGGAAGCAGCCGAGAAGGGTACCATCCTCTGCATGTTGCTCTCTGATGCTGGTCAGATTCAGCAGTGGCCCACCATCAAGCAATATCTGAAGCCAGGTAAGACTCTCTACTATTCTCATGGTTTCGCTATCAACTGGAGCGATCGCACAGGTGTTGTTCCCCCAGCAGACGTAGACGTTATCATGGTTGCTCCTAAGGGTTCTGGTACTTCTCTCCGCACAATGTTCTGTGAGGGTCGTGGTCTTAACTGTTCTTATGCCGTTTATCAGGATGCAACAGGTAAGGCAAAGGAGAAGACACTCGCCTTCGGTATTGGTATCGGTGCAGGTTATATGTTCGAGACAACATTCCAGCGTGAGGCAACATCCGACCTTACTGGTGAGCGCGGAAGTCTGATGGGTGCTATTCAGGGTCTGCTGCTTGCTCAGTATGAGGTGCTCCGTGAGAACGGTCACTCTCCTTCTGAGGCATTCAACGAGACCGTTGAGGAGCTGACACAGAGCCTTGGCCCTCTCTTCGGTGCAAAGGGTATGGACTGGATGTATGCTAACTGTTCTACAACAGCACAGCGTGGTGCTCTCGACTGGGCTCCTCGTTTCCACGATGCCATCAAGCCTGTTATGGAGTGGCTCTATTACTCAGTAAAGACAGGTAATGAGGCTCAGATTACCATCGATGCCAACTCTAAGCCCGACTATCGTGCAGGACTGGAGAAAGAGCTCGAGGCAATGCGTAATCAGGAGATGTGGCGTGCTGGTGAGACCGTCCGCAAGCTGCGTCCTGAGAATCAGGAACTGTAATTTATGAAAGAAATAAGAATAATATGAATAATTTTATCCAGAAATATATTTTAATTATTTATTATTTTTGAACGTAATTATTCATATTATTCAAATTTCTTTTATATAAAAAAGCTCGCCAATCGGCGAGCTTTTTTTGTGGGTGCTGATGGATTCGAACCACCGAAGTCGAAAGACAGCAGATTTACAGTCTGCCCCATTTGGCCACTCTGGAAAACACCCTTGTAATATGGAAGAAGGATGAAGTAAGAAAATGAGGCTTTTTAACGAATTTTTTGGTTTTAGTATTCATTATATGGGAGAAAATGAGTAATTTTGCACCCAAATTTCAGGATTATTTCGAAATATGGGAAAATTAATCATCAATTCGTACGACGAATTTGCAGAGTATCTGGGTAAGGAACTCGGTTGTTCTGACTGGCTGCAAATCGACCAAGACCGTATAAACATGTTTGCAGACGCAACTCTCGACCATCAGTGGATACACGTAGATGTTGAGCGTGCCAAAGAGGAGAGCCCTTACAAGAGCACTATCGCTCACGGATATCTCACTCTCTCGGTGCTGCCATATCTCTGGGCTCAGATCATCGAGGTGCGTAATATCAAGATGCTCGTGAATTACGGAATGGACAAGATGCGCTTCGGTCAGCCGGTTATCACGGGTTCGCGAGTAAGGATGACCACCAAACTGCACAACATTCAGAACCTTCGCGGAATCTGCAAAGTAGAGATAGATTTTAAAATTGAGATAGAGGGACAACGCAAACCTGCACTTGAAGGTATCGCATCGTTCCTCTACTATTTTATATAATAAGGTATGGGAGGATTCTTTGGAACCATCAGTACACGGAGCTGTGTTAACGATCTGTTTTACGGAACAGACTACAACTCGCACCTGGGTACCAAGAGAGCAGGACTTGTAACATTCGATAAGGAACAGGGTTTCAGTCGTAAGATCCACAATCTGGAGCGCGACTATTTCCGTTCAAAGTTTGAGGACGAGCTTGATTCCTTCTCGGGAAATCTGGGTATCGGTGTTATCAGCGATACAGACCCGCAGCCAATCATCGTTAATTCTCACTTAGGCCGCTATGCTGTTGTGACTGTTGCCAAGATCAACAATCTCCGTCAGATAGCTGATGAGCTGTTGGAGCGTCGTATGCACTTCAGTGAGCTCTCTGCCAACAATATCAACCAGACAGAGCTTGTGGCGCTGCTCATCAATATGGGCCGTACCTTCGTAGAAGGTATCAACCTCGTTTATCGTAAGATTGAGGGTTCCTGCTCTATGCTCATTATGACTGAGAACGGTATTATTGCTGCCCGTGACTTCCTGGGTCGTACCCCTATAGTAGTAGGAAAGAAGGATGGAGCATATGCCGTCAGCAGCGAGACCACCAGTTTCCCCAACCTTGACTTCCATCGTGTAAGAGATCTCGGTCCCGGTGAGATAGTATATCTTACTGCCGATAATATGGAGGTGCTTCAGGAGCCTTTCAAGAGAGAGCAGATATGTTCGTTCCTGTGGGTTTATTACGGTTTCCCTGCTTCTGATTATAATGGCATCAACGTAGAGGCTGTACGTGAGGCCAACGGTAAGATGATGGGCGAGAATGACGATACGGATGTCGACAGCGTCTGCGGTGTACCTGACTCAGGCGTCGGTATGGCCTTAGGTTATGCTGAGGGTAAGGGTGTGCCTTATAAGCGTTGTGTGCTGAAGTATACTCCTACCTGGCCCCGTTCGTTTACACCTGGCAATCAGGAGCGTCGTGCTCTCGTGGCAAAGATGAAGCTGATTCCAAACCCGTCGCTGTTGAAAGACCAGCGCGTCGTGTTCTGCGATGACTCTATCGTACGAGGCACTCAGCTGAAGGATAACGTAAAGACGTTCTTCGAGTATGGAGCAAAAGAGGTTCACTGTCGTATCTCTTGTCCTCCTCTGGTCTACGGATGTCCGTTTATCGGCTTCACCACTTCGAAGAGCGACATGGAGCTTATCACCCGTCGTATCATCAAGGATTTCGAGGGTGATGACAAGAAGAATCTGGAGAAATATGCGCAGACAGACTCTCCTGAGTACAAGCGTATGGTTGACGAGATAGCCCGTCGCTTAGGACTGACATCTCTGAAGTTTGCAAAACTTGAGGATCTTATCGAGGCGATAGGTATGCCGAAGTGCCGAGTATGTACTCACTGTTTCGATGGCAGCAGCTACTGTCATGAGCATGATGATGAGGAAGAGCGCAACAAACAGTTGAAGTTCGATTTCTAACGGGAGATGAAACCATCCTGTTGATGGATGTATTCCTCAGCAAGAAGATATTCAAGCGCGACATTTAGTTGTTCTGTTGGCAACTGGATGTCGCGCAGTTCTGTTATATGGTGCTCCTTTCCGTCGCTCAGAAGTTCCAGTATCGCGTGAGCCTCTGCGGTGAGAGCAGCCTCCTTTGCACTATCATGCCTATCACTCAGACAGACATCGCACTGCCTACAGTCATGACTCTCTGTCTCTCCGAAATATCTCAGCAGCTGTCTGCTTCGGCAGATATTATCCGTAGTGGCGTATTCTATCATCGCGTGAATACGTTGACGGAACTGTTCCTTTCTCTCTTCGTAGACAACAGGCGGTATCTGTATATGCTCTGTGTCTTCGCGTCGCTGCAGATACCTCACGTAAGGAGTCTTCTTCTGAGGAATGAAGTGCAGGATATGTTTCTCGCTGAGGCTCTTTAACACGAGGTATACCTGTTGGGGCTTCAGGTCGCACTGACTCGCAATGAAACTCTCGTCGATAAAGTTATAGTCAACAAACAGTCCTCCGTAGTTTCTCAGCAGAGCAGTTATTACCTTCTCTTCGTTGGGCGAGTTGTTCTCGAGCCGGTAAAGGTCGTTACGTCCGATAGTGAACATCACGCGGGCCTGGTTATCCTGTTCCTCAGTGTATTCGATATATCCAGCCCGGTTAAGAATCTTAAGGGCAGAGTCCACCTGTATGGGGAAGTGTCGGAAGGAGTGACAGAACTTATCGATATTAAACTCGAAAGTGGCGTGATAGCCCGATCCCACACCTACCTGATAGAAATATGCCAGATGTTCGTATACTTTCTTTACGTAGTCTTTGTCGGGGAAGGTGTCTGCTATTCGTTTGTCGAGTTTCCGATGGTCGGCATCATTATACAGCAGTACTGCGTAAGCCTTGAACCCGTCTCTTCCTGCACGTCCTGCCTCCTGGAAATAAGCTTCGAGCGAGTCGGGACAGTCGATGTGTATCACCAGTCTTACATCGGGTTTGTCGATACCCATTCCGAAGGCATTTGTAGCCACCATCACTCTTGTCTCATCGTTCTGCCAGGCTTTCTGCCGCTCGTCTTTTGTCGCTGTCTCGAGGCCGGCATGATAGAATGTTGCAGAGATGCCTGCCTCGTTGAGCATATCGGAAACTTCCTTCGTTCTTCTGCGACTGCGGGCATATACTATCGCACAGCCCTTAACGCTATTGAGGATATGTATCAGCTCATCGCGCTTATCGGCAGCCCTCCTTACGACATACGCGAGGTTCTTGCGCTCGAAGCTCATCTTAAAGACATTGAAGGGGCTAGGAGGGCTAGATATCCTAGGAGAACTAGATACCCTAGGATTCCTAGAAGCCCTAGGATTGCTAGAAGCCCTAGGATCGATGGGGCTTAATTTCTCCTGAATATCCTCTACGACAAGAGGCGTGGCGGTAGCCGTAAGCGCCAGGACCGGTGCATTGGGCAGATCCTTTCTGATATCTGCTATCTCAAGATACGAAGGTCGGAAGTCGTAGCCCCATTGCGAGATACAGTGAGCCTCGTCGACGGTGATAAAACTCACCTTCATGTGGCGGAGCTTAGTCCTGAAGAGCTCTGACGACAGTCGCTCGGGCGATACATACAGTATCTTGATATCTCCGAAGATACAGTTCTCGAGAATCGTCACTATCTCTTCTCTCGACAGTCCGGAATAGATTGCTGCTGCGCGGATCCCGTGACGACGAAGGTTCATCACCTGGTCTTTCATCAGGGCGATGAGGGGAGTGATGACAATACAGGTGCCCTCACTGCATAGTGCCGGCACCTGAAATGTGATTGACTTTCCTCCGCCCGTAGGCATCAGACCTAATGTGTCGTGTCCGCTGCCTATCGACTCGATGATCTCCTTCTGGATTCCGCGAAAGTCATCGTAGCCCCAATACTTGTTAAGAATATTTAGATAGTTGACAGTGGATAGTGGATAGTTATGATTACCTGCAAGTGCAGATCGCTTTTGGGCATTATCTTTAGCATTTTCGTTGCTATTATCTTTAGCATTTTCGTTGCTATTCCAGTCTTTAGAACAAATCATAACTATCCACTGTCAACTCTCCACTGTCAACTCTTCACTCCTCTGAGGGTTTGATGTCCTCAATCTGCAACTGCACATCGTTACGCTTGTAGATATTCTCCTCGATGGTATATGCGATGTCGAATGAGCGCTTCGACTTGATATATCGTGCGTCGGCACTCTGTCCGAAGGCGATACCGTTCATCACGTTCGATGACTTCGAGTCTACCAGCTCCAGTTTGATATGTTCCTGCTGCCGGCCTACCACCTTCGACGTACCATAGTCGTATACGTTGCGGGTGCAGAATATCGGTTTCTCATTACCCGGACCGTGAGGCGCAAACTTCTTCAGGTCGTTATGCAGTTTCTTGTTGATATCCCTGAAGTCTATCTCTACCTCTATGTCGAGAGTCTGTTCCGTCTGCTCCGGGAGGATATGCGAGGATACATACTGCTGGAATCGTCTTCTGAACTCGGGGATATTCTCTATCTTCAGCGACAGACCGACAGCGTATGTATGACCTCCGAAGTTCTCCAACAGGTCGCGACAGCTCTTTACTGCATCATAGATATCATAGCCTGCGACACTACGGGCCGAACCTGTCGCAAGGTCACCGCTACGGGTAAGAACCACCGTTGGACGATAGTAAAGCTCAGTCATTCTCGATGCCACGATGCCCACAACACCCTTCTTCCAGTTCTCGTCGTAGAGCACGATACTGGCATGATGCTTCTGACTCTCGAGTTTCTCGATAATCTGGTTGGCCTCCTCAGTCATCTGCTTGTCCACATCCTTACGCTGCTCATTGTATTCATTGATACGGTTGGCTTCTGTGAGAGCCTTCTCGAAGTCGCGCTCCACCAACAGGTCTACCGCCTCGGTACCGTTCTGCATGCGTCCCGAAGCATTGATACGTGGACCGATCTTGAATACTATATCGCTCATCGTGAGTTCGCGTCCCGTCAGTCCGCATATCTCGATGATCGACTTTATACCTACCGATGGCGCCTGATTCAGCTGCTTTAGTCCGTGAAAGGCCAGAATACGGTTCTCGCCAGTCACCGGTACCATATCTGCAGCGATGGAAACGGCGCAGAAGTCGAGTAGGGGGATAAGTCTGGAGAACGGTATTCCGTTGTTCTTGGCGAATGCCTGCATGAACTTAAAGCCTACACCACATCCGCAGAGATGTTTGAAGGGATAGGTGGAGTCTTCGCGCTTAGGGTTGAGTACAGCCACTGCATCAGGCAGTTCATCATCGGGCACATGATGGTCACACACGATGAAGTCTATGCCCAGTGACTTGGCATAAGAGATTTCTTTGATTGCCTTTACGCCGCAATCAAGCACAATGATCAGTTTCACATCCTTCTCGGCGGCATAGTCCAACGCCTTGATACTGATGCCATACCCCTCTTCATAGCGGTCGGGTATGTAGTATTCGATGTTGGAATAGAACTGCTGGAGGAACTTGTACACCAAAGCTACCGCCGTACATCCGTCTACATCGTAGTCGCCATAAACCATGATACGCTCTTTGCGCCCCATTGCGTCGTTGAGCCTGTCTACAGCCACATCCATGTCGTTCATCAGGAACGGGTCTATCAGTTCGTTTAACATCGGACGGAAGAATCGCTTTGCTGCGCTCTCCGTCTTGATGCCACGCTGAATGAGCAAGTCTGCGAGTATCGGACTCATTCCGATTTTCTCGCCTAGCTCTCTAGCTGCCGTCCGTTGTTCTGATGTAGGTGGTTCGTAATTCCATTTAAAATGCATTTATATATTATTTTTTATTCTTTTGTCGCTTTGATGGCTAAAAATAAGGATACAATACCCCAAATTAGCGCTCAAAGATAAGAATAAAAAATGAAATAACGGCATAATCTGCAGAAAATTTAACAGATTATGCCGTTTTTTACCTATTATAGGTGATAATTCTGCTTAGATTCCGAGTTTTTTGCGGATTTCTGCAGGGATAGCGTTCTTGTTGATGAGGAAGTCCATCGTGTTGGCAGCGATGAAGGTCTTGGTCATATACCAGATACCCTTGTAGTCGCCTGTCTTACCCCATGAGTTCTGTACCATATAGTACTCCTTGCCGTTCTGGTCCTTAGCGATACCGAAGATGTGCATACCGTGATCGTCGGTCAGCTCCCAGTTGTCGAAACGCTCCTGACGCATCTGCTGTGTAGGAACGATCTCTGGTACTGTGCATCCGAGAGAGTCGATGATGCTGGTCTTCTTTGCCGGAGCGAGCTTCAGCCACTTGGCCATATCGCTTCCTGCGAGACTCTGTGCGGCCTTGGTGTCAACGGCGTAAGCCAGACCCTTACGGGTGAATCCCTCTTCTGATACGTCACCGCCCCAGGCTACGGTATAACCGTTGTTGATGGCGTTGTCGATTATCTGCATCATCTCGTCCATTGGCACGTTGTATGAGAGTGGGAAGCGCCAGTTGTCCTGTACCTCTACAGCGAATGCTGTATAGAAAGGATGGTGTGTGTAGCTTGTGATGCTTACGTAGTCGTTGAGGTCGATGCCGAGACTGTTCATGAAGCTCTTCGGAGTATACTCCTTGCCCTCAAATGTGAACTTCTCCGGGCACTTGCCGAGATAAGCGTCGAGGATGCCCTGCAGTCCGGCCTTCCACTGGTTGCTGATCTTCTTTGACTTGCTTGTGGCGATAGCATTCACGTATGGCTCCAGGAGTGAAAAGAACTCGTTGAAGTTGTTCAGTGAGTCACCATAGAGTGATCCTGGGAAAGGCATCGCGTCGATAGGGCAGATACCGTGATTCTTCAGTGTAGAGAGCACGTCCTCAGCACTACCGCCCTGAGCAAACTGGCAGTCACCGTGATAGCGAACCACCTGGATGGCACGCTCCATATAGGTCTTGTTGGCAACGAATGCCTCACAGAGGGTGTACTTCTTACCTGTAGCCTTCAGGATCTCAGCCTCGAAGAATGAGAGGGTAGAGTAGTCCCAGCAGGTACCCGAACGGTTCTGGTCCTTGATAGTTGTGATAGGGTTCTCCTTGACAACTGTGAACACCGGTTTGTTCTGATTCTTGGCAGGTGCCTTCTTCTTGCCTGCTGCCGATGCACTGAAGGCCACCATGACCATAAGTGCGATAGTTAGAATTTTTCTCATATAAAAATTAATTTAAAAAAATGATATTTCTTTCTTTATTAATTTTGTTAATCTCTATTTCTTTCCATGAATTTCTCGAGTTCTGCGGGGTGATACGGGATGCGCTTTGAGCCTAAGAAACGGCACCCGTCGTCGGTGATCAGCAGATCATCCTCGATGCGGATACCTCCGAAGTCCTTGTATTCCTCGAGCTTGTCGAAGTTGAGGAACTCCTTGCAATGACCTTCCTTTCTCCACAGGTCGATAAGATGTTGGATGAAGTAAATGCCTGGTTCGTCGGTAATTACGAATCCGGGTTCAAGCTTTCGTCCCATACGCAGACAGTTGGTTCCGAACTGCTCTAGGTTAGGACGCGTCTCCTCGTCGAAACCTACATATATCTGTCCGAGACCCTCCATATCGTGAACGTCCATACCCATCATGTGTCCCAGTCCGTGAGGCAGGAACATCGCGTGGGCTCCGGCTCTTACGGCCTCGTCGGTGTCGCCCTTCATCAGTCCGAGTTCTTTCAACCGCTCTGTCATCAGTCGGCAAACGGCGAAGTGAACGTCCTGATATTTCACACCGGGCTTAGCCACTTCGAGCACATAGTCGTGACATGCTTCCACGATAGAGTATATCTCGAGCTGTCTCTGCGTGAACTTTCCGTTAACGGGCATCGTACGGGTGTGGTCAGAGCAGTAGTCGTTGAGTTCGCATCCTGCATCGCAGAGCACCAGTCGTCCGTCTTCGAGTCGTGCGTCAGATGGGTTGCCGTGCATTATCTCTCCGTGTTGTGAGAAGATAGTGGCGAAGCTGTTGCCTTGTGCCAGACTACGGGCGATACCGTCTACCTGTCCGGCTACGAAACGCTCTGTGACACCAGGTTTGATAAGCAACTGGGCTGTGGTGTGCATCACGTAGCCCACATCGCATGCAGCCTCGATATATGCTATCTCCTCAGCACTCTTCGTGGCGCGCATCTTCACTACTGCCTTTATCAGCTTCAGCGATGCGGCTTCCTTCTGCTGCGAGGGGTGAATACCGAGAAGGTCCATGATTTGTATCTGCGTGTCGAAACGATATGGTGGCAGGAAGTGAATGTTTTCACGCAGGGACTGACGGTTTCCAGACTTCTTGCAGATTGCGTTCTTAATTGCAGACAGCGGGGCTGTGTGTGCAATACCAACCTCAAAAGCAAGCATCTTGACTGATGGCGTGTAGCCCATCCATACGATATCCTCTACGTCGATATCGTCGCCGAAGAGCCATTCCTCATCGTTGTCGATGTCGATCACTCCCACTAGTCCGTCACGATGCTGTCCGAAGTAGTACAGAAACGTAGAGTCCTGACGCATAGGGGCATACGAGTTGGCGGGATAGTTGGCTGGTGCCTCATTATTGCCGAATAGAATGACTACTCCTTCTCCTACGAGTCGTTTCAACTCCTGTCTGCGTGATATGTATGTTTCCTTGCTGAACATAATGCAAAAATCTGTTGTTGTTAGTGAATTTTGTTGCAAAGATACAAAAATTATGCAAATTACAATAAATAATAGGGAATAATTTCTTTATTTTATCTTTTTTTGCACTGCTGATAATGAGCAAAAAGAAATCCCCCGCCAGTTTGTGGCGGGGGATTCTATTTATAAAGTGAATGATTTATTAATTTGATGAAGAAGTGAACCAAGTGGTAGGAACCTTTGTACGCTCGGTCATCCAATCTGTGATAACTGGCACTGCAACGATCTTCGGAGCCGTACCCTTCTTTGGGAATGGGATAACAAATACACCCTCGTTATCACCTCTGGTATCAACAGTCACAGAGACGTTGTTTGCAGTGGCGTTATAACCTGTAGCATCAAACTCGCCAAGAACATAGTTGGCATTGTAACCATTCTGGGTATTCACCATATCGGTCGTCTTGATTGATGTGACATTACTCTTTGCCCAAACGCTCTTATCACCAATCTTTATGTTGAAGTTAAGAGTACCACCAGCAGCACGGACAACACCCAGATTAGAGAGTGTCTCAGTCTTGGTATCAGATGGCTGTGTGTCATCAGCGTTATTATAAATATAGGTGATGAGCTTTCTGTCATAGTAGATGTCGAACACTACGTCGTTGAAGTCGAAGTCGTCGGTATCACCGAGATCCTCCATGATGTAGCGCTTTGATTTCTCCTCAACAACCTTTTCCACACGCTGTGTAGGAGGAACGGGCTTTCCGTAAACCATGAATACCAGATCCTCAAAATCCTTATCGTTAGCGTCCTCACAGCCGATGATGGTAGCTGTATAGCCTTCGGGCAGTCCATTGGGCACAGGGGCTTCCTGAATATCAAGCATCTTCAAATCTACAGAAGATTTCTCGATAGGATAATTTGATGCGTCGAGAGGGTTCGCTTGAAATTTTTGATACTGAGAGTAACCGCCTGTCCACACTCTCAGGTAGAAAGTCATCGATGCACCGACAGGCAGATTGTTGTAGGTGTAGGTAGGAGCCAGCACCTCGTAAGGACCACCGTCTGATGTCATGCCATCAGTGCCGTAGCCTACTTTATTGAATTCACCTGTTGTTCCGGCCTTTCTGTATTTGAGATCATCACCCTTAGTCCAGATCTTCTGGTGGCCGACACCCTCTACATACATCCACAACTCCCAGAAATAACTGGCACAGCCCTGGAAGATGGGCACGATGGTGAAGTCGTTTTCTCCAATCTTCATCGTGAATCTTTTACCCATTGCTGAGTTGTCTACGCCTTTTGGCAGTTTGTTAAACATGAACTCGCTGACTTCCTTCTGGATAGTCATGCTTCCTTCCGTACGGTCGAAATTGGCATCAGCTGCAGAAGAAACGGCACGGGTACTGCTACCTGAAGAAACAGGGCTGTAAGTAGTCTCACCTGTTGTGAAGTCCCAAGTCTGGTTGGGATCAATCTTACCGTACCTCTTCTCGAAGTTGGCGGCGTAAGTTGCGTCCTGAAGCTCGTTAACGGCATCCTCGCTGTAGAGATCCTTTGAGCAAGACATGAAAGCTAAGCCCATGACGGCCATACTTCCAAACACTAAAAAATTCTTTTTAATCATAATTTAATGGTTATTAATTTATATACTAACTTGGTTTACGTTTGCGGGCACAAAATTACAAATATTCAAGAATATATAAGCACATTTTTTAGTTAAAAAATACTAAATATTTTATATTCGTTGATGTGTTTTAGGCTTTTAAGTGTAAAAATGTCACTTTATTTCGTTTAACAACTTTTAACCGCCGAAACGTTGATGAAATATCCGATAAAAATAGCCTCGCAATGGTATTTCCTTTGCGAGGCTGCTTTATTTGTTCATGACTGGATTCACTTTGTAAAATCCTTTCTCATCTGCTTTGGCACCTTCTCATTTTCTATCTTTCTCTGCAGTGTCAAGACATGTTTGTTGTACATCTCCCAAACAATCCTTCTGTAATCATTCACATTCTCCGGCTGGTCTGTATCCCCAAGTATCTCTTCCTTTCCTGTCACCGGAGAACCGATGCCTATGCTCGTCTTCTTATTCAGATCAACCTTGCAGATAATCGTAAGATGAGCGTCTTTCTTATCTGCTACGACATTCCAGAAACCGTCTCTTCTCAACTGTCTCTTCAATACATCCACTGCTGCATTGTCATACTCATCATTCTTCGGATCACTCGTACAGTCAAGGTATACGTTATTGCCTTTCTCTAATACGAATCCGGTATATCCGGTCCACTTAGAGGTCGGGTTGGGCTCTGGCTTAACTTTAGGCTCTTCTAGGAGGGCCTTAGGGGATTCTAGGAGGGCCTTAGGGGATTCTAGGACTTTGGGCTGCTCAACGACCACAGGCTCTTCTACAACCTTAGGCTGCTCAACGACCTTAGGCTCTTCTACAACCTTAGGCTGCTCAGCGACCTCAGGCTGCTCTTCCTTTCTAGATTTAGCTTTTCTAGATCTAGCCTTTACAGGTTCTTCCTTAACAGCTTCTGACGGAGTCTGTTCTGACGGAGCCTGTCCTGCTGGAACCTGTTCTGGAGTGTCTGCAGCAACCTCATTTATCGCCTCCACATTATTATATGGAATAGAATACTCTTTTCCTTGAATTATCAGCACGACCTTTTCAAAGGCCTTAAACTGCTTCAAGGTTCCTACATAAACTACTCCTTCATTAGTAACCACCTTAACCTGTTTCGCCACAGCCCCTGTCATTGCGCAACAGATCATCATCAATATTATTATAACCTTTTTCATATCATGATAAATAGATCAAAGGCTTGGCCATGATCTCTCCTTGTTTACAAATTTCGCTGCAAAGGTACTAATTATACTTTAAAAGAACAAATATTTCGACGATTTTTTAATTATCGGGATTATTGGGATTGTCCCCTTGGCGATTTTGGATTAACAACTTTTAACCGCCGAAACGTTGATATCTCATAGAAAAGCCATATCTTTGTGGCATCAAAAGTTACTAACAATATGAATGTTATGAAGAATTTATTTTCTATGGCGGCTGTAGTGGCCGTAGCGCTGCTGGTCATGACGGCCTGCGCGGGCAAGAGTGAAACTAACGATGGAACAAACAACTTCCGCATCAAACGAGGCACAAACCTCAGCCACTGGCTCTCACAGAACAATGAGGATAGGGGAGAGGCTCGCAAGCAGCATATCCAGGAAGACGACTTCGCACGTCTCGACTCGCTGGGATTCGACTTCGTACGTATACCCATCGACGAGGTGCAGTTCTGGGATGAAGAGGGCAACAAGCTGCCTGAGGCATGGGATCTGCTGACCTTCGCCCTCGACGAGTGTGGCAAGCACCATCTGCGCGCTATCGTCGACCTGCATATCATCCGTTCACATTACTTCAACGCTGTCAACGAGGAAGGTCAGAACGCCAACACGCTGTTCACTTCCGAAGAGGCTCAGCAGCAACTGATAAACATGTGGTATCAGCTGTCGGACGCGCTGAAGGGATATAGCTGCGACTCAGTGGCTTATGAGTTTATGAACGAGCCGGTGGCCGACGAGCACGAGCAGTGGAACCAGCTGATAGCAAAGGTTCACAAGGCACTGCGCGAGCGCGAGCCACAGCGTACTCTCGTGATAGGAAGCAACCGTTGGCAGGGTTACGAGACGATGAAGTATCTGAAGGTGCCCGAGGGCGACAAGAACATCGTGCTGTCATTCCATTACTATAATCCTATGATCCTTACTCACTACGGAGCCTGGTGGGCACCTGTAGGCAAGTATACCGGCAAGGTGAACTATCCCGGCATCCTGGTGTCGAAAGAGGACTATGAGGCTTGCAACGACACTCTGAAGGCCATCATCGACGAGAACAAATACAACACCGTAGAGTGGAACATCGACCGCATCCGTGCCGACTTCAAGGATGCCATCGAGGTGGCAAAGAAATATGACCTGCAGCTGTTCTGCGGAGAGTGGGGCGTTTACGAGCCCGTTGACCGAGAACTGGCATATCGCTGGACTAAGGACATGCTCGCTGTGTTCGACGAGTTTAATATCGCCTGGACCACATGGTGTTACGATGCCGACTTCGGTTTCTGGGATCAGCAGAAGCATGACTTCAAGGACAAGCCGCTCGTCGACCTCCTGATGTCAGCCAAAGGTCTGGAGAAGTAAACACTCAGGTCCCCCTGTGACGTTTTTCTATGCAGCAGGTGTGCGTTTTTGTCTGGCGGTCGTAGTTAATGCCCACCAGCAACAGATGGTTGGCATATTGTGACACCTTGGCTGGATACTGCTTGCGTTTGATTTGGTCGATAGCGGCATCAGCGTCTTTGTTGAACTTCAGTTCTACGACGATAGCGGGTGTCGTGACGTTCTTTCGCGGAATAAGTACGATGTCGGCAAAGCCCTTGCCCGTAGGCAGCTCGCGATGGACGATGTAGTCGTTCTTCGCATAGTAATAGGCCAGACTTATCACACAGGCCAGCGAATTTTCATTGTTGTACGAGAGGATGCTGGTGTTCTCGTCGTGAACGGCCTCAATGGCACGTGCCACAGCCTCTGCATCACCTGCCAAAGTGTCGGCGAGCAGCTGTTTTGACTGCTGTAGGGCGTTCACTACGGGAGTCCAGTTGTTCGTTTCCACAGCATTTGCCATTTCGCCTCCCACCTCTTTGTTTGGGATGTAACATTCGTCCTCGCGCCAGTCATAGCCCAGATAACCCAGGTGGATGAGCACTGTCAATACATCGTCTTTGCTACGGATGACGGACATGTCGTTCTGGAACTTTGTGGGATTGACCTTACAGCGTCCGCCTGCCAGCATATAGATGATGTCGTCTTTCAGACCCTCGTAGTTCATGTTGATGTAGTTTGTCACAGCATCAATGGCACCGGTGGTAGCCCAGTAGCTGCGGCAGCGACCTGTGTCTATTGCCTGCATCACGCTATTAGGGTTGAACATCGACAGCTCGTCGCCTATCTGGTAACCGTCGTACCACTTCAATAGTTCCTCGAAATCCATCTGGTGCTTCTCGGCAAGTGACTTGACCTCGTTCTTGGTAAATCCGAAGAACTGTGACATTCTACGTGGCTCCACCATTGAATACTCGATGAAATTATTGAGCGCAGACTCCGTTTTATACTTCTTGACGGGTAGGATTCCTGTCATATAGACTCCTGCGAAAACCCTGTTTGCAGCATAGTCCTTGAACATACGGCGCAGCCAGTTGACATAGGCATCCATTGCTGTAGTTCCTGGTTTGAACTCGCGGCAGATGGCATCCCATTCGTCGATGATGAAGATGAACGGCTCGCCAGTTTTTGCATTGATGCGTATGAGCAGTGCCATCAAGTCGTCATCGTCCTTGACGGGTACGTCGGGGTAAGCTTCGTGGATGTCAGCCTTCATCTCGTCGTTGATGTGCTGCAAGATGGTGTCATCCTTGAAGCGGGTCACGAAAGAAGTTACATCCAGATAGATGACGGGATATTTATTCAGGTGCTTCTCAAACTGCGGGTCGCTGGCTATCTGCAGGTCTGTAAACAGCTGGCGCGAGTCGCACGACTGGTCGTAGTAGGCGCACAGCATCTTGGCAGCCATCGACTTGCCGAAACGACGACAGCGCGTCACGCAACTGAAACTGCGCTCCGTGAACAGCGTCGAGTTGACAACGCTTATCAGGCCCGACTTGTCGATGTACTCACTGTTGCGAGCCCTCACAAATCCTGCATTTCCTGTATTAATATATAGTCCCATCTTTTTCTATCTTCTTAGCTATCCACTTAGCGTAGTCATATTATCGGTTGCAAAGATACACTATTTTTCGCATAACGATAGTGTGATTTTTGTAAATTTTAGTTAATTGGTATTTATTTATGTTATATCCTGCTGACCCTCTGTGAGGCCGCTGTTCTCTTTAGAAGGTTTTCAGCAGTTTTTCTATAGCCTCTTTTAATGGCTTGAGATCATCATTGATAACGGAGACGATGATGTCTTCGTCAATGTTTCCATATTCGTGAGATATGATATTACGCATACCATAGATAGCATTCCAAGGAATTTTAGGACAGGCTTCTAATGGCTTCTCTTCATTCTTGAGAAGTTTGCCGACATGTTCTCCTATCACTTGGAATCTCATAACGCATGCATTAAATGCCATAACACCTGTTGATGATGACATGAAATCATTTACACTGGTTCTGCCATCGCTCCATTCTTGAATTAGATTGATGGAATCCAGAATATCTTCCAGTCTGTCGTGTATGGTCAGCTGATTATCAGACATAGATCACATCTCTTTCAATGTTTGACTTGAAAAGCGGACGTAGGGAATCGCGGAATCTAACAAGATCTACATCACAATTGAATAGCTGTTTCAGGGCTTCCTTGAGCTCATACATCAATTGCAAAGATGGCTTCTTGACCTCAACTACAATGTCAATATCGCTATTTTCGGTATTCTCATTTCTGGCTACAGAACCGAAAATACCAAGTTTCGTTATGCCAAATTTCTGCGCGAAAGCTCTTTTGAAACCAGCCAACTTGCTTATGCAGTCTTGAAGTTCTAACATCTTTTACGTCAATGATTCGGCTGCAAAGATACAATTTTTTTTCTTGATAAAAGAACAAAAGAAACAAAAATTAATAAAATAGTTTAGTCACGGGGACAGACGTCTGGGTTTGACGCCCCGTGACTACTGAGCACAAGGTGACAGGAACGTTGTGCATTAGGTAGGGTGACTTCTCCGGGGAATAGTTATCCACATTTTTATTGCCCCCTATATATATAAATATAGGGGGCTAAAATAAGGATAGATCTATTCCCCGG
>CACWLC010000052.1 GCA_902761605.1 uncultured Prevotellaceae bacterium
GTTGATAGCTACTACTTCATAACCTTCAGCCTCGAACATCTGACGGAATGCGAGACGACCAATACGGCCAAAACCGTTAATTGCTACTTTTGTCATTTTACTTAAAATTTAAATGGTTTTATACTTAAATTTGTCTATTTTTTGCGCCTTTTTGACACTTTTTCCTTATTTCGGATGCAAAGTTACGGAAAAATTCCTATATTTGCACTCAGTTTCAGTATTAATTTAAGTGAAAAGTGAAAAGTGAAAAGTGAAAAGTTATGTAACTCAAGGTCACAAGCCGACGATTGCAAAACGCAGATTACAATTCAAACAAACATTTATAATAAACATTAAACATTATAATTATGGGATTTATTAAGGAATTCAAAGAGTTTGCCATGAAGGGCAACGTGATGGACATGGCTGTCGGTGTTATCATCGGTGGTGCGTTTGGTAAAATCGTTACTTCGCTGGTTAATGATGTGCTGATGCCTGTTATCAGTCTGGCAACTGGTGGTATCGACTTTACAAACTTGTTTGTAAACCTTAGCGACGACAAGTCGTATGCCACACTGGCAGCAGCTCAGGAGGCAGGTGCATCTGTGTTTGCCTATGGACAGTTTGTACAGAACGTCATTGATTTCCTCATCGTTGCATTCTGTATCTTCATGATGCTAAAGGGTATCAACAAGCTTAACCGTAAGAAGGAGGAGCCAGCTGCACCCGAGGAGCCAAAGGGTCCAACTCAGGAGGAACTGCTCGCAGAGATTCGCGACCTGCTGAAGAAGCAATAAAATAAAAAGCCTCGCCAGTTGGCGAGGCTTTTATTATTATTCCCACTCGATTGTTGCGGGTGGTTTTGAAGAGATATCGTAGCAAACGCGATTCACTCCACGCACCTTATTAATAATCTCATTAGAGACCTTTGCCATAAAGTCATAAGGCAGATGAGCCCAATCGGCTGTCATGGCATCCGTAGAAGTCACAGCTCTCAACGCAACAGGATGCTCATAGGTACGTTCATCGCCCATAACACCTACACTGCGAACAGTTGAGAGCAGTATTGCACCAGCCTGCCAGATCTGATCGTACAGAGATACTTCAATCATTCCATCCTTCATATCTGCCGGTACACCTGCAGCGAGAACTTTACGAGCCTCTTCGCCAGAAAGTTTCACTTTGTAATCACGTAATCCACGAACATAGATATCATCTGCATCCTGCAGGATACGTACCTTCTCAGGAGTGATATCACCAAGAATACGCACAGCGAGACCAGGACCTGGGAAAGGATGACGGGTAATAAGATGCTCAGGCATTCCAAGTTGACGTCCAACACGACGTACCTCATCCTTGAACAACCACTTCAGAGGCTCACAGAGTTGAAGATGCATCTCCTTTGGCAGACCTCCTACATTATGATGGCTCTTGATTACCTTTCCTGTAATATTCAGACTCTCGATACGATCCGGGTAAATCGTTCCCTGAGCAAGCCATTTTGCATCAGTAATCTTCTTCGCCTCAGCATTAAACACCTCAACGAAATCACGACCAATGATCTTACGTTTCTGTTCAGGGTCGGTAACGCCAGCAAGATCAGAGAAGAATTTCTCACTGGCATCGACACCTATCACGTTGAGTCCCAACACCTTGTAATCCTCCATAACCTGAGTAAACTCATTCTTACGGAGCATACCGTGATCAACGAATATACATGTAAGATTATTACCTATAGCCTTGTTGAGTAAGACAGCAGCTACCGAAGAATCAACACCGCCACTCAGACCAAGTATTACTCTATCAGAACCCAGCTGCTCCTTCAGTTCTGCAACAGTAGAGTCAACAAACGATGCTGCACTCCACTCCTGCTTAGATCCGCAGATATCAACCACGAAGTTCTTCAGGAGTTGTGTTCCCTGAAGGGTATGGAACACCTCTGGGTGGAACTGCACAGCCCATACCGGCTGATTTACAGAAGCAAAAGCTGCATTTGTTACGTCGGCAGTAGAGCCTATCACCTTAAAATCATCAGGAATGGCAGTAATGGTATCACCATGACTCATCCAGACCTGAGAATGCTGTTCAAATCCCTTAAACAGCGGATTGGTAGTGTCTACTGTCTGAAGATTGGCACGTCCATACTCACGAGAGTCTGCCTTCTCAACCTTTCCTCCAAGAGTGTGGCTGATAAACTGAGCACCATAACAGATACCAAGTACAGGAATCTTACCAACAAACTGACTCAGATCCACCTTGAAAGCTTCAGGATCATGAACAGAGTAAGGTGAACCGCTCAGGATTACACCTATCACCGATGGGTCATCCTTCGGGAACTTGTTGTATGGCATAATCTCGCAGAAGGTGTCCAGCTCACGCACACGACGGCCGATAAGCTGTGTGGTCTGTGAACCAAAGTCCAAAATAATAATCTTCTGTGTCATATATAAATAAATTAATAATGTGCAAATCAGAAATGATGATCAGAAATAAACGACTCTGCGGCAGAGAGTGAATCCAGTTTGCCGACATCAATCATCTCGAGATCATCCTTCACAAGCCCCACAATCTGGGCACGATGGCATACAGAGAGGTAGAAATCAATGACACCAAACCTATCAGGAAATCTGTCCATCAATTGAAACAATCGTGGGGAGAAAGAGTGGATACCACTAAAGGCGAACATATTCAGTTCTTCTCCATGCTGGGAAAGACCAGTACGACGCACATACTCGTAAGGACTTTTCACCTCTCCTGTCTCGATATTCTTCCATCCCATCAGTCTCATGGCATTATCAAAGAGCAGATAGCGTTTTGTCTTACGTTTACTAACAAGGAGTACTGCATCCTCCTGTTCCAGATGTTGACGGGAGAACCAGCTGTAGTCCACATTGTCAAGGATATCAACGTTATGAATCAATATCGGTTGTTCGTCAGGGAACAGATGAGCTGCTTTCTTCAGTCCCCCACCCGTCTCCAGCAACATGTCAGACTCGTCACTGAACTGCACAAGCCTGCCATAATCCTGCATCGCCACATGGCGTCGTATATCTTCAGCAAAATGATGGATGTTAACTACGAAGTGGTCATAGCCGAAGCTTTGTAGTCTGATGATTGTACGGTCGATAAGAGGCATACCACCTATAGGGACCAGCGCCTTTGGCATATTGTCCGTCAGGGGTTTCAGGCGGGTTCCAAGTCCCGCAGCTAAAATCATAGCCTGCTTCATATCTTATCTATCTATTAAAAGAAAACCCGGCTGCTAACAAGCAAGACCGGGCTAATGAAAGGAGGAGTGGTACCTCCAGGAATCGAACCGGGGACACACGGATTTTCAGTCCGATGCTCTACCAACTGAGCTAAGGCACAGGTACTACATTTTTTCGAACCCACCAAATATTTTCCCGATTATTTTTATTTTTTTTATTTTTATTTTTCGTCTTTCAGTGGATTCCAGCCCTGCGCTTTCAACTCAAACTCCTGATTATCACGGGTTACCAACACTTTCCCGAACTTTTCGTCGGTAATATGGCCGATAAGCTTAATTCCATCGATTTGCTCAATTTTCTCATGATCACCGATAGGAACAGTGAAAAGCAGTTCATAGTCTTCACCACCATTGAGGGCACAAGTTGTGACATTCATATTCATCTCCTCTGCCATCACGGCTGTCTGATAGTCGATAGGGATATTCTTCTCGTAAACCCTACAGCCAACACCTGACTGTTTACAGATATGCATGAGTTCAGAACTCAGGCCGTCGCTGATATCCATCATCGCAGTAGGTTTAATGCCAGCCTCACGCAGTTTCTTTATGATATCTCCACGTGCCTCAGTCTGCAACTGGCGCTGGAGAAGATATTCCTTGCCACTGAAATCCGGTTGGAAATCCTTTAGCTTTGAACTTTGATCTTTAAACTTCGAACTTTTTAATTCGTATGTACCATCGCGTTTAGAAGCTTCAATTTCCTTGTTCAGGTCATACAGCTGACCGTAATATACAGCCTTCTCACGTTCAAGTAGCTGAAGTCCCATATAGGCAGCCCCGAGGTCACCGGACACACAGATAAGATCCGTATCCTTGGCACCATTACGATATACGACATCCTCCTTCTTCGCCTCACCTATGCATGTTATGCTGATGGCAAGACCCGTATAGCTCGATGTCGTGTCTCCCCCAACAATATCCACATCCCACTTCTCGCAAGCCAGTTTGATTCCCTCATAGAGTTCCTCAACATCTTCCACTGTGAAACGCTTACTCAAGGCGAGAGATACCGTTATCTGTCTCGGAGTACCATTCATGGCAAACACATCACTGATATTCACCATTGCAGACTTGTATCCCAGATGTCTGAGATCGATGTAAGTAAGGTCGAAGTGTACCCCTTCCATCAGTAAGTCTGTTGTCACCAGCACTTCCTTATCAGGATAACTTAGTACGGCGCAGTCATCACCCACGCCGTACTTCGTTGATTCGTTCTTTTTCTCAATATCCTTTGTCAGTCTGTCTATCAGACCAAATTCTCCAATCTTTGAGATTTCCATTCAAAAATACGTTAATTACTTCTCTTAATCATTTCGCGCATGAGTTCTGTCATGATAGGCTGTGCCTTATTGGCTGCCTCCTGAACCTCCTCATGGCTTACTTCTACAGGTATATCAAAGCCTCCCAAGTCGGTTACGATACTTACACCAAAGCAACGGATGCCGCAATGGTTGGCAACGATAACTTCCGGAACTGTGCTCATACCTACGGTGTCGCCACCCATAGCACGGTACATACGGTATTCGGCAGGAGTCTCGAAGGTAGGACCCTGAGTACCCAGATAAACACCATATACCAGACGGATATTCTTCTCCTTGGCAATCTGACTGGCCAGATTAACAAGCTCATGATCATAAGCCTCATGCATATCCGGGAATCGTGGACCTGTCGGGAAGTTCTTTCCACGCAGAGGATGCTCTGGGAAGAAGTTGATGTGGTCGGTGATAACCATGATATCGCCAATCTTAAATGCCGGATTCATACCGCCTGCAGCATTCGACACGAAAAGAGTCTTGATACCCAACTCGTACATCACTCTTACGGGGAATGTTACATCCTTCATAGAGTATCCCTCATAATAGTGGAATCGTCCCTGCATGGCAAGGATATCCACTCCTCCGAGTTTTCCGAAGATCAGCTTTCCGCTGTGACCTTCAACTGTTGACACTGGGAAATTAGGAATTTCCTGATAAGGAAACTCAGTCTTGTCCGTTATTTCTGAAGCTAATTGTCCGAGGCCTGTTCCCAGTACTATCGCTGTTTTCGGACTTGTGGTCATCCTTTCCTTTAGCCAGGATGCTGTTTCTTGAATTTTTGAGTACATAACCTATGATTTTTTCGTTAAACGACACTTCTCCTTCTAACATAAAGCTCACCTTTACCGGCAAGACATACAGACATTTTCTTACTTCATCGCTCAAGCCTTCTAAATCCTGAAGTCTTGTAGCATCCTTCTCTGTAGTAACAATCACCTTAGGCGACTCTAAAGAAGCAAACTCCTCATTAATCCGCCTGATATCTTTCTTTTTGAAGTTGTGATGATCACTGAAGCTTAGCGGATGGATACTCTCTGCAAACGGTTCGAGATCGACAATCAACTGTGTTGGCGATGCTATGCCAGTGAGCAAAAACACATTCTTTCCCTTGAGACTCTCAAGATTATCAACATTGACATTAGCCTCTTTCGGGAACAAAGGCCTCAGGTCATCATAATCCAACGTGGTGAAGTATAACTGCTGATACGGAAAGAGATCCATCTGTTTTGTAAGCACTCGGAACTCCATTGGAGTGAGTGTCTTCGGACATTTGGTGACAATGACGATATCAGCCCTGTCCTTACACCTTACCGGTTCACGAAGTCTTCCTGCAGGCAACAGTCTATCATAAATCACCTGTCTGTGATAATCCACAAGTAGGATACTCAACCCTGGCTTAACATACCGATGTTGGAAAGCATCATCGAGCAATATCACATCGGCAGCCTTATCAGTATAAGCACCACTTGTGATATTATCTATTCCTCTGGTACGTTTACTATCTACAGCAACGTCGATTTCCTTGAACTTCTGCTTCATCTGATATGGCTCATCACCAATATCCTGCATAGGAGTGTCCTTGGTTGCCAGCAGGAATCCCTTAGTCTTTCGCTTATATCCCCTGCTCAGTACAGCCACATGCAGATGTTTCTTAAGCAGTCGTATCAGATACTCCACATGAGGGGTCTTCCCTGTTCCGCCAACGGTGATATTGCCTACAGAAATCACGGGGATACTGAAAGAGCGACTCTTCAGGATATTCATCTCAAAGAGAAGATTCCTGAAGCCTACTCCCAAGCCGTAAAGCCAGCTCAGCGGAAGCAGTTTCTTGTCTATCTTTATAAAGTCGCCCTCCACAACTATAAGTATTTACTTCACTCTGATATCTTCGAGCATACGTGCCTGAATGCGATTGCCGTCTTTCACTGTCTGACGGAGCTCCATCAAAGGCTCATACATCTCACCCAACAAAGTCTTCAGCTCTTCCTGAATCTTTCCGTCAAGATATGTTCCTTTATTATCGCTTGGGAACAGCTGATCCATCCAGCTACCCTTTCCAGGATATGCCTCTGTATGATATTCGCTGAGCTTAGCAAGCTCTGCAGCCTTCTTCACTGCATCATCCAGACTACCCAGTTTATCCACGAGCTTTATCTTCACAGCATCGGTAGCAAGCCATACGCGGCCCTGACCTACAGAGTCTACCTCAGCAGGTTTCATACCACGGCCCTCTGACACGATATCCAAGAAGTTCTGATAACCACGGTTAATTGATGTCTGCAGGAAATTCATCTCGGCTGTATTATCCTTGCCAAGCACAAGGTTTGTCTCGTAGTCAGAATACTTGTTTGTTGTCACTCCATCGAAGGCTATGCCAAGCTTATCCTGAACCAGTCCACTGAAATTAGGCACTAGTCCGAATATTCCTATGCTACCAGTTATTGTCATTGGCTCTGCAAAGATATAGTTTGCCGGCGAACTGATCCAGTAACCGCCAGAAGCAGCCGCACCGCCCATAGATACCACAACAGGTTTCTTTGCCTTCACAAGTTTTATTGCATGGCGTATCTGTTCAGAAGCATAAGCGCTGCCACCGCCAGAGTTCACACGGAACACAACGGCCTTAACATCCTCATCGTCTGCCAGCTTACGCAGATCTTCAGCAGTGGTCTTACCAACGATGTTATGTCCACCTCCGGAAAGAAGATCCATTGTATTGTTGTCAACGATACTGCCATAAGCATAGTAAACAGCGATCTTCTCGCCATCATCCTTCTTCTTCGACTTCACATTAAGCATATCTGAGAGCGACAGCTGATTGATATCATCATCATTATCTATCTTCAGACGTTTCTTTATCTCGGCTTTTATCTCCTCAGGGAACATCAGCTTATCCACCAATTTCGCCTTGACATAGTCCTTTGAGTCAGCGAATGCCATGATACTGTCATTTGCCAATTGATTCAGAGCCTCGGGAGTAACCTTTCGACCTTCGCCAATCTCCTTAAGCCAGTAGTTCCATATACCATTGTACATAACCTGACGCTGTTCACGATCATACTCGCTCATGTCAGTACGGGTATTGCTCTCAACATAGCTCTTGTATTTTCCGACCTTCGCAGCCTGATACTTAATGCCAAGCTTATCATAAAGACCCTTGTAATACTCACTCTTGCCTCCAAGGCCCTTGAGGTCGATAGAACCTCCGTCGTTCAGATAGATCTTATCGGCCACAGATGCAACATAGTATGTGGCCTGCATATACTGATCAGCATACGCCACAATCCATTTTCCACTCTTCTTGAAGTCCTTCAGAGCATCGCGCAACTGCTGGGCTGTGGCAGGAGAGTCAAATGATGCCACGCCTCCCTCAAGGTATATACCCTTAACCTCCTCTTCGTCTTTTGCCTTTCGGATACTGGAGATAAGGTCATCAAGACCCATACTCTCCATGTCGCCCATGCCAAGCACTGCATCGATGGGAGAACCTTCCTCTGAGCGCTCATTCACAGAACCGGTGAGTTTTAAAACGAAAACAGAGTTTTCCTTTACTTTCGTTGATGCAGAATCACTGGCAATCATACCTAATAAAGAAATAACGAAAAAGAATCCCATCACAGTGATGAAGATGGCAATACCACAGATGGTGGCAAGGGTCATTTTAAAGAACTGTTTCATAAAGTCTCTTAATTGGTTACGTAACTGATTGCAAAATTAGCAATTTTTCCTGAAACAACAAAATTTTTGCACATTATTTAACTTACTGACAATTTGTCACAACCCTCAATGCTGGCACGCTTTTGGCTGAGATACTGGCGGAAGAAGTCGTTTCAGACTCTCCTTTATATATATAATAAGGTATAAACATTATAATAAAAACAGTAATTATGAACATCAAACCATTAGCAGACCGCGTGTTGGTATTGCCAGCACCTGCAGAAGAGAAGATCGGTGGCATTATCATTCCTGACACCGCAAAAGAGAAGCCCCTCCACGGAACAATCAAGGCCGTAGGTCAGGGAACAAAAGACGAGGCAATGATCCTGAAAGAGGGCGATGAAGTGCTCTATGGCAAGTACTCTGGCACGGAGCTCGAGTTCGAGGGCACAAAATATCTCATGATGCGCCAGAGCGACGTACTCGCAGTAATTGAAAAATGATCTCATTTGACAATTGGACCATTTCACAATTGCACAATTTAATAGTCAAATCGTAAATAGTAAAATAGTAGAATAAAACCATGGCAAAGGATATTAAATTCAATATTGAGGCTCGCGACCTGCTGAAGCAGGGCGTAGACCAGTTGGCTAATGCAGTCAAGGTAACACTTGGTCCTAAGGGCCGCAACGTAGTTATCGAGAAGAAGTTCGGTGCTCCTCAGATCACCAAGGACGGTGTAACCGTTGCTAAGGAGATTGAGCTCGAGGACAAGTTTGAGAACACAGGTGCTCAGCTCGTTAAGAGCGTTGCATCAAAGACTGGCGACGATGCTGGTGACGGTACAACAACAGCTACCATCCTGGCTCAGGCTATCGTAGCCGAGGGCTTGAAGAACGTTACTGCCGGTGCTAACCCAATGGACCTGAAGCGTGGTATCGACAAGGCTGTCAAGGCTGTTACAGAGCACATCGCAAAGAGCGCTGAGCAGGTTGGCGACAACTACGATAAGATTGAGCAGGTGGCTACCGTATCTGCCAACAACGATAAGGAGATTGGTGAGCTGCTGGCTGAGGCAATGCGTAAGGTTTCTAAGGACGGTGTTATCACCATCGAGGAAAGCAAGAGCCGCGACACACACATCGGTGTTGTTGAGGGTATGCAGTTCGACCGTGGTTACCTGTCAGCTTACTTCATCACCGACTCTGAGAAGATGGAGTGCGTAATGGAGAACCCATACATCCTTATCTACGACAAGAAGATCTCCAACATCAAGGACTTCCTGCCTATCCTGCAGCCTGCTGCTGAGAGCGGACGCCCATTGCTGGTTATCGCAGAGGATGTTGACTCAGAGGCTCTGACAACACTCGTTGTTAACCGTCTGCGTGGTGGTCTGAAGATCTGTGCTGTCAAGGCTCCTGGTTTCGGCGATCGTCGTAAGGCTATGCTCGAGGATATCGCTACTCTGACCGGTGGCGTTGTTATCAGCGAGGAGAAGGGTCTGAAACTTGAGCAGGCTACACTCGAGATGCTGGGTACCTGCGACAAGGTGACTGTTTCTAAGGACAATACCACCATCGTTAACGGTGCTGGTGAGAAGCAGGCCATCCAGGATCGTATCGCTCAGATCAAGAAGGAGATTGAGAACACCACAAGTTCTTACGATAAGGAGAAGCTGCAGGAGCGTCTGGCTAAGTTGGCTGGTGGCGTAGCAGTGCTCTACGTAGGTGCTAACTCAGAGGTGGAGATGAAGGAGAAGAAGGATCGTGTTGACGATGCTCTCTGCGCTACCCGTGCTGCCATCGAGGAAGGTGTTGTTGCTGGTGGTGGTACTACCTACATCCGCGCTCAGGAGGCTCTTGAGAGTGTTAAGGGCGACAATGCCGACGAGCAGACAGGTGTGAACATCATCCGTCGTGCCATCGAGGAGCCTCTGCGCCAGATTGTCACCAACGCTGGTGGCGAGAGTGCAGTAGTTGTCCAGAAGGTTCGTGAGGGTAAGGGCGACTTCGGTTACAATGCCCGTACCGATGTTTACGAGGATCTGCGTGAGGCAGGTGTCATCGATCCTGCAAAGGTAGCTCGTGTAGCTCTTGAAAACGCTGCTTCTATCGCTGGTATGTTCCTTACAACAGAGTGTCTGATTGTCGACAAGCCTGAGAAGGAGCCAGCAATGCCAATGGGTGGTGCCCCAGGCATGGGCGGCATGATGTAATCATCTGAGTACAGAAAGAGTTAGGCATAATGATATAATTTTGCTAACTTTACATAACAAATCGAGGGGCGGGAATGATAATCCGTCCCTCTTTTTTGGTATTTTTGCCCGTGCACAATAATTTTTCTTACCAAAGTCTTGGATAATCATCAGGAACTCAGTACCTTTGCACCGTGAAAAGGAGATTACATCCATTTCGCAAGATGATATTGATTTAAAAGAAATACAGATATTTTTTTGATTTGTTTTAGTAGATTAGTTTTTAAGTAGTTTGTTTTTTGAAGAACTGGTTGTCGTGAGACAATCAGTTTTTTTATTCTCGTTTGTTTGTAATTCTCAGAATTATTATGTATCTTTGCACACGTTATGCAGAAACTATTAGAGCTTTATAAGCAATGGCGTGGCCAAGAGCCGGCTAATGTCCAGCAACTTGCGGGTTCTGGCAGCAATCGTATATATATCCGTCTTACAGATTCTGACGGAAAGTCTGTGATAGGCGTCATCGGCACAAGTCGTGACGAGGATCATGCGTTTATCTATCTCACCGAGCACTTTACGCGCAGGAAACTGCCTGTACCCAGGATTCTCGCCCAGAGTGATGATCAGCTGAGATACATACAGACAGACCTTGGCTCCACATCGCTCTTCGATGCCATCCGAGGTGGTCGTGAGGCAGGAGGCAGATATACCCTGAAAGAGCAGGATTTGCTGAAACGTACCATCCGCGAACTGCCTAACATCCAAATAAGAGGAGCCCGTGAGCTGGACTTCTCCAATTGCTATCCTCAGGCAGAGTTTGATGGCGACTCAGTACTTTTCGACCTCAACTACTTTAAGTACTGTTTCCTCAAGGCTACTGAGATCGACTTCCACGAACTGAAGCTCGAGGCAGATTTCCGTCTCTTTGCCAAAGACCTGACAACCGACCCAGACCCCTCGGTACATAATGTAGAGAGCTTCCTATATCGCGATTTCCAGGCCCGTAATGTGATGCTCGACCACGATGGCAATCCTTTCTTCATCGACTATCAGGGCGGTCGTAAGGGACCGTATTACTATGACCTGGCCTCTTTCCTCTGGCAGGCATCAGCGAAATACCCATATAAACTCCGCCGTGAACTGGTATATGAATACTACAATTCATTGAAGAACTATACCGAGGTACCACCAGTGCGACATTTTGTCAACCGCCTGTCGCTATTCGTGCTTTTCCGCACCCTCCAGGTACTTGGTGCATACGGCTTCCGTGGATACTTCGAACAGAAGAAACACTTCCTCGAGAGCATACCACCTGCCATCCAGAACCTTCGTGAGTTGCTCGCTTCCTCATCCACATTCCACTATCCGTATCTTATGGAAGTGCTGAAACTTATCACGGAACTACCACAGTATCAGCAGATAAGGACTGTTGCCAGTCGTGCCGACGGTTATAAGATCACCGATAAGAATCCTTACAACCCGCACCCTCAGGATGGTCCTGCCACATTCTCCAAATACGATGCCCAGGGACCATTAGTAGTCAAGGTATTCAGTTTCTCATATACCAAGGGGATTCCAGAAGATGAGTCGGGCAATGGCGGAGGATATGTGTTCGACTGCCGTAGTACCCATAACCCAGGCCGTTATGAGCCGTATAAGAAACTCACGGGTCTTGATGATCCTGTAATCCGTTTCCTTGAGGACGACGGTGAGATACTCACCTTCCTCGATAGTGTCTACAAACTTGCCGACAACCACGTACGCCGATATATCCAGCGAGGATTCACATCGCTGATGTTCTGTTTCGGATGTACTGGAGGTCAGCATCGCAGCGTTTATTCCGCACAGCATCTGGCAGAGCATATCCACGACAAGTTCGGTGTAGAGGTGCGCATCTGTCATCGTGAACAGAAAATCAATCAAATACTAAAAGCTAATAATCAATGAAAAAAGTAGTTATCCTTTGCTTATCTGCAGTCTACGCACTTGGTCTATATGCTCAGACAGCACGTGAGGAAATAAAGGCCAACAAGTATCTGTCTGGTAGTCAGTATCTTGATTACGACCGTCGTATCTTGCCCGACAAAGCCCTCACCCCTGCTCCTAAGGGTTATGAGCCTTATTATATGAGCCACTACGGACGTCACGGCTCCCGCTGGCTCATCAGCGACAACAGTTATACAGGTCCGCGCGACGTGCTCCGCGAGGCAAAAGACCAAGGCAAACTGACACCCCTGGGTGAAGAGACACTCCGTAAGATTGAGGCCTTCGAGCCCACATCAGTGAAGCGTCTTGGTGATCTGTCAACCGTTGGAGAGCGTCAGCATCATGGCATCGGAAAACGTATGACCGAGAATTTCCCAGAGATCTTCAAGGCAAAGAATGTAGCTATCGATGCCCGTTCTACCGTTGTCAACCGCTGTATACTCTCGATGATAGCAGAGTGCGAGGAGTTTGCTGCTGCAAATCCCACTGCCCGTTTCCATAATGACGTCAGCGAGTCGCTGCAGTATTACCTCAATCAGCCTTGGGACGGACTGGTAAAGAATACCGGTACCGACGGAAAGCTCATGCGTGGCACCTGGCGCGACAAATACACCCATCCAGAACGACTTATGAAGGCTCTCTTCAGTGACCAGCAATGGGTATTCAACAACCTGCGGGCCAGTTCGTTTATGCGCAGCCTCTTTGAGATTGCCACAAACATGCAGAGTCATGATACCGACATCGAGCTCTTCTCACTCTTTACAGAAGAGGAGATCTATGACCTCTGGAAACAGAGCAATATCGGCTGGTATATCGCCTATGGTCCTGCACCTCTAACAAAGGGTGTCATGCCATTCAGTCAGCGTAACCTGCTGAAGAACATCATCGAGACGGCAGATACCGTTACCCAGACACAGGCCACACTGCGATTCGGTCATGAGGTATGCGTGATGCCACTTGCCTGTCTGTTGGAACTCGACAACTGTGCAGTTCAGGTAGAAGACCTCGACAACCTCGACCAATACTGGCAGAACTATAAGATCTTCCCTATGGCCTGCAATATCCAGCTTATCTTCTATCGTCCGAAGAAAGGCAAGGCTGGCGACATCCTTGTAAAGGCTCTTCTCAATGAGCGTGAGGTGAAGATGCCTGTGTCTACCGACAAGTATCCATATTACAAATGGAGCGATCTGCGTCAATACTACCTCGACAAACTCGCAAAGTTCGATGAGATGAATAAATAATCGAGATTATGGGAATCGTTATAGGAATAGATGTGGGCATCAGCACCACAAAGATCGTAGGTATCAAGAATAACAAGGTCTCAGCACCTATCCGTATCACAGCTGCCGACCCTATCACATCTCTCTACGGAGCCTTCGGCAAGTATCTTCACGACAACGATATCGAGCTGAAAGATGTTGAACACGTGATGCTCACCGGTGTGGGAGCAGCATATATCGACCAGCCTATCTATGGTCTGCCAACAAGCAAGTCGCAGGAGTTTATCGCCGATGGTCTCGGAGCACGTTTCGAGTCAAAGATAGACCATGCGATAGTAGTGTCGATGGGCACAGGTACCACTTTCATCCTATGCAACGGTGACGACATGCGACATATCGGAGGTATCGGCGTAGGAGGAGGCACGTTGGCAGGTCTGTCACGTATCATGCTAAATACCAATGACATACGTCAAGTTGCCGAGATGGCCAAGAAAGGAAACATCCGCAATATCGACCTTGCCATCGGAGACATCAGTGCCCATCCGCTGCCCGGACTCCCCATGGACACCACAGCATCCAACTTCGCCCGCGCCCAGAGCGACGCATCAAAGGAGGACATCGCTGCGGGACTTATCAAGATGGTGCTTCAGTCTATCGGTTCTGCCGCCTGGCTCGCATCGTTAGGCAGCGACATCCGCGACTTCGTACTCATCGGCAACCTGTCGTTGCTGCCGCAATGCAAGGAAGTGTTCCCTGGACTTGAGAAACTCTATGATATCCGTTTCCACGTGCCCAAGTACTCTCAGTACTGCACAGCCATCGGAGCAGCCCTCGACTACAGGTTCAGTGGACCGAAGGGTTCAGGTTCCGTTTAAGGAAGAATGATTTTGTCTGCAGGAAGAAGAGTGCCACTCCCACGGCATTGATGCCTGCAACCGTCCAGAAGGCGGCATGGTAGCCCAGATGTTCGGCTATGATGCCGCCTGATAATATGCCTAAGCCCATACCTATATCCCATGAGATAAGTATGGTGGAGTTGGCCGTTCCACGCTGGTTATTACGTGCCACATTGATGGTCATATTCTGAAACGCAGGCCACATATGACCGTTTCCAAGACCAACGAGTATTGCGCAACCGTAATATCCTATGGGAGTGAGAGCCGGAGAGATTGTTGGCAGGGCGATGAATATTGTATATCCAATGAAAGATATCACCATTCCGGAACCCGCATTGAATGTCAGGCGTCCCTCGCGTAAGGCCTTGCCTCCCTGCAGACGACTGAGTATCAGACCTATCGAACAAAGCATGAAGAATGTTCCAGTACCACCTGTGATACCAAGCACCTCCTTGCCATAGATAGCCAGATAATTGCTCAGCACGCCGAAACAGAATCCGAAAGCCACCATGTTAATCCCTATCAGCCAGCCTTTCAACAGGAAGAATCTGTCCCATGACAGGGCAAACCCTGCCGTTGGTACCTTCTCCCTCTTCTTAAGATCCAAGGAATAATCCACGAGCCATCCCACACAGGCCACTACCAACGCTATCCAGAACAACAACTCGAAACTCTCCGTAAGCTTATATATGAAAATACCCACCGTAGGTGCTATCGCCATCGCGAGGTTATTGCTCATTCCGTAATACCCGATACCCTCAGTACGACGGGAAGAAGGCAGCACGTCTATTGCCACAGTGGAATTTGATACCGTCAGTGCTCCGAACGGTCCTCCATGCAGTGTCCTCACGATGGTGAACATCAGCAGTGTCCCAGCAGCCAGATATCCTGCGAAGAATATCGAGAAAGCTCCGAAACACACCATCAGCACCGTCTTTCTCGGAAACGAGTCGACCATATATCCGCTGAATGGCCTGAAAAGCAGTGCTGTAATGGTATATCCCGACAGCACCAGTCCAATGATATCCTTCGTAGCCCCGAAATGTTCACTGAGATACAGAGGCAGCAATGGAGTAAGAACATAGAAGGCGAAGAACAACGAGAAGTTCGCCACCATCACCTTACAATAGTTCTTATTCCATAGCCTCTCCATAACAAATCATTTAGAATCCGCCTCCTCCGAAGCCGCCGTTACCGCCTCCGAAACTTCCGAAGTCAGGCATCTCAGGATCGGGCTGTTTACCAAGATCGATGAGCAGTTTTACAAGTGCCCTGCGACGCATGCTCCATGTAGGATAGTCATCGGCACGGAGGGTGTTCATCTTAAAGCCAGGCATCATCGGCCTACCCCCACCCTGCTGTGCAAAATCCATCGTGCTGGTGGTTATCATACATGGCTTCGTCTTACCGTCGGCCAACAATCTGTCGGCAATGGCATCGGCACCTCCAATCTTAAACCAGCTCTCGGCAGTGTCGCCCTCAGCAGGCACCAGCTGAATCATCACCGGCATACGGGGTTTACCTCCCATCGGCGACATATAGAATGCCTCACCTCGGGTAACATCATAGCTCACGCTGCCGTGATCTATATCTCCCATCGATGCGAAGTTGAATGGTGATGACGGGTTATCGGCGATGCTGTATTTAAACCCTCTGTCGGGCGAGATATACATATTACTAGGATCTGTGACCTGCATACCATCCACTACGAAACAGTACTTAAACGGCTCAAACAGATAGTCGGTCATCTTCACGCTCCACACACCGTCAGAGTCGCGCTCCATAGCTATCGGCTCTGGTAACATCTCGCACTCCAGTTTCACGCTGTCGGCCTCAGGAGCCTTGAAACGGAATGTCACTCCGTCATCGGAATATTCCGGAGAGATGATTGGCTTTGGGAACATACGGTTCATCACGCCCATGGTAAACTGCGGTTCCTTGCCAGTGGCTGCTGGTGCGGGCTGCCCCTCGTTCATTGCTGCCTCAGAGGCTTTCTTATTGAACAACAGGCGCAGGGTCTTGTCAAGGAAATACTTGGCGTTCATCCACGTATGTCCGAACTTATCGTTAGTAAACTCCTTCACGCTGCGAATGCCTTTCTTATCCAGGAATTCCATATAGTCGCGGGCATTGCCATAGAGGAAATCGTCCGTCCCCACACCAAGCCAGAACAGACGTATCTTCTTGTTTGTCTCCTCGGCATTATCATATACTCCATGGATTTCTGTCGATGTAAAGGAGCTGTAAGAACAGAGATATGCGAACTTATCCAGATTACTCAGTCCATTGAACAGTGCCTGGTTACCACCGCGCGAGAAACCTCCGATGGCACGATGGTCGGCATTGTTGATGGTGCGGTAGTTTTTCTCGATATACGGCATCAGGTCGTTGATGAGGTCCCTGCTGAACACATCACCACCATTACGCATCTGACGAGCCATCTCCTCTGAGCGTTCCTTTGTCGAAGCCCCGGGAACCGTTGTCGGTGCTCCCTGGAACTTCAGCTTCGCAGGATTGCCGTATGGCAACACCACAATCATCTCCTTGGCGGCCTTCTCTGCCAAGAGGTTGTCGAGGATATAGTTCACACGTCCTACCTTATAATAGACCTCTTCTGTATCCGTCGTTCCGCTGATAAGATAAAACACGGGATACTTCTTCTGGTAGTTCATCATATAGTTTGGCGGCAGATAGACTATCGCATGATTCGTTGCCCCGAGGCTCTTTGAGTAATAGCTTATATAGTTCACCGTACCGTGGGGCACATCCTTGATGTCGTGGGCCAACGAGCCGGTCTTGCTCTTTATCTCCAGCAGACTGTTCTTAAAGCCCTCGTTGGGGAAATACTGCGGATTGAGCGGATCCATGACACTCACCCCGTCGACGATAAAACAGTAGGGATACATGTCGGGCGCAGCAGGTCCGAGTGTAGCTGTCCATACTCCGTTGGCATCGCGTGTCATCGGATTACGACCTGCAAACTGCACGTCCACCTGCACATTCTTTGCCTTGTCATTCCAATATCGGAATGTCACTGTACCATCATCATTGGTGATGGTCGACTGCCTCTCTTCCTGCTGTGCAGAAGCCAATGTCGCAAGACATGCTGCAACAGCAAAGGCGATAGTTCTTAATCTTTCCATAAATTGAATAATAAGTTAGGTTTATTGCTGTCTCTTATAAGAGATCGAGTTCCACAGGACAGTGGTCTGACCCCAGGATGTCGGTATGAATCCTGGCATCGTCGAGGCGCTCACGCAGACGGTCAGAGATTACAAAATAGTCTATGCGCCAGCCGGCATTCTTCTGTCGGGCCTGAAAACGGTATGACCACCACGAATATTTCACCTCATCGGGATATTTGTATCTGAATGAGTCGGTGAAGCCGGCTGATAACAGAGTAGAGAACTTCTCACGCTCCTCGTCAGTAAATCCGGCATTATGACGGTTGGTCTTGGGATTCTTGATATCTATCTCCTCGTGCGCCACATTGAGGTCGCCACAGAGGATAACTGGCTTCTGGGCATCGAGATTCTTGAGATAGTCACGGAAATCATTCTCCCAGGTCATACGATAGTCCAAACGCTTCAGTCCGTCCTGAGAGTTGGGAGTGTAACAGCAAACGAGATAGAAATCGTCCATCTCGAGTGTTATCACGCGGCCCTCGTGGTCGTGCTCATCGATGCCGATGCCGTAGCTTACGCTCAAGGGCTTATGCTTAGTGAAGATAGCTGTGCCGCTGTAGCCTTTCTTGTCGGCATAGTTCCAATAACTGTAATAGCCCTCATAGGCAAGGTCGAGCTGTCCCTCCTGCATCTTTGTCTCCTGCAGACAGAAGAAGTCGGCATCCAACTGCTTGAAGATATCACTGAAGCCCTTACCCTCGCATGCGCGCAAACCGTTTACATTCCAACTGACAAATTTCATATCTTTACTGAAGTTCAGATTTATATTTTGATTTCTGCTGCAAAGTTACGAAATATTTCCCAAACATGTAGCACTTTTCCCCAGAAAATAGAAAAAGCCCCCACCCCATGAGGTGCAAGGGGTGGGGTAATCTATCGGTCGTTCAGATAGTCTCTTCGTGCTATCCGGATAGTCTCTATGACGTGTTCAGATAGTCCCTATATAGTAGAAGGAATAGTCTGAATGAGTCGTCC
>CACWLC010000053.1:0-14131 GCA_902761605.1 uncultured Prevotellaceae bacterium
TGTAAATCTTTCAAAGAACTCTTTCTTAGTGCTCAGCGCTCGTTTTTGAGCGAAAGCGGATGCAAAGGTACGCACTTTTTCGTTACCCTCCAAATATTTCCGCGATTATTTTTCGGATTTAACACTTATTTTGAAATTTATTGCAACAAAAAAGGCCTACACCTTATTATATAATATAAAGTGAAGGCCTTTTTGGCATTTTTCGCTTTAACGACTACTCTCTTTTACCTAAGATTCTGAGCAGGTAGATGAAGAGGTTGATAAAGTCGAGATAGAGTGACAGAGCACCTACCAGGGCAAGCTTCTGAGAAGCCTCGCTGGTATCAGGAGTCATCTCCAGCATCTGCTTTATCTTCTGAGAGTCGTAAGCTGTCAGACCTACGAAGATAAGTACACCGACGTAGCTGATGATCAGGTCAAAGCCTGAGCTCTTTACAAAGAACACATTTACCAATGAGGCAATGATCAGTCCGATGATAGCCATCATCAGGATCTTTCCCATCGACGTGAGGTCGGTCTTTGTGGTGTATCCGATAAACGCCATCACAGCGAAAGTGCCTGCCGTGATAAAGAAGACGCTGGCAATCGACGTCATCGTATAAACAAGGAATATTGACGACATCACCACTCCATTGATTACGGAATAGAGCACAAACAGCATGGTGGCTGTTGTCAGCGACAATCGGTTGATAGCTCCACTGATGGCAATCACCAGTCCGAGTTCTGCAATCATCAGTCCCCAGAAGATCAACTGGTTGCTATAGATAGCCGAAATGATACCAGGGCTGTTAGCCACTCCAAAGGCAGTGATACCCGTAATAGCCAAAGCCAGTGACATCCACACATAGACTTTTCTCATCAAGACGGGAAAAGCCTGCGACATCGAGAGCTCGCGATCACGAGTCATCGAGGTTCCAAAATTCAGTTCGTTGTTATAATCCATTTCTTAATAAAATTTGTTTCACACTCAAATATCTGCAAATAATATGCCACAAAGGTACACATTTACTTTTAATAAAACATAAAAACACGTCCAAAACCACACAATTATTAGTATTTTTGAAGTTTTTTCACTATATTTGTACCCTAGAATTACTTAGGAACTTATAAATAATACACTAAACGATATGAAGATCGGACTATTTATCCCCTGTTATGTAGACGTGGTTTATCCTCAGGTAGGAGTGGCCACATATAAACTTTTAAAGCATCTTGGTCTTGATGTGGACTATCCTCTCAACCAGACCTGCTGTGGGCAGCCGATGGCTAATGCCGGATTTGAGAATCAGGCCATACCTCTTGCAGAGAAATTCGAAGATAAGTTCAAGGATTTTGACTATGTGGTGGCCCCCTCAGTCAGCTGCACCGCCTTCATCAAGCTCAACTATCCCCGTCTGCTTAAAGGCAAGCACGAATGCGAGACAGCCAAGAGAGCAATGGATGTGGTAGAGTTCCTTCACGATGTCATCAAGGTCAATCACCCCTTAGGCACCTTCCCTCATAAGGTGAGCCTGCACAATAGCTGTCATGGTGTCAGGGAGTTAGGTCTTAGTTCCCCAAGTGAAGAGAATATCCCGAGGTTCAATAAGATCAAGGACCTGCTGAATCTTGTAGAGGGGATCCAGGTGCTGGAGCCCGAGCGTCCCGATGAGTGCTGCGGCTTTGGCGGTATGTTTTCTGTGGAAGAGACAGCCATCAGCGAACAGATGGGTATCGATAAGGTTCAGCGCCACATGAAGACGGGTGCGAGATTCATCACTGGTCCCGACTGCTCATGTCTGATGCACATGGCCGGTGTTGCCAAGAAACAAGGTCTGAACGTAGAGTTCAAGCACGTTGTCGAGATTCTGGCCGCAGGACTTTAAGAATTGAAGAATTGAAAAATTGAAGGATTGAAGAATTGAAGATTATGAGTACACAACATAGCAAAGCAGCGAAAGAGTTCTTAAAGAACCAGACATACTCCAAATGGCATGATGCTACATTCTGGTCCGTTCGCACAAAACGTGACAATATGGCATACGGCCTTGATGAATGGGAACAGCTGCGCGAGAAGGCCAGTGCCATCAAGCGCCACACCATCACCCATCTCGACGAATATCTTGACCAGTTTGCGACAAAGGCCGAGGAAAACGGCTGCATCGTCCATTGGGCAAAGGATGCAAACGAGTTTAACGAGATCGTATATGGCATCCTTAAGAACCACAATGTGAAGAAGCTCGTGAAGTCGAAGTCCATGCTGACCGAGGAGTGTGGCATGAATCCCTACTTAGAGGAGCACGGCATCGAAGTGGTAGAGACCGACCTCGGCGAACGCATCATCCAGCTTAAAGGTCAGGCACCGAGCCATATCGTGATGCCCGCCATCCACCTGAACCATGACGACGTTGGTGAGCTCTTCGAAGAGAAACTGGGCAGTGAGAAGGGCAATCACGACCCCACCTATCTTACCTACGTGGCCCGTCTGAGCCTCCGCAATGAGTTTCTCACAGCCGATGCCGGTATGACAGGCGGCAACTTCGGTATCGCAGAGACAGGCGATATTGTGGTCTGCACCAACGAGGGAAATGCCGACATGTCGACCTCCTGTCCTAAACTGCACATCGCAGCCATCGGTCTGGAGAAGATCATCCCCAACTACGACTGTCTGGCCGTGTTCCAGCGCATGCTCTGCCGTGCAGGAACAGGTCAGCCTACGACCACCTTCACAAGTCACTTCCGCAAAGCCCGTCCTACAGCCCATCCGATGCATATCGTGCTGGTCGACAACGGCCGTTCGGAGTGGATAGGCAACCCTGATCACTGGGAGGCCCTGAAGTGCATCCGCTGTGGCTCATGCATGAACACCTGTCCCGTTTACCGTCGCAGCGGCGGCTACAGCTACAGTTACTTCATCCCCGGCCCCATCGGCATCAACCTCGGCATGCTCCGCGACCCGCAGAAGCATTCCGGCAATATCAGCGCCTGCACACTATGTAACAGTTGTCAGACGCTCTGTCCAGCCAAGGTCAACTTGGGCGACCAGATTTATATGTGGCGCCAGCAGCTCGATGAGTTCGGCACCGCCAATCCTGAGAAGAAGCTGATGTGTAAGGGCATGAGCGCCCTCTACGGCAGTGAGAGTCTCTATAACCTCGGCACGTCGCTGGCCCACTGGGCAAATATCATCCCCTCGCCCCTGCTTAACTGCAAGCTGAATCCCTGGGCAGAGGGCCACAAGATGATGGAGTTCCCAAAGAAACCGTTCCATAAACTGTGGAAAGATATCAAGTAAATTGTCAAATCGTAAAATAGTCAAATAAACTCATGAGTAACAAAGACGATATACTGAAGAGATACAGGGCAAATGTCAGAGAGAAGTTTGACATGCCCGACCTGAGCGACATCAAAGCCATCACCTACCCCGACCCTCTGGTGCAGTACATCACCATGACTGAGAGTGTGGGCGGTCATGTCATCGAGGTGAAGGAAGGCCAGGATATAAACAAACTGATCAAGGATCTCTATCCCGATGCGAAGGAGATAGCCTCTAACCTGCCAGAGATAACTATTGCCACGAGGAATCCCGACGAAGTAGGCCGTGCACGGGATCTTAACGGCACTGATGTGGGTATCATCCGAGGCAAGTTCGGTGTAGCGGAGAATGCCTGTGTATGGATCCCCCAGACGATGAAGGAGAAAGCCATCTGCTTTATATCCGAGAACCTCGTGATCCTGCTGCCAAAGAGTCAGATAGTGAATAATATGCACGAGGCATACAAGCGCATCGAGTTTGACAAGACCTACGACGGCTACGGCACGTTTATCAGCGGTCCGTCGAAGACTGCCGACATCGCACAGGTTCTGGTCATGGGTGCCCAGGCAGCCCGCAGCGCCACCATCCTGCTCCTGCCGGAATAAAGCCTATGGGAATAAATACAGGAATCCCTGCTCTCCGTTCGTGAGAGCAGGGATTTAAAATTGTTTGTTCAAGTATTCTATATCGTACGTTACTGATGTTTACTTACACTTGATGTCCTTGAACTTCCAATCGGTGGATGGCTCGATAAGGTCGAACTCCGTAGCGTTGTCGGGCAGTGCCGGGAAAATCAGCACGAAGCGCAGCTTCTGGCCAGGCCATGGCGTACGTGTAGAATTAGGCGCCATTGTGATGTTCTCCACACCTTCCAGACTTAACTTTCCACCCTTGTTGCCTTTGATATAGGTAGTACCCTTGATGGAAGCTCCGTCGTTGACATAAGAGCCTAAAAACTCCATCTCAAGACGTGTCTCCGTATCAGAGCATGCCACGCGAACGATCTTGGTAGAAGTACTTTTCTTATTCACGTAGACAGGATTCTCGCGTACATATCTATATTTGGAATAGTCAGCCAGGATGGTCGTGTTATTGTTCAGGATGCTGGGTCCGTCTTCCTTACGACCTGCCTTCACGTAAAGGTCGTTGATCTTACGGGTAATCTGCATCTGGTCAGTATAGCCGTATTTGCAGTTCAGTTTGGCGGCCTCCTCATACTTGGTGAGGGCATCATCCCAATATTCCCCACCCTCATAGTCCTTGGCACTTTCCATAGCGTCTTTGAAACTCTGTTCGTACTGTGCTTTCTCCTTGGCATGTATCTCCATCTGCTTCTTGCGCTCAGCGGATTCTATACCATGATTGATAGCACCAAACACGCCACTGATAGTCGATGAAGTGTTCCAACTGTTCCACTGTGCATGAGCCGGCATGAATGTCACCAGTCCCAATGCAAATAAAAATAAGCTCTTTTTCATAATTGTTATTAGTAATTAAATTGCTACATCCATGATGATTATGTATTTGCTTTGGTTGCAAAGTTACAAACATTTTCCGAAAGTACCAAATAAATCAAGGAAAAAGATTGATTGCCGACAACGGACCTCTGGCTTCGAGTGTGGCAAAGGTGAAGGAATATCTCATCAAGCAGTATTCTCAGGTAGCTATCACCAACGACTACTGGAGTTATGTCATCTGGCACGAGCTTGACGATGAGACTGACTTCGACAAAGACTACTGTAAGATGGTAGAGGATATGAAGGCCAGCGATATACAGCGAATGGCCCAGAAGATTCTTGCGTCTAAACGTTGCATAGAGGTAACGATGCTTTCAGAAGAAGAATAGGACAAAGGTCGCTATTCTTCTTCTGCACCCATACGAATGCCGTTGATATAACCCTCCTCGCTTTCGGGTTCTGCCTGAGGAGCGGGGGTGGCTTCTGTATTATGCAAATAAGCCTCTTCTATCTCGTCCTGCTTCTTCTCCATCAACTGGTAGATATTGTCAAGATACTCCTTGCGGAGATTGTCGATGGCTTGTGAGGCCTCGTTGAAGTTCTGAGGATTGTTGGCGAAGAGTTCTCCAAAGTCTGCGATTTCGTCGGCACAGACCTCTTCCATGCGCACTTTACACTCATCGTGAAGCACCTTGGCGGCCTCCATCAGCATGTCGCGACACTCCTTGTCTACATCCGGCATCTTATATATAAGATATTCTGTATCAGGATTCTCGGGGTCCATCAGTTCGAACGATGGCTCGAATTCAGGATGTACGGTGAGAATGCCCATATTTATCTCCTCCAGGCTGTTGGTCATCTTGGGCAGTATCTGGAAATGGTATTCGTCTGGAACCACCACATCGGCCACCTGCTCGATTTCCTGCTCCTCACCGTCCATGCGGACAATAACCGAGAGCAAAGCCATTGGTTCGGCTTTGACGCACAGGTTATGATAACGGTAGGTGAGCAGATACTGATAACCAACCAACTGCTTCTCCATATTATCTATGATGGATTCTATTAAAGTATTCATGATGCTTCTGTTTGTTTTCTAATCATTACACTTGTGGATTAAACGCCCATGCCGTCGCTGATATTCGGTGAGTTAAACGACGACTTGGCTTTGAGATTGTTGAACTCTCCCTTCGGAGCCTTGACGGTGCCCTTGACTTCGGTATCGGCATCGATGGTAGTCTGACAGGTGATCTCTGCCTTGTCTGCACTAATGGTGCCCTTGCTGTCGGTAAGTTTAACCTCAGCCTTAGCCTCTCCCTGCTGGGCATCGAAGAGTTTGTCGGCCTGGAGTTTGATCTCCTCGCTCAGAGCTGTGACAGACTTGCTCTTCATCTCCTTCGACTTGGCACCGATGGTCATCTTCTCTGATACGAGTGTCATCACGCCGCCTTCAGCGAGTTTGCTGTCAGCATGGTTTTCCTTCTCTACATCCATCGCCTTTACGGTGATATCCTTGGCATTGACAGCGATGCTGCCTGTAGCCTTGCCTTCGGTATCGGTAGCCGAGAGATCCATCTTCTCGGTACGCAGTGCGAAGGTGCTGCCTGCGGTGAGGGCTGTCTCCTTTGTATCGCTGCCATTAAGTTCGCTGTCGGTAGCCTTCAGGGCGAAGGTCTTCGAGTTGATGATCACATCGCCCTCGGCCTTATACTTCGCCTTCGTCAGCTTGCCTTGCTCGTCGACTTCTACATCCGACGAGTTGACGGTAGACACCTCAACGGTCTTCGAGCGCAGCTTGATCTTACTGTCAGCCGTGAGACCTTTCTCCTTATATTTCTTCTCGACCACCTCATAATCGACCGTCTCGAGTGTGATGTTCTTCGACTTGACGATGACGTCGCCCTGAGCCTGATACTGTGCCTTTACAACCAGGTCTTTATCATCCGATTCGTAATCGGCCATTCCTGCTGTCGAGATTTCTACAGTCTGCATATTAATGTCTAAGCGGTTGTCGGCAGGATGTGCACCCTTGTCGTCGAGCGGTCCTGCGATGCTCATCGTGTTGGCAAGCACATTGACACCAGCCTCTTTGTTGGTACGCACGTTTCCGTCGTCATCTCCCGTCGTGATGTTGATCTTCTCGCTCACGAGTGCGAGTGAGGTGTTGGTAGATATCTTCTTGAACTTTTCGTCGTCTATCTTCGACAGCTCGTCTTTCTGCTTCTTGAAGTAAGCCATCAGTCGGGTTGTCTCTGTCTGCCGCGACAGAGCATTGGAATAGCGGTAGATGATGGTGGTGAGCGCCATCGAGAGGTCGGTGATACTGTCGTTAAGTTCCTCCATATCGGTATAGTCGGTACGGATGGAACGTTCGTCATTGCCCAACTTCTGCTTTTTCTTCAGCAGTTCATCCACTTCCTCGCGAATGGTCTTATACTCACCCTTCAATTTCCCGACCTCCGCGTCGCAAATCTCCTTGGAGGCTTCGAGATCTTTCAGCGTGTCGTCGAGTCGTTTCTGGCGATAGGTCTTCGAAGTGGTGGAAAGGAGTTCCATCGTGTGGTCTGACTTCAGACGGATACCGCTCTCTGCGATGGGATCCAGCGAGGGTAGCGCACCGTCTTTTTCCACCACATCGCTCTGCAGGGTGATATTACCTGCGTGTGCGCTGACTTGTGATACATCGCCTACCACGTGCTCGTTGCCGTCCACTCCGGCGTTCTCACCCGTCTGTGCTATGATTGGGGCTCGCATGTCTATCTTACCCGTATCACCCACTCCTTGCAGCTCTACGTCGTTGCTGCGTATGGTGACCTTTGATCCTCCATTGCCATTGAGAATGCCACCGAGGTTCACATCGCCGATGATAATCTCGGGGGCTGAGAGGATGATGCGTCGGTCGTCGTGGATCACTCGACCCTGCTGCTGGTTATAATGATCGACCTTGAGATCATATATCTCTTGTTTCAACTTGCGGATGGCGCTCAGGACGCCTTTCTTGAAGTCGTCGGTCTGAAGACCTTCAATCTTCTCTTCCCATTTCTTGAATACTGATTCTGCCATAATCATTTATCCACGTTTATCATTTTTCATTTTTTCATTCTTTCATTCTTTTACACTCCTCCAAGCACCTTTCGGAGCATGCCAATGTTGTTGAGTGCCGAGTGCTTCCAGGTGACGATGTTCTCGCCCTCGAAGGCAAAGGTGGCATTTTGGGCATCAGAGAATATAATCCTGCCGCTTTCGCCGTTCCACACCTTGCGATCCCAGCCATTATAAGGCAGGTCTTTGTTGTAGACCGGACTCCAGGCTTTCTTGATACCAGTAATATTATCCAGATGTTCGAGTAACAACTTGCCTTTGTAGCGTTTCCAGAAGGTACGCTTCGGACCCAGTACAGCCACATCGCCCCAGTGGTCTTCATCGATGAGTTTCTGGAGACCAGCCACATTATCGAAGTTCAATTCAATATACTTACCTTTGACAGCCGCTGCACCTTGAACACCCGGAATCATGTTAAATGCGTGATTATAGATGTTAAGCAGGAACGTACCTACCAGCTTACGCCTGATATATTTTGCATTGGTGAAGATGTCCCTCTTGTCGTACTCTGCCTTCTCGGCGAGGAATTCGGCCTTCATCTCACCGCCCGTTGGCTTTCCGAAACGATCTTCCCACTTCTGGATGGCCTCATCGATTACAGCAGCCATAGCTAGTTCAAACTGAGTGTCAATCCACTCCGTATCCTCATCTTGTCCCACAATCTTCAGAGCCGATTTGTTGATAGACTCGACCACATCTTTGAATTCATCCGCCTTGCAGAAGCAGGTCTTGAATGTTCGGGTCTTCTGCTGAAGCTTGCTTACAGATTCGCCAAAGGCTTCTGTCGAAGCTATGACATAATTCTTGGTTTCCGAAAGACTCTTTAATATCTTCTTTGTTGATATAATGATAAAATTTCCATGATTCTTGATATTTTCATTTTTGATCACATCGTAATTCATGGTACCATTCTTTTTGTTTACAGAGTCGTACTTCTTGAATTCCCCGTCGCCCAATATGAAGGCTGCCTTCTTGAAGCCTGGATCCTCTGCGGAATCCCAGATGTCCTTGATTTTCTTGTCATACTCCTTCTGTTTCTTGATGGCATCGCGCTTCAATTCGACGTATTCGTCGCAGAACTCGCCGACCTTCTTGACTGCCAGTTCGACATAAGCGGTAGTCTTGGCATAGAACTTCTGTTTGTCTACGTCAGCTTCGAATTTTTTCCACTTCTTCCATTCATCAGAGTAGCGGTCCATGCTCACCTCAGTCTTACCCCTGCCGGCCTCCAGCTTCAGGTAGTTCTCGGATTTCAATTGGAGTGTACCCTCGATAGGACGGAGGAACACGTCGGCCAACGAGCGCAACAGGCTCATATCCACAGGCGCAACTCCCTTAATATAGTTACTTTGCACATACTCTTCGGCTCCTGTGATGGCTCCATCAGCTATCTCTTTTCCAAAATCATAGATACCAGAGCCTATCTTGCCAAATCTTCCTTTCTCGTGGACTTTCTTGCCACCGGGCGTTGGATTGCCGGGATGCTTAACATTTGTTCCTGATTGCAGTTTCAGGTTGTTTCCCGCAGTGATGGTCACGTTCTTGCCTGCTATTTTGATATCGCCGTTGGGCGCAGAGATTGAGATTCCCGTAAAGGCATTTACAGACACGTTACCAAATGGAGATGCGATACTTACGCTGCGGTCCGTCGACGACATTTTGATGGAGAACATGCCGAACTCGTCGCTCAGTGAGATGCCACCGGCGAGTTTTCTGGCATCGCCCTTCGAGGTCATCAGATCGGGTACGAACGATGAGCAATAGCCCTGCAAGGCCATCAGGAAGGGCAAGAGTTTCTTCAAGGCACCCGAGTCGTCTTGGGCAACATCGAAGCTTATCTTCTGTCCGCTGGGCGACTTAATGGTCATCACGCCTCCCGGATCGGTGTGCTCCTTCGAATAGAGACTGCCCGACACGTATGGACGCTCCACATTGTTGCTGTCGAAGTTTACCATCACCTCATCGCCTTTGAGCGGACGGAAATAGACACCGCCCTGGGAGGTAGCCATCGGTGTGGCAACACGTATCCATGGTGAGGCCACCTCTTCAAGTTCTTCGTTCCACATCTTCGTCAGCGATTCCACCTCCTTTGCCGCTGCCTTCTCTTGTTTCTCTGCCTTGTCGGCTATCTTATTGGCCTCGTCGAGATTCTTCTTTGTCGTCGGAATCTCCGTTTCCGTCTTGGTCTTCACGGCAGCCTTCACGAAATCTGTGGGCGATGACTTGCCATCATAGTTGTTGATTACTTCGGCAAACTGCTTGCGTGCAGCCACCTCTTCCTTCTTCAGCTCATCCTTCGCAAGGGTCTCAATGGCCTTCTTGTTCTCCTGCTTCACCTCCTCGATACGTCTGATCTTAGCTGCGTTATCTGGCATCTTGCCCAGTTCATCAGCCAGGTCTTTCAGCAACTTGCTCTCCTTGTTCAACTGATTGACGAGCGACTCAAGCTTCTTTTTGTTCTCCTTGGCTATATTTAAGTTCTCCTCCGCATTCTTGTGGTTGGACGCAGCCTCGTCGAGTTGCAGCCTGCGGGTCTTGTCATTTATTGACTGCCAGGGGAATGCGATGCGCACACGTCCTTGGCATTTCGGATCATTGTTGTCGATGATATAAGCTGTCTGAGGTCCCGACTCCCTGACGACAGGCATATTGATCACGGGCGGCACGATGGTGTTGTCATCGGCCACGGGGATGGCGAAGATGCGCTGCGACTGCTGGTTGTCGATGGTCTTGCCAGCTGCTTCATCCTCATATTTCTGATAACTGAGACTCGTTCCCTTATTGCTGGCAGTCTGCGAGATCTGTATCACCACGTATTTGCCCGACATCTTGTCGATTGTCACAATGTCGCCCAGACTCACAGGCATCATGGTCTCTCCCATGTCGATACAAACGATCTTCTGCTGCTGTGCTTCCTGCAGACTTCTGATCTGAGAGTAATAAGCCAGCTTCACCCATCCCCCTTCATCTACTGGGGCAAACTGTATGTAGCGGTTACCATTGCAATGCTCCGTCTCAGTGATGTGATTTTCTATCCACGTCTTGTTACCCTTATCAGTAATCGATTTGGTACTGAAGCCGCCTACAATCGATTCTTTGGCATAGGTGGATAATAACTTTATGCCAATACTCTTTACGCCATCTTTGCCTGCTTCTGTATTACCTACTACATTGGAGAACACATTGAGGGCAAGTTTGCTCAGAACGGCCTTCACGTTCACACCGCCAATCACACGTCCAAAGCTTGAGAACTTGTCCTTAATCATCGGGAAGATATAATCATCATGGGCCAGCGCTGAGTTGTAGTTAAAGTCATTGCCAAACGTGCCTTCAGGATAACCCGTACTGGCAGAGGCAATGGGGTAGTCGTTGAATTCGGGTTCGCTGGTGCCCTTCACGCTGTCGCGCGCAAACATATTTATTGAGAGTGGAGCCTTCGTCGTATTCTGATATGTGACCGACGCATAGTGCTCGATTTTGACGGCCTTCTTATTCTCAGGCATACCCAATACGAGACGTCCCTCATCGAAGAACAACAGCTCGCCGCAGCGGTTGGCCGTACGCGCCATGAAGTCGTAGAAAGATTCGTTGTACTGCACCAGATACGGCTGGATAAACTCCTTTTTGCTGCTATCGCCGGCTGATAAATAAATCAGGTGCTGCATGTTCTTGGTGTATACGGGAACAAGTGCATTCTTATAACCGAACAGTTTGCTTTCGTTGGTCAGAATATCGGCTCCCAGTTTCTTGGCCACGTATGCCTTGCTGTACTTGTTGAGCGTCATCAGTTTGTCTATGCTGAAGATCTTCAGTTTGACAAACAGATAGGTCTCCGATGCGGTTCTGACCACTTGCGGACATATCTCGTGAACATAGAAATGTTGTCCGACCACGGTATCCTCTTTATCGTCTTTTCCGCGCATGCTCAGGGTAACGGCACGTTGCAGAAGGAGATCCGACAGTTCGCTCTGAGAGAGGAATTTTCCGTTATTGTCCGCCGGGTTCTTCAGCGCGAATTGCAGTTCTGCGTTGATCTCATTAGGCTGATATACCTTGCGCTCGTACTGGATGCCATGCAGAGTGATAATATAATTCTCATTATTGTATTTCAATTCCGTTGTTTCCAACTGCCCCACCTCCAATTCATGAAGATTTTTGTCTGGGTCTACAATGTTACCGAAGAACGAAAGCTTGTAAATAAAGACATTAACTGTCTTTGATGCTTCTTTTTGATCCATATCTAAATTGTTTAGTAGTTTACAATTATGTTCTTATTGTGTGCAAAGATAGTTATTTTTATTTATATCACAAAATTATTTCTATTTTTTCTTTCCTTCTGGTAATACAAAGAGGGTGTGTCAAAATGAAGTGCCCCCAAGAAGTTGGACGTTAAACACGTTATTTATTCCCTAAGGTATTGAGCTCGGTATTGCACCGGGCTCATTCCTTTTAATTTCATTTTTATTCTTTTATTGTTATACCAATCAATATATTCTTTCAAGTCCTTCTTAAACTGTTCCATGGACTTATAGTCGTTTGCATACAGCAGTTCTGACTTCATAAGTCCGAAGAAGTTCTCCATGACGGAGTTGTCCAGACAGTTACCTTTACGTGACATGCTTTGCTTGATACCATGCTTCTCCAAGGCATCTTGATAACTTTTGTGCTGGTACTGCCATCCTTGGTCGGAGTGCAGTATTGTACCCCAGTCCTCTGGAAGTTTGTCCGTAATTGCAAAGACTTCATCCAGCATATTGTTTATCTGTGAGAGATCAGCCCTGTCAGATATATCATAGCCCAGTACTTCACCGTTGAACAAGTCCAATACGGGCGAGAGAAAACTCTTCTTGTCACCTATAGCAATCTGCGATACGTCCGTGACAAGCTTCTGGTAAGGCTTGTCCGCCTTGAAGTCCCTGTCCAGGATGTTAGGGGCAATCTTGCCTATTGTGCCTTTGTAGGAGCGGTATCGCTTCTTGCGTATCAGGCATCTTAACCCTTGCTCCTTCATCAGCCTCTCCACCGTCTTGTGATTGATGGTAATGCCTTCGTTATGGAGCTGCATGGTGACGCGGCGATAGCCATAGCGGCCTTTACTCTCATGGAATATTTCACATATACGCTTTTTCTCTACCTCATATCTGTCAGTCTTTTCGAGGGCTTTCAGATGGTAATAGAATGTAGAGCGAGCCATCCCCCTGATCTCCAACAGCAAGTCGAGACCATGCTGCGGCCTTAATGTCTGGATGGCCTGTGTCCAGAACCTCGCAGCCTGGACTCCTCTTCTTCCATTAAGGCCTTTGCTTTTTTTAGCAGGGCATTCTCTGCCTCAAGCCAGCGTACACGGGCCTGAAGCTTCTCTAATTCTGTCTCTGGCTCTTTCTTCTTTGGTCGTCCCATATCTTTCCTTGGTCGTCCACGAGGGCCATGACGCAGCAATTCCTCATAACCGCCGTGCTTGTACTGACTAACCCAGCGGCATACACTGGCAAAGCTAACGTCATACTCTACGCAAATCCGCCACAAAGGTAAGCAATCTTTTTCATATTCTTCTATTACGGATTGCTTTAATGTGTTTGTGACGCATCTTTCCTTGAATTTTTCCAGACCATCCATGCCATATTTCTCATATCTGCCAAACAGAATATAAAGATAATGGTCACGGACATGAAAACGTTTCATCAACTCGCACATGCTAGCTCCTGACTCATGCAAGCGGATGATTTCTTTCTTTTCTTCTAAACTGTGATGTCTATACATAATGAACCCCAGAAGTATTCTGTCTAACTTCTGGGGTTCACTTCAAAATAGGCACACCCTCTTTGCTTAGAATCCCATGCAGCTTGTTGCTCCGAGGGCTGTGAGGATTGCTGATGCAATCGATGCGATGATCTGTACGATCCACTTCAGGGTTTCCTTCTTAGTCATAGCTTACCTCCTTTCTTAGCCAGATTACTCCATGTCGCCGCTGCCACCGGTATCGCCGCCTGTGCCCTTGTTAAACAGCCTGGTGCTCACCTCGCTTGATTCACCATTCTTGATGGCGATAGCCTTCACGGTAGTCGTGTCGCTCAGAGTGAAGCCTCCCTCGTAGAGTGTGCTCTGTGCTGTTGGTGTAGAGCCGTCAGTGGTGTAACGGATCTCTGCATCCTCAGGACCGCTCATCGTCACCTCAGTGCTTTCCGTGAATGGAGTCACGCCATAGATAGTCGGCTTAGCCAGAGTGTTCTGCTGCTGTGAACTGCCGCCCTGCTCAGAACCGGTGTTCTCGCTACCTGAA
>CACWLC010000053.1:14150-14970 GCA_902761605.1 uncultured Prevotellaceae bacterium
CTGCTGCTGTGAACTGCCGCCCTGCTCAGAACCGGTGTTCTCGCTACCTGAACCTGACTGGCTTCCGGAGTTCTGGCTACCTGAATCCGTAGATCCGTTCTCCGTAGTTCCGTTCTCGCCTTCTGGGTCCTCAACCTCACCAGCGTCAGCCGATGTTACACGCTTCACGATGTCGCCGTTGCGGTCGTAACAGGTGATCTGGATTGCTGTGTCGGCCAGCTCGTCCTTCAGGTCCTGCGATGGAGTGAAGATAATACGACGTGTCTTGATCAGACCGGTCTTCACCTTGTTCACGTCCTCGACCGACTTTGCTCGGAGTCCGAAACGCATGGTTCCCAGACCTGGCAGAGCCACAGAGTGACCTTCAGTTGCCCATGCCTTGATTACCTCACCAGCTGCATCCCAGCAGGCCTTCATTACACCCTGACTCACTCCGCTTCGGAGGGCTGCCTCCTTGATGACCTTCGCCTGCGAGAGTGCGATGTAGAGGTCGGGTTGCATCACGTAGCGCCAAACGCCTTCACTGTTTTTGTCGAACTTAATGTTCTTCTCAACTGCTTTTACTTTAAGTGCCATAATTTTTGAAATTTAAAAGATTAATAGATTGTTGTTAATTATTTTTACTTGTCTTTGAATTGACTCCGTTTTTGGCTCTCCCGAGGAAACACTTACCCGCGCGCAAGGAAAATTTTGTTGGCTGGGCAGGCCGCAAATTTCATCTTTTTTCATTGACAATGCAAAGGTACGAATTTTTCGCGTACCTTCCAAATAATAATCCAAAATAAGCACAAAAAAAGCACGTTTTTGAATTTTTACATTA
>CACWLC010000054.1 GCA_902761605.1 uncultured Prevotellaceae bacterium
ATCACTTCTGGCTCAGCCTTGAACTCTATCAGGCAGTAGAAACCTGTAGACTTCTTCTGAATAGCATAAGCCATCTTCTTCAATCCCCAGGCCTCTTCGCTCAGGATCTCAGCACCTTTATCGGTGAGAACCTTCTTGAATTTAGCGGCCGTTTCCTTCATCTGTTCATCAGACAAAACGGGAGTCAAAATGAAAACGGTTTCGTATTGATTCATAATGAATTTAAAATGTTTATAAATGTTATTTTGCAAAATGCGGGTGCAAAGGTACTAATTTTCTTTGAACTATGAACTTTGAGCTTTGAACTTTATGTTTTCTTTAACGGTTTTTAATACTTTCCGCCTGATTTTGTAAGTTTTACGTGCATGATGATGCCTATAATGATGATAATGAGACCGATGAGTAGTACAATGTTACTCGATGTCCACCCTGCCAGATAGGCTATAATCAGAAAGAGGGCGCCGATGATTACCAGCGCCACTCCTGTCAGTTGTCTTATACTGTTCATTCTATCTCTTCCGGAGTAATGAGCTTATATCCTTTACCATGGATATTGATGATCTCAATCTGAGGATCATCCTTCAGATGCTTACGCAACTTGGTGATATACACATCCATCGAACGGGCATTGAAATAGTTGTCATCAATCCAGATGGTCTTCAGGGCGAAGTCACGCTGCAGAATCTCGTTGGCATGGCTACAGAGCAGTGCCAGCAGCTCGTTCTCCTTGGTGGTCAATTTGCGTTGTTCGTCACCGATACAGAGCAGCTGCTTCTGGGTGTCGAAGGTAAACTGTCCGATATGATAGAGTGTCGACTCCTTACTCTTCTTCCCCTTGGTACGGCGCATGATTGCCTCAATACGGAATACGAGCTCTTCCATAGAGAAGGGTTTGGTGATATAGTCATCAGCACCGATCTTGAATCCCTCGAGGATATCCTCCTTCAAAGTCTTGGCTGTGAGGAAGATGATAGGCACGTCGAGATTTGAGGAACGGATCTCCTGAGCCAGGGTGAAACCGTCTTTCTTAGGCATCATCACATCGAGCACGCAGATATCAAACTTTGTCTTCAGGAAAGCCTTGTAACCAGCCTCTCCGTCGGGGCATAATTCTGTAGCATAGCCCTTTGCCTGCAGATACTCACGAAGCAGCATTCCGAGGTTCTCATCGTCCTCGCAAAGCAAGATTTTCAGTTTGTCGTCCATAATCGATTCTATTTAAAATGTTAATACTATATTTGCTTTAATCTGTTGTTTCCTTTAATATAGGTAGAGATATGGTGAAGGTTGTTCCCTTGCTGAGCTCACTCTCGCACTTTATCTCGCCTTCGTGCAGATTGATGATCTTCTTCACATAAGCCAGTCCGAGACCGAAGCCCTTAACATCGTGAACATTACCAGTGTGCACACGATAGAACTTATCGAAGATCTTCTTCACATTCTCTTTCTTTATGCCGAGACCAGTATCACGGATGCTGAAACACAGACGGTCTTTCTCATTCCAGGTCCTGATATACAGGTCGAGTGGCTGATCGGGTTTACGATACTTTACTGCATTGTCCATCAGGTTTGTGATGGCATTCTGGAAGTGTACCTCATCCACATAGAGAGCAGAGTCAACAGCCTCAATCTCAGTATATATCTTACCGCCTGTATGCTCCACACGCAGAGAGAATGTAGATGCGATGTTCTCGAGCAGTTCGTTCAGGTCGAGTTCCTTTTTCTTAAACGAGGCCGTCTTTCTGTCGAACATCGACATCTGGAGCACCTTCTCTACGAGGAATCTCAGACGTTTCGACTCATCGTTGATCACTCCTCCAAGATGCTTCATCATCTGAGGACTCTTGGTAACAGATTCGTCGTTAAGCATCTGGGCTGCCAGCGAGATGCTGGAGATAGGAGTCTTCAACTCGTGGGTCATGTTATTGATGAAGTCGTTCTTTATCTCAGAGTAACGCTTCTGTCTGAATATCACCACGATAGTAAAAACGAACGTGATAAGCAGCACGATGGTGAAGATCATCGAGGGAATCATAAACCTCACACTCGAGAAGATATACGAGTTCATATCCGGGAAATGTATCTTCACTACACCCATTTTCGGAGAGGGGTCGTTGCGGAAGAGCACTTGGGTGTAGGTGTTCTCCTTGCCTTCGTCGATATAGTCCGGACAACGGTATACCTCACGTCCGTCGGTAGTCTCTACAGTAAAATGATAAGGTATGTTTATACCATTATTTAATAGTTCCGCATGAATATCTCTGTCGAGTAGCTTGAAGTTTACACGTTCCTTCAGCGGCTTGTCAGAAGCTGTATAGAGGATATTATACACCACCTCGTCCAGCAGCGTCTTCTGATACACATATCTGTTACGTACTATCTCCTGCAATGACTTCGATGCCTCGTATATCGAGTTCTTGTCCCTACGCAGAATCATTGCCTTCGGAACATTGGCAGGCTTGATGGCGAATGTCTTCAGTTCAAAGGATGAATAGACGGTTCCGTCATCAGCTGCCACAGCAAACTGGTGGGAATGTTTTATTGTACCGTCGAGGTCGTCTATCATCAGTGAGTCCTGCTTATAAGCCTTGCGCTCTGTCTCCTTAACATCTTTCTCGAGATAGCGTTTCGTCTCATTCATCTCCAGATTACGCGATGCCTGATACAGACTACGGTTGACAGACTCGTCAAACTGCTCTTTCTTCATCTTTGCCATCTGTTCGATGTACGAAAGCTGAAGAAGCAGCAGGCCGATGAATGCCAGTCCCATAATGGTCGCTATAATCCAAATCGTACTTTTCTTCATTTTATCTTTTTCTTTCCGCCGGCAAAGGTAGACAAATTATAAAAGATTAATAGCACTTTTGTTAATTTATTCTGTTAAATTTAACAATATTAACACGTTTATTTTGTTTTAGTTGTGTATTTTGTAATTATCTTTTAAGGGTTGCATAAAATTGATAGTAGTAATAATGCAACAAAAGAAAAGACCGCTGGACTCTCGTCCCGCGGTCTCCTTTTCTCTCAATTAGTTCGTTGTTACACTAACTATTAAGCAACTGTGTCAGCAGCAGCTGTATCAGCAGCAGCTGTGTCAACTGCCATTGTATCTACAACCTCCTCGATAGAGTCTGTGTCAGTAGCAGGAGCCTGCTGAGCCTGATTACCACAAGATGCGAAAGAGATAGCTGCAACAGCTACGAACATAAATACTAATTTCTTCATTTTTCTAATGCTTTTAAATCTGTAAAACAATCATTTGTTTATTAAAACGGTCGTATCAAATTTTTAGTTTTTTTTTCGGTCTTTTTTGTAACTTTTTTGCAAAGCGCTGAAAATCAGTGAATTGTGAAATGTTAAAAAATCGTGCATATTTGCGCAAACACGAATATTTGCTAAAAATTGGCGTTTTTTGGAAAAAAAGCAGTACCTTTGTGCTCGCTAACATTACAGCTCGTATAGTTATGATAGATTCATCGGCCTTTCAAGGCAAAAAAGCAGCATATTTTACTCTCGGATGCAAGTTGAACTTCTCTGAGACCTCTACCTTTGGCAAGATGCTCCAGGATCTTGGGGTGTCGACAGCCCAGAAGGGGGAAAAGGCGGATATATGCCTTATCAATACCTGTTCGGTTACTGAGGTGGCTGATCAGAAATGTCGTCAGGCTATCCGAAGACTCGTGAGGGAGAATCCCGGGGCTTTTGTTGTGGTGACCGGATGCTATGCACAGCTTGAGGCTGATGAGGTGGCAAAGATTGATGGTGTAAGTCTGGTGCTGGGCTCGAATGAGAAGGCAAACCTGATTCAGTTTCTCTCTGATGCCTGGACGAATGACGACAAGGAGAATACGTTAGCATTCAGACAGAAGACGAAGGATATCAAGAGCTTTGCACCAAGTTGCTCGAGGGGTAACCGTACTCGTTATTTCCTGAAGGTACAGGATGGCTGCGACTATTTCTGCACTTATTGCACTATACCTTACGCACGTGGGTTCAGTCGTAACCCTACTATTGCCTCGTTGGTTGCTCAGGCTGAGGAGGCTGCTGCCGATGGAGGAAAGGAGATTGTGCTCACTGGTGTGAATATCGGTGACTTCGGAAAGACAACGGGCGAGAAATTCATCGATCTGGTTAAGGCGTTAGACGGTGTGGAGGGTATAAGCAGGTATCGTATCAGCAGTCTTGAGCCCGACCTGTTGTCTGACGAGCTTATCGAATACTGTGCTCACAGCCGTGCCTTCATGCCGCATTTACACATCCCTCTGCAGAGCGGAAGTGATACGGTGCTGAAGCTTATGCACCGCCATTATGATGCTCAGCTGTTTGCCGATAAGATATATAAGATAAAAGAGGTGATGCCCGATGCGTTTATCGGAGTGGATGTGATGGTAGGCTGTCGTGGTGAGACACCGGAATGTTTTGAGGAGACATACGAGTTCCTCGATTGTCTCGACGTAACCCAGTTGCATGTCTTCCCTTATTCAGAGCGTCCTGGCACATCGGCACTGAGCATCCCTTATGTAGTGGATGAAAAAGACAAGAAACTGCGATCGAAACGTCTGCTCGACTTGTCTGACAGAAAGACTGAGGCATTCTATCGCAGATATATCGGTAACGAGGCCGAGGTGCTCTTCGAGAAAGCTCCACGTGGAAAGGCGATGCACGGATTCACCCGTAACTATATACGTGTGGAACTGTCAGCGCAGAATGCAGACCCGGCTCTGGATAACGAGATAGTGAAGGTAAGTCTTGGTGAGCTGACTCACGACAAACAAGCCCTGAAGGCTATTATATTATAATAATGTACGCGCGTATGGATAAGTTGGCTATCGTGATATTAAACTGGAACGGCGAGAAGATGCTCCGACAGTATCTTCCTTCTGTCATTCAGTATTCCCGTGATGAAGCAACGGTATATGTGGCGGATAATGCCTCTACGGATAACTCGATGGAACTGCTCCGTACGCATTTCCCTGAGGTAAAGCTTGTTATCCTCGAAAAGAACTGGGGTTTTGCCGAAGGATATAACAAAGCCCTGAAGCAGATAGATGCAGAATATTATCTTCTTCTGAATTCAGATATCGAGGTAACCCATCACTGGCTGACTCCGATGATAGAGTTTCTCGACAGCCATGATGATGTGGCGGCCTGTCAGCCTAAGCTGTTGAGCATCTTCGATAAGGACAGTTTTGAATATGCAGGGGCGAGTGGGGGATATCTCGACAGATTCGGCTATCCTTTCTGTAGGGGACGTATCTTCGAGACGGTAGAAAAGGATAATGGTCAGTATGACTATGCTACAGATATTCTCTGGGCCACAGGTGCTGCACTGATGATACGTGCAACAGACTACTGGGAGGCAGGAGGACTCGACGGACGATTCTTTGCACATAACGAGGAGATAGATCTCTGTTGGCGTCTGAGGATTATGGGAAGGAGGATTGTGTGTCTGCCTGAGAGTTATGTGTATCATGTCGGTGGCGGCACTCTCCCAAAGGGTAACCCGATGAAGACTTTCCTTAACTTCAGGAATAATCTCACCATGCTGTACAAATGTCTGCCTGATGAGGAACTGAAGTATGTTATGCGCTGGCGCTGGTGGCTCGATTATCTGGCTGCATGGGAGATGCTTGTCCTGAAACGTAACATTGGTGATTTTAAGGCAGTCTATCGTGCCCGTCGGGCCTTCAAGCGATGGAAAAAGGACTTCGCTGACGACCGCAAGAAGATTCAGCAGAGCCGGGCAGCAAAACAAATACCAGAGCAGAAGGGATTCTCTTTGCTCTGGCAGTATTATGCTAAAGGCCGTAAGACCTTCTCGTCATTAGATTAGTCTTTGATAATCACTTTCACAGGTCTGTCTGCAACATCTTTCTTCCACTTACGTAAGAAATCAAACCATTCAGCAGCGGAGTGATAACCGAAGTTCTCATTGGCAGAACAGTAGATTACACGATACTGCAGGTGGGTGTCGTCTGTGCCTACTACAAAGGCGTAGTTGTCTTTGTTGGCAGGCTCCTCGCTCTTGATGTATTTCATCGGGATACATATTCCCAGTCCTACAGTCTCGCGCTTGAAGTTGATGGTGTCGCCTGATGGCCAGTCGGTACCCCAACATGCACGTAGACCTTTCTTGTCGGAGAACTCCTTAGAGCCCTTGACGTTGATGACTCCCGTAGAGAACAGGTAGTCGTTGACGGGCTTGTTGAAGAATACATCCACATCGGTATCACGATGACCTGCATACTGCGTGTAACGTATGGTCATATTAATAGCCGGCTTACCTTCTGCTGCTTTCCACCCGCGATCGAACACCTCGACGATGGTTCGTAGCGGACCGTATGAGATGATGCGCTGAGTACGGCTCCTCACAGGGTCGATCATCGTGGGTTCCTTACCGTTCCATCCTCTGAAGGCTCCGAGTCCAAAGGTGTTGCCTACCCAAAGCACATCATCGCCATAACCCTGTGCCTTCTGTTCTTTGGTGGTATAGAACTGTGTGGCTTCCAGTTCGAGACCCTTTTTGAATTTTCCATAGAGGTCGAGGGTCTGACGCTTGTCGAAATAGATGCGGATGCCATTGAGCTCGCTCTCAAAGTCTACTCCATGATGGTGCTGGATATTGTATGAGTAGGCACAGTCGCCTCGGGCTGTGATCGATTCGATGAAATTGTTGTGCTTGTTCTTCTCCTTTACCTTGTCATTGCGCACCAGCATCTCTGCAAAGACTCTGGCTGTAAACTTATGGGGTTCGCCCTCATTAGAGAGCTTTACGGTATAATTCTTTTTCTCCCTTCCCTTCAGGTCGGCAAGGAAACAGAGCTCGTCGAATGTCTCGTCCTGATTGAGATCGTCCAACTGATACGGTATTTCTTTTCCGTCGCAGATCACTTCGGCTGATCTGATGTTGCCATATTCGGCAAGACTGACAATGACGGGCTCATCGCTTCTTTCTGCCTTCGTGGGGTTGATTACTGTTACACTGACTGTCTGTTGAGCATAGAGCGCAGGGGCACATGCCAGCATGATTATTGATAGTAGTTGTTTCATATTTTAATATTTTTCTGTTTGTTTGGTACAAAGTTACGTAAAAAGCTTAAATAATCGGTGAGATTTTTACACAAATAAACAGAATTGTGCAAATTTGACCTTAATTTTTAAAATAATTAGGTTAAAATTTGGATATTAAAGAATTTTTTAGTAAATTTGCGGAAAATTTAAACTATTGTAATAAATAGACTTACTTTAAGTGCGTAAGATATACTTTATATTAGTTATGATGATGCTGGGGTGCATCGGCTGCGAATGGCAACTGAGATTCGATGATACGGAAGTTGCCATCGATCGCTATGACCGCATCCAGAGTCTCTATCTTACCACTGGCGATTTCTCTGCCCTCCAGCAGATGAATACCGATTATTCGATGCAGACGAGAACACTCATAGAAGATGTGCTTCGTATCGGAAAGGTCAACGATCCGGAGATAAATTCCAAGTTCCTGCATTTCTATCAGGACTCTACTCTTCAGATGTTGATAGGTGAGGCTGAGCAGCAGTATGCGGATATGGAGGATATCAATGAGGAGATAAATAATGCTTTTCAGTATCTGAAAAAGGAATTGCCGAATATTGAGATTCCGCAGATTTATTCACAGATCGGTTCCTTGGCTCAGAGCATTATCGTGGGTAATGGCATGATTGGCATCTGTCTTGATAAATATCTCGGTATGGAGTTTGACCTCTATATGAGACCGGAATACGGATACTCTCTGGAACAGCGCAGGATGATGCAGAGGCAATATATCGTTCCTGACTGTATCGGGTTTTATCTCCTCAGCCTTTACCCTATGCCGTATGACCAGCCTATCAGTCAGGCAGAGCGTGATGTTCACTTGGGACGCATTCAGTGGGTTGTGAATAAGGCCATCGGTCGTGATTTGTTCCGCTCGATGTATGTACAGAAGGTAGACCGTTTTATGTCACGCAACAAGAATATGAAGGTTGAGCAGTTGCTCGGGGCATCAAAATATTCAGATTTCCTTTAATTCTCCCTGATGGATATTTTCTCTTCGGAGATAGTTGTTTAACAGGTTGGTAAACTCATAGTTCTTCAATCCCCAGTGTGGAGCAATAATCATCTCCTTAGGTGATTGTGACACAAACCGCTCTAATACCAGATTTTTTCTCAATCTCTGTATGTAGTTGGCTATAAGTGAGATATACTCTTCTACGGTATACACGTGGAACGGCTCCTGCTGATATGTCTCTGCAAGTCGGGTTCCCTTGACAATCTGCATCTGGTGGATCTTCAGGACATCGATAGGCAGTGCGGAGATGAGTGGTGCCTGTCGTAGACTTTCTTCTGCATCTTCACTTGGCAGGCCTAAGATGATGTGTGCTCCTGTGAGGATGCCTCTCTCGTGGGTCTTTGAGATGGCGTCTATAGAATCGCCAAAAGTGTGTCCTCTGTTTATTAGTCTCAGCGTATCGTCGTTGGCCGACTCAACACCATATTCCACCATAAGGAAAGTGCGGTGATTAAGTTCTTCGAGATAGTCGAGCAGTTCGTTGCTGATACAGTCGGGACGGGTACCGATGACTATTCCCACGACATCTTCTACCTTAAGGGCTTCTTCATATAGCTGGCGCAGCTTATCAATCGTTCCGTATGTGTTGGTATATGCCTGGAAATATGCGAGATATCTCATGTCTGGGTATTTCCGTCCGAAGAACTGTTTTCCTGACTCCAGCTGTTGGCTTACGCTGTCTCTGTGCTGACAGTATTCGGGGGTGAAGGTACGGTTGTTGCAGTAGATACATCCTCCGGTGGAGATGCGCCCGTCACGGTTCGGACAGCTGAAGCCTGCATCAATGGATATTTTTTGCACACGGAATGGGAACTGACCACGTATCCAGGTGCCGTAGTCATTATAATAAGGCGTATTCACTTTATTTAATTCCATCAGTGTGCAAAGTTAGGGATTTTTTTGTTATCTTTGCACCATAAATGGCATAAAAATATAAAAAACAATGGTAATGAATACAAAACTATCTTTTATTGCATTTGCCCTGCTTTCGTTTGCTATAAGCATAAAGGCTGGGGATAAACTGAACCTGAGGGACATTACGCGTGGTGAGTTCATGGCAGAGTCGATGACTGAGGTATGTCCGTTGGCGGATGGTGAGACGTATGCCCAGATCAGCGACGACGGAAAACGTATCGTTACTTATTCCTTTAAGACGGGCAAACAGGTTGGGGTGCTTTTCGATGCTGCTACAGCTCGTGGGGCTCAGATTAATCGTGTGCAGGGATATATCATCAGTCCCGACGGCAGAAGATTGCTGATACAGACGAAGACGAGACCGATCTATCGCCGTTCGTTTACTGCTGAGTACTATATCTTCATGATTCAGAACAACAAACTCGAACCGCTCTCTGAAGGTGGTCCTCAGCAGACTCCTGTATTCTCGCCCGATGGTAATCAGATAGCCTTCGTGCGCGACAATAATATCCACCTCGTGAAACTGCTTTACGACAATGCTGAGAGTCTGGTTACGAAGGACGGAAAATTTAATGAGGTGATCAACGGTATCCCCGACTGGGTGTATGAGGAGGAGTTCTCTACCAACTGTTCGATGGTGTTCTCTGCCGATTCGAAACAGATAGTGTGGATTCGCTATGATGAGTCGGCTGTGCCTCAGTACTCTATGCAGTTGTTCAAAGGCTTGGCTCCGGAATATGAGTACTATCGCGACTATCCCGGCGATTACACATATAAATATCCGGTTCCGGGAAAACAGAATTCAAAGGTGAAGGTTCTCTCTTACGATATCAAGAGTCATCAGACACGTACCATCGACCTGCCTCTCGATGCCGACGGATATATCCCTCGTATCATGGCCACTTCTGATCCCGGGAAGATAGCCATCTTCACACTCAATCGTCATCAGGACGACCTGAAGGTATATATGGCTAACCCTCTCTCTACCGTTGCAAAACTCATCATCGAGGATAAGATTGACAAGTATATTAAGGAGGAGACATTCGAAAACGTTCAGATTACTGATAAGCATATTCTCCTGCCAAGCGAGCGCGACGGATATAATCACTTGTATCTGTATAATCACAATGGTCAGCTGATGCGTCAGATCGTTACAGATAAGTATGTGGTTAAGGATGTATATGGTTTCGATGATGCTACGGGCGATGCATATTTCGCTGCTAATCCCAAGGGCGCTACCGACCAACAGGTGATGGTGGCCCGTCAGAACGGAAAGATCGAGACCCTCTCTCAGAAGGCTGGTGTCAACGATGCTATCTTCAGCAAGAATTTCAAGTACTTCATAAATATATGGAGCGACATCGATAATCCTTCGCAGTATACTCTCTGCCAGAACAACGGTAAGGTGCTGCTTACGATGATCGAAAATAAGGAACTGAAAAAGAAACTCTCACAGTATGATCTCGGAAAAAAGGAACTCTTTACCTTCACCACCTCTGAGGGTGTGACTCTTAATGGCTGGATGGTTAAGCCCGCTGATTTCTCGCCAGCGAAGAAATATCCCGTGATAATGTACCAGTATGGTGGTCCTGGCAATCAGCAGGTTCTTAATAGATGGGCTATCGGAATTAGTGGCAATGGCGCTATTCTCGAACAGTATCTCTGTCAGCAGGGTTATATCTGTGTCTGTGTAGATAACAGAGGTACAGGCGGACGTGGGGCTGAGTTTGAGAAATGTACCTATCTGCGTCTTGGCGAACTGGAGTCACGTGATCAGGTGGAGACGGCTATATGGCTCGGACAACAGAGTTATGTTGACAAGTCGCGTATCGGTATCTGGGGCTGGAGCTATGGTGGATGGAACACACTGATGTCGATGTCAGAAGGACGTCCGGTCTTCAAGGCTGGTGTGGCTATCGCACCTCCCACCAACTGGCGTTTCTACGATACTATCTATACCGAGCGATACATGCGTACACCTCAGGAGAATCCTAAGGGCTACGATGAGGTGAATCCTATCTATCGTGCAGCTAATCTCACCGGAGCTCTGCTCATCTGTCATGGCTTGGCTGATGATAATGTGCACTATCAGAACTCAGCAGAATATGTTGAGGCACTGGTACAGTCAGATAAGGACTTCCGACAACTGGTATACACAAATCGTAATCATGGAATCTATGGGGGTAACACTCGGAACCATCTGTTCCGACAGGCGATAAATCATTTTAATGCAGAGCTGAAATAAAAAACTCCCGCCAACTGGCGGGAGTTCTTTTTTATTAGTAAGCGAAGAGTGGATAATCCTTCATCTTCTCGTTCACCTTTGCGCGAACGCTTGCGATTACCTGCTCGTTCTCAGGATCGTTCAGAACTTCCTCAATCCATGCGGCAATCTGAACCATCAGGTCTTCCTTAGCACCACGTGTGGTGATGGCTGGAGTTCCCAGACGGATACCTGAGGTCTGGAAGGCAGAACGGCTGTCGAATGGAACCATGTTCTTGTTTACTGTGATGTCAGCAGCTACGAGAGCATTCTCTGCCACCTTACCTGTGAGATCAGGATACTTAGAACGAAGGTCTACCAGCATAGAGTGGTTGTCGGTACCACCGCTAACGATGGTGAATCCACGCTTGATGAGTTCCTCGGCGAGAACACTGGCATTCTTCTGAACCTGCTTTGCCCACTCCTTGAACTCTGGCTGCAGAGCCTCACCAAAGGCAACGGCCTTAGCTGCGATAACGTGCTCCAGAGGACCGCCCTGCTGTCCGGGGAATACGGCTGAGTTAAGCAACTGGCTCATCTTCTTGACTACGCCCTTTGGAGTAGTGTAACCCCAAGGATTGTCGAAGTCCTTACCCATCAGGATGATACCGCCACGAGGACCACGAAGGGTCTTGTGGGTTGTAGAGGTTACGATGTGAGCATATTTAACAGGATTGTCCAGCAGTCCGGCTGCGATGAGTCCTGCAGGGTGAGCCATATCGATCATCAGCAGTGCGCCAACCTTATCGGCTATCTCACGCATGCGCTTGTAATCCCACTCACGGCTGTAAGCACTACCACCACCGATAATCAGCTTTGGCTTGTGCTCAAGGGCCAGACGTTCCATCTCGTCGTAATCCACACGACCGGTCTCCTTGTTCAGATTGTAGCCTACAGGCTTGTAAAGGATACCGCTGGTGTTTACGAGCGAACCATGAGAGAGGTGACCGCCATGATCGAGGTTCATACCCATGAAGGTGTCGCCTGGCTTCAGCACTGCCAGCAGAACTGCTGCATTAGCCTGGGCACCAGAGTGGGGCTGTACGTTGGCATACTCTGCTCCGAAGAGTTTGCATACTCTGTCGATAGCCAGCTGCTCAACCTCGTCAACCACCTGACATCCGCCATAGTAACGGTGTCCGGGATATCCCTCGGCATACTTGTTGGTCAGGTATGAGCCCATGGCTTCCATTACCTGGTCGCTAACGAAATTCTCACTCGCAATCAGCTCAATGCCTTTCAGCTGGCGCTGATGCTCTTTCTCAATCAACTCAAAGATAGTGTTGTCTCTGTTCATTGTCTTTGTTTATTGGGTTTATAAAAGTTCTACCTTGTTTATGTCCTGCTCCTTCTCGCAATAGTGACAGGTAAGAATACCATCGGCCACGTGGAAATGAGTGGCCATAGGCTCGTTGTTGGTGATACATTTGGGGTTGTTGCACTTCACGAGTCCCTTGATCTCATCTGGGGTCACAACGGTCTTCTTCTCAACGACCTCGTAATCGCGGATGATGCTGAGGATCACGTTTGGGGCAACAACTGAGAGTCGGGATATCTCATCGTCGGTAAAGAACTTGTCCGACACCTTTATGATACCTTTCTTGCCTACCTTCTGTGATGGGTAGTTGAATCCGATGGTAACAGGGGTGTCGAGGTCGAAGAGTCCTAACAGACTTGCCACCTGATATGTCTTTGCGGTTGGAATATGGTCTATCACAGTGCCTTGCTCAATGGCGGCAACCAGACGTTCTTTCTTGTTCATCGTATTATCGTTTTGTCGTTTTTAACTTCGTCTAATGATATTCCCAGAACATCGCAGAAGATTGCCTCACGGGCATAGAGTCCGTTGCCGGCCTGCTGGATATAGTATGCGTGTGGGTTGTCGTCCACCTCGTATGCTATCTCGTTGACACGTGGCAGCGGATGTAGAATCTTCATGTTTGGCTTTGCGCTGCGCAGCATATCGTTGTTGAGCACATATACGTTCTTTACTCTTTCATATTCCATAAGGTCGGAGAATCGTTCTTTCTGTACTCGGGTCATATACAGGATGTCGGCATCAGCGATGATCTTGTCGTTGAATGCAGTGTGCTCCTGATACTTGATGCCGTGCTCCTTGCAGTAGAGCTTATACTCATTCGGCATAGCCAGCTCCTTGGGCGCAACGAAATGGAAGGTGGGGTTGAAGTGGCGCATTGCCATAAGCAGAGAGTGTACCGTACGACCGTATTTCAGATCGCCCACCATATATATATTAAGGTTCTCGAGCGTGCCCTGGGTCTTGTAGATGGAATAGAGGTCGAGCATACACTGCGAGGGGTGCTGATGGGCTCCGTCGCCGGCATTCACGATGGGCACAGGGGCCACCTCAGAGGCGTAGACGGCTGCTCCCTCGATATGATGGCGCATCACTATCACGTCGGCATAGTTGGATACCATAAGGATAGTGTCCTTCAGGGTCTCTCCCTTCGTACCGCTGGTAATCTTCGGGTCGGCAAAACCGATAACACGGGCGCCAAGACGGTTGGCGGCGGTTTCAAACGATAGTCGGGTACGAGTAGAGGGTTCGAAGAAAAGTGTAGCCACAACTTTTCCTTTCAACAGCTCCCTGTTAGGGTGCTTTTCAAACTCTTCTGCCATCTCAATCATATAGAGAATTTTCTCCTTTGTGAGGTCGGCAATTGTCACAAAATTATGCTTTTCCATTCGTTATTTGCATTAATCTCGGCAAAATTACACAATATTTCTGATTTCCGTGCGATATTTTTGAATTATTTCGTAATTTTGCACCAAGAAAATCTTTTTTTAGCGTATGAGGAAGTTATTTGTCCGTCTGATATGGACTTTGATAATATTATTCGTGCTTGGTGCTGGTGTAGCTTTTTATGCCATCAATGAGGGGTGGATTGGATATATGCCACCTATCGAGGATCTACAGAATCCTATCAACCGGTTTGCTACGCAGATCTACTCTTCTGACGGAAAACTTATCGGTACTTGGAACTATAATCGCGAAAATCGTGTTATGGTCGATTATACAAAGTTGTCACCTCATCTCGTTCATGCTCTGGTGGCTACTGAGGATGCACGTTTCTATGAGCACTCAGGTGTCGACTTCTATGCTCTCGGACGAGCTGTTATCAAGCGCGGACTGATGGGACAGAAGAGCGCCGGAGGTGGTTCTACTATCACTCAGCAGTTGGCTAAACAGCTGTATTCCGAACATGCAAGTACCACTATGGAGCGACTCTTACAGAAACCGATAGAGTGGGTGATAGCTGTCAAACTGGAACGTAACTATACCAAGGATGAGATACTTACAATGTATCTGAATTATTTTGACTTCCTTCATAATGCCGTAGGTATTAAGACCGCATCGAATACTTATTTCAGCAAGGATCCTATTGACCTCACCGTCAATGAGGCGGCAACACTTGTAGGACTGTGTAAGAACCCTTCTTACTATAATCCTGTTCGTTATCCTGAACGTAGTCGTGATCGTCGTAACGTGGTGCTGGGACAGATGCTGAAGGAGGGATATCTCACCCAGGCTGATTACGATAAATATAGTGCAGAACCAATGCAGTTGCATTTCCATATCGCTGACCATAAGGACGGACTCGCTACATATTTCCGCGATTTCCTGCGTCGTTATCTGACTGCAAAGAAACCGGAACGTGCACTTTATGCATCATGGAACATGGTGAAATACCACATAGACTCAATTAACTGGGTCTCAGATCCTTTGTACGGTTGGTGCAATAAAAACAAGAAGCGTAATGGCGACTACTATAGTATCTATACTGATGGTCTGCGTGTACATACCACTATCGACTCCAGGATGCAGAAATATGCTGAACAGGCAGTCTATGAACATGTGGTGAAGTTCCTGCAACCAAACTTCAATGAGGGTAAGAAGTCGAAGCCCAACTTCCCGTATTCCAGCTCTCTTACCTCTAGTCAGGTTCAACAGGTGCTGATGCGAAACATACGTCAGTGTGAGCGTTATCGTGTACTTAAGGAAAGTGGCGCTTCGGATGATGAGATACAGAAATCATTCCGCATGGCTGTGCCGATGACTATATTCACATATCATGGAAGTGTGGACACTACCATGACTCCGTTAGACTCGATAAAATATTACAAATCATTCCTGCGTACCGGCTTCATGAGCATCTGCCCGCAGAATGGTCATGTGAAGGCTTATGTGGGTGGTCTCGACTTTATGCACTTCGCTTATGATATGGTTATGGAGGGGCGTCGACAGGTGGGATCTACCATCAAACCGTTCCTTTATTCTCTGGCTATGGAGAACGGTTTCTCTCCGTGTGACCTCGCTCCGAACGTGCAGCAGACTTATATGGTTGCCGGCAAACCTTGGACGCCTCGTAACAGCGGACGGTCACGTTATGGCGAGATGGTTACTCTCAAGTGGGGACTGCAACAGTCTAACAACTGGATATCCGCTTATCTTATGAGCAAGCTTAGTCCACAGGCTTTTGTCGACCTTCTTCGTCAGTATGGCATCAACAATCCTGAGATCCATCCTTCTATGGCTCTCTGTCTCGGTCCTTGTGAGATTACTGTCGGCGAGATGGCAAGTGCCTATACGGCATTCGTGAATCATGGCATTCGTGCCTCTCATATGTTTGTTACGAGGATTGAGGATGGCGATGGTAATATCATTGCTCAGTTCACTCCTCGTATGAATGAGGTTATCAGCGAGGAGAGTGCTCATAAGATGCTGTATATGCTCAAGGCGGTTGTCGATGGCGGTACGGCCGGACGCCTGCGTTTCAAATATAACCTGAAGGGCGACTTGGCGGGTAAGACCGGTACCACCAATAATAATAGTGATGCCTGGTTTATGGGACTGACACCTACTCTTGTCAATGCCTGCTGGGTAGGAGGTGACGATCGTGATATCCACTTCGAGTCGATGTCGATGGGTCAGGGTGCAACAATGGCTCTGCCGATTTTCGCTCTCTATATGCAGAAGCTTTATCAGGATAAACATCTTGGATATAACGAGAATGCCGTCTTTGATCTTCCTGAGGGCTACGACCCTTGTTCGTTCGTTGAAGAGTCACTGGAAGCTAACGATATTGAGGAGATTTTCGAGTGATTCTTGTATAATAAATAAGGTGTAGGGTTGCCGTTTGTAAATAAACGCGAAAACTTTCGCCTTTCTTCAAAAAAAGTTTGGAAAATATTTGGAGGGTAACGAAAAAGTGCGTACCTTTGCATCCGCTTTCGCTCAAAAACGAGCGCTGAGCACTAAGAAAGAGTTCTTTGAAAGATTTACA
>CACWLC010000055.1 GCA_902761605.1 uncultured Prevotellaceae bacterium
TCCTTTACTAAAGCTGTCACCAAAAGCTGTATCTGCTATTTTAAACAACCTTCACACTTGAACCAACTCTGATTCCTGGGTGCAAAGGTAAAAGACAGGTACTTGGGTATGACGGCTGCTATACCCCAGGTGCTGTCCCCAAGGCTATCCCAAAACTCCCGCAGCGTCTCGAGGTCTAAACTGTTATTGCTAAACTTTTGTTCCATCGTCCTATAGATTTCGGGTGCAAAGGTACGAAAAAATATTGAGACTCTATAACAATGGGACGGAGCATTTTTATATAATAAATCTTATTAAAATGGGGTTCACTCACACGGGACAGTCCCCCTGTGATTTCAATAATCCAATATCATGCCCAACAAAAACTGGCGCTCCAGAACCTTTTTGCTAATCCTCATAATTTTCCGAGTTTTATTTGATTATTCAAAAAAAAGTCGTATCTTTGCCCCCGAGAATAAAAAGATTACGATTATGACGCAGATATTAGTAACATTGAACGAGGACGCGACAACGCTGCACGTGCGCAAAGCCATTGAGTTGCTTCGCGGTGTGGTATCTACCACTGTGTTCAAGACCAAGGATGAGTCTAACAAAAAGACGATTCGACAGCAGGCATACGTGAAAAAGTCGCTCGAAAGAGCGTTCGACGAGATGAAGCAGGCTCGTCGTGAAGGTCGCAAACTACAGAGTGCTGACGATTTCATCAAGGAACTTGAAGCAGAGTAAGCCATATGAAAGTTGAGATCGTATTGGGCGATGAATTCAAGCGTCAGTTCAAACGCCTTGCCAAAAAGTACCCGTCGTTGAAAGATGACTTTATCACCTTCAAAAAGGAACTGGCAGACGACCCTTTTCAAGGATCTGATTTGGGTAGTGGTACCCGTAAGGTGCGTATGGCCATTGCTTCGAAGGGAAAAGGCAAGAGCGGAGGTGCTCGTGTTATCACATTCAATGTTATTCAGCACGAAGATGACTCTATTGAGATAACATTGCTTACGATTTATGACAAAGGCGAAATCTCCAGTGTGACAGATAAATATATCAAATGGCTCGTCTCGCTTATCAACGGATAAAGTGACTACTTCACCCCCATACACCATCCCTCTCCCCCTCACCGGCGAGAGGGATGTTTCGTTTTGGCGATATGGTGTCAGGTGTTTCATTTCAGTAATTTAATGCAAGGGCGAGCAGTACGGTGATGATGGTTTGCTTGCTCGTTGTCGCTGCTGCAAGAGGCGAGGGAGAAGGCAGCAAGCATCATAAACATGATTCTCCTAATCTTCATTGTTTTCATTGTTTCTTTATTATCTATTCTACTTCATATCCTTTCACGATTATCATCGGGCAGCCAGGGATTTTCTTCATTTTCCCCTTTACCTTGTGGCGGGCATAACTGCTCTTGAAGTTGGCGGGGAAAGAGAGGCTTCCATTGCCCTTCATGTCAACCACACAGATTGTGACGCAGTATTTCTTCTTGCCCTTCAGCACTACAGACTCTGCGGGGCTGACATAGATATTCTTCCCGTTTTCGGCAGGGGTAACACGCCTGTAGATAGGCTTGTTCAGGACGCTATAAAGTTTCTTGTCCCTGACCTCGTAGCAGTTGAAACTCAACAGACATTCTTCGTACTCGCACTTGTCGATGGAAACCATGATGTCTGTCAACAGATAATCTTTCCTGTTCTTGAAGATTGGTCCCCATTCAATATCGCCTTTGCAGTTACCACGAAAACCTGTCGTGCTTGTCCTCAACCACGACTTGCCCGACAGCGTGTGCGGCTTGCTTTTCTTGCCAACCACGACCTCAGCCAGTTCGACGACCTTGTCCCGTAGTGTCACGGTCAGTTCGTGCCCGTCGGCGTAAGTCGTGTAGGGGATTGTCGCCGTCTGATAGGAAACGTGCGTGAAGGTCAGTTCGTCCCTGCGTCCTGCGGGTATCGTCAGCGTGAAGTGTCCCTGTGCGTCAGAGATAACGCCCACGCTGTCCTCTTCGATGCCGATACTAACGTATTCTACTTTCTCGCCTCGTTCGTTGACAACGTGGCCTGTAACCTTCGTCTGTGCCTGCCCCGCCATTGCGACCAGCGCCAGCAGTGCGGTGATGATATGTTTTTTCATATACGTTTATTTGAGCGAAATATTGCGGATAACGAATGCACCTTGAACATCGCCTTCTATGAAGTCGAAGGTTTCTGGAATGTTCTCGAAGGGCTCGAAGGTGAGGTTGAAGTCACTGTAGTTTATTTCCCCAATATAAGCCTCCTTAGCTGTAAAGGCATTAACTTCAGGATAGTTGTCTGCATCGAGCTTGATGCCATCGGCTGCTGTCAGTTTATACTTCTTCCCGTTGGCCGTGAGATAGGAATCCTTGGCAATACGGAACCAATAGCCTTTCTTTGTATAATTTCGGAAACTGACCTTTGTTCCATCTGCATTGGCATCGACATGACGAACAACAAACCCCAAATTTGAACTATTGTCTTGCTTAGGGGAGTTGAAAGTCTCTGCAATTCCAAGGAACCAGCCAGGGCCATAGCCAACAGCTTTCCATAAGATGCGACCTTCGGGCGAAATCAATACATAATAAGGTATGGCACCCATGTCGCAGTATCTGCCATTGACACTGCTGCCCATCTTTCCGTCGCTCCAGTTTTTCCAAACTATGCGCTTGCTAAACTCGTGTTTCTGCCACTGAGAACGTGTGTTCTGATTGATACCAACAATCTCCAACTTTCCATTTAAACGCTCGTAGACCTCTCGCATTTCAGGCTCTGACATCATGCAAGGAGCACAGCCAATACCCCAGAAGTCGAGCAATACATAGCGACCACCAGAGAAAGCTTCTGACAGGTGATGGGTATTGCCCTGCATATCGAAGAGTTCGGCATCAACATATTTATCGCCTACATGCAATAGTGGTGAAGGATAGACATAATTGTGTATCTCTGCCAATTGATCTTCGAATCCTTTCGGTGCACGGGCAGCAAAGGATTTTTCCAAGTTCTTCATTTGCTCCATGTATGGAAAATCTTTCATATTCTTCAGCATCCTGGCTATGTTACTCAGTTTACTGAGCGAGGCTGCATCCACAGGAAGTAAGGAGAGAATGTCCATCTCCTTCTTCATATATACCATTTCGATAGAGTCTAACTTATTCCAATCTTTTTCCTGTTCGATCTTGATACGCTCCAATATGATGTCATGGCAATACTCTGTCATACGATTCAGTGTCTGTTGTTCAGGAATCGGGCTTTCTACTTTCCAGAATGGATATAGACAGTCTGTGCCAGTTACTTTCACCGTCACATCAGGTTTCATCATGAGGGAGAATGAGAAATTGGGGCAACCTTCGCCTGCGCAAAAGAGGCCACCTACAGTGAGTTCTTCTACGGGAATAGTCAGGGTGAAATGACCAGCTTTGACGGTGTCTACAATATCCAATAAATTGCCTGCACCAGCAATAACCAGTGTGCCGTCTTTCAGTGCGGGTGAATAACCTTTGATAGTTGCAGTCTTTGTTGACTGAGCCCAGCCCGTCAATGTTACGAGGGCGAGCAGTGCGGTGATGATAGTTTTCTTGTTCATAATTAGTTGTTTTATTTGGTAAAATAATCATTTTACAATAACACGGGGATGATACATAAACAGCCGCTGATTATCGCGAAGTTGTTGAATGTTAAGGGTTAGTACCTTGCCTGACCAGTTGGCTCCCCAAGCTCTGAAGGGCTCGCCTGCAGGCTCTATATAGGTAATTGTTGATGCACTGAATGGTATCGGATCGAACACCAACACATAGGCAACATAGTCGCCTGCCATTCCTTCCATAAAGAACAGTTCGTCAATAGGAAGACCCTGTATCTCACGGAGTTTATACTGATGGCCTGTCTCGTCAAGGAGTTTGATGTCTTTTCTGAATTCCCAGTACTCACGTGTCCAGTTCTGTTCACAGCCAATAGCAAGATAGGTTGCCTCGGGGGTGCGCCATAGTGCCATTGTCTCATCCTGTAGCGGCTTAATCAGGTGTGCATCCGTCATCACCTTCCAGGTGTTCCAGTCCTGACGGTCGTAGGGCTTGTTCTCATACATATGCTCTTTGAGCAGCCGAGATTTGTGAAACTCTGGAATGGTATCGTAGTTCAGGGGCTGCCATGTACCGAACACATGTTGGCGGATGGTAACAGGCATGCCCATCATTCCCCAGTTGGAAACGCCATAGATCCTGATGTCTTTGGTTGTTTCTGGCAGTGGTGCGAAGAATATCTTCAGGTCGAGCACATCGCCCTTCCTAGCCTTTACAGTGAAGTGCTTACAGAAGGTGTCAGGCTCTGTGCGGCGAATACGGTATTGCGCACCTGTTTCCTGATCTACAAGGCAAGTCTCTTCAGAGGTCAGAAACAAGTTGCTCACTTTGTCGGCTGGCATGCGTAGATAGCAGTGAAGAACAGTCTCGTCCTTCTCCTCTGTCAGTCGCCAACTCATCGGGATGTAAGATTGGTCGTTCTGTAGAACATTAACTATCTCTGGGAAGAGTTTTAAGTAGTCTTTCTCTATAGCAACATTCTTGGTTTCGCAATGGTCCTTGATCCACGCCATGTTTGATTTATGCCATATGGCGGAGGTCATTTTTGTGTCTTTGTCCGATTTAACTTCAGGACGAGATACGAACATGCCTATACTCTTTGCATACTCCTTCGTTTGTGCCTGCAAGGCAAACGCTGTCAGGGTCAGAAGACTCATCATCAAGAATCTTTTCATACGGCTTCGTTTTTAAAATTGTGATATAATATTGTCGGTATTCGTCAGTTGTTCGAGTAATTTTTGATAACAGATTAGAGAGGCTGGAGCCTCTATCGGTGAATGGGTACTGAAGATCAGAATACGTCCGTCCATAAGTTGCTCCATTATCCAGATATACTTCTCGCCCTTGTACATGTCTTTCAGGGAAAAGAAGAACTGCCGGCGGGAAAAGTTGAGTAGGTAGCCAGGTGTCTTAGTGTCGTACCAACAGGCAGCCTGTAACAATCGTGCGAAAAGGTCGAATCGCGGTTTGTCTTCGAAAACGTAGGCTATGCTGACTCCAATGCTATCGCCCAAATCTGAAGAGCAGTTAATGGGGAGGGGGTATACCTTATTGAACTCAGCCAGCTTTGCAATAAACTCATCCATTCGGGCAGGATCCTGATAAGCAATTGTATCCTCCTGAATAATGTTGGATGCATAGTGTAGATTTTGTATAGGTTGCCGTTTGTTAACATGAATTTCTGATGTTTGTTGAAGTGTGTCCTGGACAAGTTCCTGAGTGCGAATTGCAGTAACTGATTCCTGAGTGGGACGAGGAGTATTAACCTCCACGCTATTCAGTTGACTACCAACTTCTTGAATAGCGGTTTTTAAATCCACAATAGCAGCATCTGAACTAGCAATAAGTTGCGATTCCGACTGCTCATTATCAAATATCCAGATGGCTCCTATACATATTATAATAAGAAGAGTTGCTGCTACAGCTGCCCACCAGTTTATCTTTACCACTCGAGCCTTTCCTGACTCTGTGGTTTCACTGATGTCTGGCAGACTATCCATAATGCGATTTGTCAATTCATCGGGATTGCTTATCGTGGGTTTCTGGCCTTTCAGTCCTTCAAATATGTCGTCTATCTTATTCATAACCTAAATCTATCAATCGTTTGCGTATTGTCTGACGAGCCACATATAGATTGCTTTTTACTTGGCGGGCATCCAGTCCTGTAATCTCTTGCACTTCCTCTGATGAAAGACCTTCCAACTGACAAAGTGTGAATACCAACTTTTGCTTGCTGCTTAGTTCTTCGGCCATTAGTCTTACAATAGAAATCCATTCGCTGTTTTCCAATGTTCGCTGAATGTCGTTGTCTATAGCATAGCTTCTTAGTATCTGTTCGTCTTCTGGCATAGGTACTATTCGATTTTTCCGTTTTAACCTATCTAAACAGAGTCGCGAGGATATTGTGTAGAGCCAAGTTGTAAAAGTTCGCTGTGGGTCGTAGTCTCTGATGCTTTGCCACACTTTGATGAATGTTTCTTGCACCATGTCCTTCGCCTCTTCTTCATCACACAACATCTTCAGCGCCAACGAAAATATCATCTGCTGATGCGTCTGCACGATCCACCTGAAGGCTTGCTTGTCACCCTGCTGACAGCGGATGATGATGTCACGTTCTGTAGGAGTCATTCTTTTGTTACTCTATAATTAATACGACTGAAAATAAATCTGGTCAAATTTTATATTGACTTTCTTGTAATACAGGTTGCATGGCAAAATTATTAAAAGTAACACAAATAAACCCTCGGCAAACCCGAAAATCGGGTGCCGATGGTGAAAGTCTCAACTTAGGTTGAGAGTTTTTGAGAAAATGGCACACTTTGGCAAACGTTATATCCCTTTTGTTGTAATGATGAAGCAGGTAAAATCGTATCGCCAAAATGAGTGCCATTTTCTTAAAGTCTGTTCTTCTCAGAATTACCTGCACCTGTGCCTTTATACTTCGATGGGGTGACATTGAAGCGGTAACGCAGGGAGAGCTGGATGCAGCGGGAGTCGTTGTCCTCCATCTTACGATACATCATCCTATTGCTGTAAAGCAAGACATGGTTGATGCCGCCGTTTAAAAGGTCATTGCCTGTCAACTTGATATTGAGGCGGTGCTGGAAGAAGTCTTTACTGACACTAAGCGAGAGCATTGGATTAGTGCAGTCAACCCAAATGTTCGAGCCTGTATTGCCGTGAGTGTGCATATTGAAGTCGGCCTGTAATAGCCAGTCGTGAGGCAGTGACACTATGTTGCCTAATTGCAGGGTCAGCATCGGATGGCTGAAACTCTTTTCCTGACCATTGAACAGTGACTTGAACCAAGGTTTCATCAGCGACACGTTGTATTGTGGAGTCCACGTTATCCTGTCGCTTAATTTGACGTTCTTTTGTGCGCCCAAAGTAACAGTGAGCCAGTCGGCATGATCATAGTTCAGGTAGGTCACAAAATTCACCTTTGAATCCTCTTCCAGACTGCCCGCCGTATAAAGGATAGGATCAACACAATGGGAGAAGTTGGTCATCAGATAGAGCCACTTCCACATAACCATCATGTTCAGGTTGTGGTACTTGACGGGTTGCAGATAGGGATTGCCCGTCTGCTGATTCAAGCGATTCTCGTAAGTGACATCGCTACTCAACTGCCAATATGAAGGACGTGTTGTCCGCTTGGCATAACTGAAAGATAGTTGCAGATTCTTGGCTGACGTAGAAACTGATAAGGACGGAAAAAAGTCATCGTAGGTGCGGCACTGCTCATCGCGTCGCTGTCCGCTGACGAAATACTCTGATTCTACGTGCTCATAACGTAGACCTGCCGACAATTGGAAGCGTCCCAGACGCTGGCGCAGTTCCATGAAAGGTGCGATGTTGCTCTCGTGCTGCTCATTGTTGCTATTAGCAATGTATCCTTCCTGATTATCGAAACTGCTGCGCCAACGGGTGTTGGTATATTCTTCACCAATCTCTATCTGACCTTTCCATAATGGATGGGTGACGAAAAGTTTCTCTGCAAACATCTTACTGCGTGTCTGACTCTCGGTATTTACATCGCGGTCTTCGTACTCGGTACTGAGTTCCTGCTGCTGGTTGATGCTCCGTTGCTTGCGGGAAGTGTAGTCAGCGTTGAAGTTGATGCTGAGTTGTCCTACCTTGCCCGTGTAGTAGAGATTGATCTGATGCGTGGGGGTATTCTTGTCACGACGGACGCTACTGTTTTGCAGGTGGTCGTATGGCATGCCGTCGGCTAGCAGATCATCATCATACTCGCTGGTGGTCTTCACATAGTCGTAGGTATTCTGGTAGAATCCACCGAATGAGTGGTTATCATTGATCTGGTAGTTAAAGCCGAATCGCCCTTCTAAGAAAGGATTGCGAACATTATTCTTTTGCTTATTGTTAATCACCCACAGTGTATCAGCAAAGATAGTCTGTTCGAACTCTCCCTGGCTCTTTCTTCTGTTATATGCCCCGAAGAGGTTGGCGAAAAGTTCCAGTCCACCCGTCCGATATGTCAGATTGATTCTCTCATTATTGGCATAACCACGCCCACAGCGAGACCACGATGACAGTTCCACACCCAGACCTTCACCTGCTGCCCGTTTGGTGCGGATAATGATGACAGCATTAACCGAAGCATCATAGCGAGCACCTGGGTTCTGGATGACCTCCACACTGCGAATAAAATCCGACTGAATATTTCTTAGTTCATTCAAGTCTGTCAGTTTGCGGTTGTTCAAATAGATAAGCGGTGCCCCTTTGCCTAAAATTTCAAAGCCCTCGCCGCGCTTGGCAATCATCGGCACGCGTGTAAGCACATCCTCGGCGGTACCCATCCGCTCCATCACTGTTCCCTCCACGTTCATCATCAATGAATTGCCCTGCAATACAACCTTGGGGCGCTCGCCTTGCACCACCACACCGTTCAGCGTATAGTTGTCAGGCTGCATCCGTATAGTACCCACTGAGGGCTGACTGCAGAGCCGATAGATGGTCTTGTAACCGACGTATGAGATACGAGCGAGAACCGTGGGCTGTTCGTATGGAACAGCGAAGTAGCCGCTTTCGTTGCTAACGCCACCACTAAGCAACGCGGAGTCAGTGGGATTGAGGATGGCAACATTAGCGTATGCCACAGGCACGCCCTGTTCATCAATGATGGTGCCTGTCAGGTGGCGGTCGGTCTTGTGGGTACACTCCACGTAGATTTCGTGGTCATCTGAATTTGCGGTCATGCGGATGGGATAGAAGCCTATCATTTGCTGGATAGCATCGGGCAGATTCTTATTCTTGATGATGGCGGTGGTGCGGAAGTCTTCCAATTCGTTGTAGAGGAAGTTGATGACGTATTCCGATTGCTCGTTGTTCAACTGGAGTAGTGCCTCGCTGAGCGACACATTATTATATGTATGGCTGATGCGCTGTGCGAAGGTGTCAAGTGGCAAGCAGAGGATGCAAGCCATGAGCGTTAAAATATATAGCTTGCGTCTCATCTTACTACCAGCGTTTTGTCCTCGATGCCGATGTTCACAGCTTCGAAGGTGTTCAACTTTTCTACGACACGCGTAAGGCTGTCTTCGCGCTTCCAGACAAAATGGAAACGAAGCTGACGGGCCGCGTCATTCTCAAATTTCACCCCGACCCCGTGGGCTGTGGCAATGGCTGTGAGCACTGAGTCGAGTGGCACATTATTGAAGATGTAAGGCTCGGTGGGGATTGTGTCGGTCTTGACTGTATCAGCTGGCAGGGAAGTAATTGGCTCGATGTTGGTCGCTTGCTCAGTTGTGGGCAATTGCGGCTTAGGCGTGCTGATGTTGCGCACTATTTGGATGGCAGCAAAGGCAATGCCCGAAGCCAAGAGTACGCCGATGAAGGATGCCGCAATCTTGTGGGTCGCGAGGTGTAAAGCGAAGCGAGGCTTTTGTCCTCCTTCGTCGAGGGCATCCAGACTCTCTGCATGGCTGGCTGCAAACTTTTCCCATTCAGCATCCACGTCTGGGGTGTCGTTTTTAATCACATCATGCTTGAAGGCACGCTTAGCAAAGCCAAGCTGCTGTACGAGCTGGTGCATCTCGTCGTCTTCGAGTATCTGCTGCAACTGCTCATCGGTCAGTTGCTCGGGGTGGTCTTGTAATTCCAGAAGCCACTCTATACGCTTTTCTTCGGTCATCATATTGCTTTTGAGTTTGAATTGAAATACTTTCTGATTTTCTCCACCGACTGCTTCAGGTGGGTGTGGACGGTCTGGCGGCTGACGCTCAGTGCTTCGGCCACCTCCTGACAGGTCATTTCTCGTAGATAACGCAATCGGAATACTTCCTGCTCCAATGGTGACAGGTTGTCTCGCACGTAGTACATCAGTTCCTTCATCTGCATTTGCTCTTCCACTGTATTGTCGCTGACAAGTGCATCAGTGTCCTCAGTAAGCAGGCGTGCAAATCGTTCTTGCACCTGTTTGTGCTGCAATACATTCAGACAGCGATGATGCACGCTCGCCAATAGGAACGCTTTTGCGTTGTCTGCTCTCATCACTACCTTGCCGCCGAGCAGACAGGCGAACACATCGCTCACCACGTCCTTGCTCTCCGCCTCGTCGAAAAGCAGCGTGAGTGCCAGATGATACATCTGCGTGTAATGTGTCTTGAACAGACTTTCGATTTCTTTTCGTGTCATATACTTATAATACAGTTCAGACGAAGCAAATGTAAAGCGTAAATGCGATTATTTACTAGCTCAAACTCAAATTTTGCTTGTGAAGTTACAAAAAGGCGCACAAATAAACCCTCGGCAAGCCTGAAAATTGGGTGCCGAGGGTGAAAGTCTCAACTTAGGTTGAGAGTTTTTTCTGTTTTTTACTGTTTTCTGCCTTCGAATGTGATGTCGCGGCTCATACCGTCGGCCTCCATTGGGGTAATCTGCTGACGGAGCAGGACGAGGTAGAAACGGGGCAGCGTCTCGACGGGCTGATGGTCAGCGATGTAGCGGTCTATTCTTGTACTTCGTGCGGGTGGCGTTGAACTTATACGAGAATGACACTCTTATGCATCGACTAAAGAAGTTGATATCATCCTGCGGAGGATTGGCAATCTGTCCTGTGCATTTTATAATATAGGCCACAGATTACGGAAAGTGCCATCAGCGTTCCGATATAGATTCCATTTCTTAGCGAGACTGTTCCTCTGACATTAGCAGCTACATAAGCGAGAACGGCAAAGAAGAATACGATAGAAAGCATTTTGGCAAGACGTGAGAAATATTCAGCACGAAAAGCCTTGTCGATTTCCGCTTCACCT
>CACWLC010000056.1 GCA_902761605.1 uncultured Prevotellaceae bacterium
ACCGTTGCGCCAAACGGATAAGGCCGGCCTGGACGCAGTTTCAGTCCCTGGTACTCATGGGTTGGAAACAGATCGACTCTATGCATAATCGAAGAAATTGCTAAAGCCCGTGACATCCATGACGTCTTTCACCTCACTGCTGATTCCTTTCAGACAGACCTTCAGCCCTTTGGCGGCTGCCACCTTCTTGGAATAGAGCAACACGCGCAAGCCCGTACTGGAAATGTAGTTACATGCGGTCATATCGATCACCGCATTGCTGCCTTTCTCCAGAATGGCCAGAATATCATCCTGTACTTGCTGATAATTGAAAGAGTCAAGTTCTTTACCTAATTGATATACTTCTGTATTCATACTATCGGCTTTGAGTCTTCTAAGTGAGGGGGATGGGGGTTTGAACAGGCGTGGTGTGTAAATTCCAGTCCATGCAGTTGCGGACACGGAGGTCGGCGTATGGTTCTGCATTGAAGATGGTGGGATTGTTGGTCATCAGCTGCTCCGTGCCATAGAGGAAGGAGAACGGACGGGACTGTTCCATCGTCAGGTCGATGGCCTCTTGCAGCAGGTAAGCATTGTCGTGACAGTCGAACATAAAGCGATCGGTGTCGTGGTTATCTAGGAACAAGACCAGCTTAAAATCGGCAGGATACTTGGCGAAGTGGTCCTGAATCTTACTGCGGAGGGTCACGTTGCCCCTGAGGCCCCGGCCGGCATGGATCTCCTCTAAAAGAATGTCACGATAGGCAAAGTCGAGCACGCCGTCTAATGTGCCTACATAGTCGGCCTGCAGGTCGTCCTGGCTAAAGGGTTTCGTGTCTTGTGCCAGGAACTCCTGCAATCTTGCATCCGTCTTGAAATACAGTTGGCTGGCTAACTGCGGGCCGATACCAAACGCCCATACCTCGCCGAACACGACAATGTCATTGCGAATCTCCTGTAATTGTTCGCGCAAACTTTTCAGGAAACCATGCGGCTGGCCCAAAGCATGGTCAATACGGAAAGCATCTACACCCATGCGGGCGAGCCGCTCAGCCTTATCAATCATGAAACTGACCACTTCAGGGTTTGTCAGATTGAACTTGGGCAAGTCGCCGAAGCCTAAAAACGATACGAATTCATCACTGTCCTCCTTGGGATAGAAGAACCAGTCGCGGTGTTTGCCTCCATTCTTCAGCAGTGATTGCTCGAAAATGGGTGCCTCGTACCAGCAATGGTTGGGCACGAAGTCGCAGATAATCTTCAACCCCTTTTCGTGGGCTTTGTCGAGCAACTGCTGATAGTCGTCCCAAGTGCCAAAGTGCGGGTCTACCTTCTCGAAATTCAGGGTATGATACCCGTGATAATTTGCCGACTTAAAGATGGGCGAGAGCATGATGGCGTTGAAGCCAAGCTCCTTGATATAGTCAAGTTTCTCAATTACTCCCTGCAGGTTTCCCCCGCAAAAGACGTTCTCACTCTTTGGCGGCACCTGCCACCCTCCGTTGAATCTGTCGATCAGCAGATGATAGATCCGGATGTTATTAAACCAGTTATTCATAATCTTAAAATTCATATCCGAGGTTGATGAAGAAATAAGCTTTCTTGGTGTGGTTGCTATAACCTAAGGTGGCACCGACAGGTCCAACTATCGTGTTATAATAGAAGGCGCCCTGAACACCAATCATGGTGCGATAGTCAAAGAGTTCCTTCACCTTTCCTGACTGTTGGCCGCCAGCCACACGTAGCAGCACGTAACTGCTTTTGCCTATTCGCTGCTGCGCTTGGAGCTGGGCCGACACGAGCTGGCGTTCTACGTACTCCATATTGCCGATGCCGGCGAATGGCATTTGCTGCTCTACGTAGTGACCGAACCACTCCCCGCCGATAGTGTTGCCGAAGACGGCGGGAACGACTGAGCCAAAGAGCAGGCGGCCATAGAACATGGGTTGGAGGGTAAAACGATTACCGATAGTAAACGACATACGCCAGTCGGCACTGACAGAACTCATACCTGCGGTCTTACCTTGTTTGTTGCCGTCAATATCGCGGATATTGAGCTGGGCGAAGTCGTTGGTAAGATAAGCGTATTCAGCGTTAAAGCGGGCACCACGTGTGGGGAAGTTCCAGTTGTCCTCACTGTTAAAGGCCATGCGGGCACGATAACTGAAGAAATGTTCGTTTTTGAGTGTAACCTGTTTAGCCATTTCCGAGCCGAGCTTGTTGCGGTAGTGGAAGAAGTCCCAGCGCAGTCCCATCTGCAGGTTGAAATGGCGCAGGTCGAAATTGATGGGCAGGATTTCTGCCTGTGACTGGTTGTAGCGGATGTTGTAGTCAAGGTCGCCATAGGTATAGACATCAACGTCGTTTCTGTGGAACGTATAGCTGAATGTCGGGCGTGTAAAGAAGCGGGGGTGAACGGTGATCTCACCACGGGCCATCAGGCGCTTACCCAGGCGGAGCGTGATATCGGTTTCGACGGGGATGGCTGTCTTCAGTGGTATACCGAGTCCTAACAGCACAGCAGCGTATTCTTCTGAATCGAAACGCACGCCGGCATGGAGTTGTAAAGACTTGCGGTCGCCTGCCGAGAGGACGACACGCACACCGTTGTCATCAGGTACCAGCTGACATACGGCTGTCAGGTAGAACAGGTCCATACGCATACTTGTGGTGAGCGACTGCTCCAGTTTTGCATCGATGCTGTCAACCTTGCTCAGATGGAATTTCTGCTTTAGGAATTGCTCTGCCTGTGGGGTCATGTTTTCGAATGTAAAACTAGTGACATGCTGGCGCTCTGTCATTGCATTCGGACGCACAGGATAATGAATGGTAGGACGGAATGAGTCGTCGATGCCGATGCGCTCCTTCAGGGCGATGATTTCGTCCCAGTGGCTCATGGCCTCTTCTTCACCATAGCGTATCAGTGAGTCAATGGCCTCTGATGTAAAGCTGGCGGTAGAATAACCGTGAGGGTTCACGTTCATCCACAGGTCGCTGAGGGCCTTGTTTTCTGCATATTTGTTGACACAGTTCACGTCAATGATCTGGCCGACGATTTTCATGGTGCCCGTAACGTCTTCAGCCGTCTTCGGCTTGCCGTTCAGTGTGACACCGATGATGACCTCGGCGCCCATCTCGAGGGCCACATCAACGGGATAGTTGTTCTTCAAACCGCCATCGACCAGTACCATGTCGCCGATTCTCACAGGTGAGAAGGCGGCAGGGATGGACATCGAGGCGCGTATGGCCTGTGGCAGACGGCCACTATGGAACACCACCTCGCTGTTGTCCATGATGTTTGTAGCCACACAGGCGAAAGGAATCTTCAGGTCCTTGTTAAAGTCGAGCGAGTCGGTGTAGCCCACAAAAAGCTTCTGGAACAGCTCGGCAAGGTTCTTACCCTTGATGAGACCACCACCAGTTTGGTTGTTCTTGCCAAAGGTAAGACCCGTGGAAAACAAATAGGTGTTCATTTTCTTACGGTCGAGATAACTTTGGTTGCGAAGGTCTTCCTTATCGGTAATGACGTAGGTCCAGTCCTGAGTCCTTACCATCGAGTCAAGCGAATGGGCATTATAGCCGATGGCATAGAGTCCGCCGACGATACTGCCTATTGACGTGCCGGTAACGATATCGACGGGGATGCCCGCCTTCTCCAGCACCTTCAACACACCAATATGCGCCATACCCTTAGCGCCGCCGCCACTGAGTACGACGCCCACTTTCTTCCTTTTAACAGTTGTGCTGTCTAACTGTGCATTGGCTGTACCAGCCATTAGTACAGCAACAATCATTAATACTATCTTTTTCATGTCCCTTTATGATATTTCATCCGATATTCCAATGGTGTCATACCCAAGTGTTCTTTGCAATATTTGCCAAAGAACGAGGGATTGGGGAAATTCAGGTCGTTGGCTATCTCCTGCATCGTCATGTCGGTGAACAATGGCTTTCAATGTATAGAGCTGTATATAAGTACTCGGCCTGCGATTCATCACTTCCTTGAGAATGGTAGAGAGATATTTCGGCGTGATATTCAGTTGACAGGCAAATTCATCCACCCTGCGGATGCGGCCGTCGCTCTCTTCCACTAACTTTATGAAATTGTCGATAATCCGTTTCTTATGAAGGCTGGAATTGGGGTCTTCCTGCCGAACCTCTTCAACCGCCCGCTCTGAATTACGACGCATGATGGACAGTAATTCCAACATGATAGTACCTGAGAGTGAACGTACGATATCGGGGGTGAGTGCAGATGTGGACGACTTCATCCTGCTGCACAGCAACTGGAAATAGGTGTCACAAAGTTTGATATCGTCATCGGAAAGATGGACAACAGGATGCAGTTTGAGCTGCGACATATCTGCCACACTGATTAGATTATAGATATCGATGTTCCAAAGCTCACTGCGTGAAAACCAAATCTGTCGGCAATTAAAATCCGATGACGCCATAAAATTGTTGGCCGTGCTGTGGACCATATAGAGAAACAAGTCGTTCTTTTGTATCTGCACAACATGGCCGTCGTATTCGAGCTGTGCCCTGCCTTCAGTTATAAAGAAGACTACGCCGTGATTTTGCAAACAAACAACACCCGATGGCACGGTGCCAATATTCTCCATCACGACCAACTCATCGCTATCACCTATCCTATAAGTGTCGTCCCCCCTGCGGGGCTTTAAATCCTGTATATCCATGATGCCAACATTTCTATGATGTTCTTTTTTGCCTGTTTTTGAATGCAAAATTAAACATTAATATCCAATTTTTGCTGTTCGATTTATCACCATTTCTGCTCTTCATCGTAAAAATACCAAAAAAAATCAAAAATCGGCAATAAAAAAAGAAATAAAGAGCATTAACCAAATGGCAGGTAAAAAGAATATGTTTCCTAAAGCTATCAAAAGTCCTGTTTCCATCTATTGTGGATCAGCTTAGACGTCTTTAGCTCTACGAACTCGCCTGCAACCATAATAGGATAAGATTCTTATACATATATAATAATGTGTATATTTATGTATCGTTTTCAGGTCTTTACTATTCATTCTTAATTATCAGCATCCTATCTAACGTCTATTTCACTTCACAATTGAGTTCGTGTACCGTTTCAAAACGTTAAATACGTTAAATCATCATGTTTCTAATGCTTTTAAAATCCCCCACATCCACTTTTCTACCGTTTAAGGTGTAAATTATTGATTATCAAGGTTTAAAATATTCTCTTGTTAAACTTATAAAAAATATATATCACAGTGCGGTCAGGATACTTTGTGACATCGCGTATTTTTCTTGGCAAAACATTTGGTAATCTCAGGATTTTTTTGTAACTTTGTAGGGTAAAAGAGATGTGGTTGAGACCACGCAAATAACCCTAATTATTCACCATTTAAAACATTAAGATTATGAACAAGACAGTTAAGACGATCCTTCAGGCGATCAGTTACATCATCACTCTTATCCTTGGTGCGGCAGGAAGCAGCACGCTGATGCAGTGAAGAATTGAAGAATTGAAGTTACGAAGGCCATGAAAGACAATAAGGGCTTCAAAATCTCTCAGTATGCCTGTGCGGTGCTGCTCATAGCGAGCAGCATCGCGCTGGTAGCTTATCAGGTGGTCAAGATCGACGATGTGGCCTCAGGATTGCTCTACTATGTAGCGCAGTCGTTCCTACTCGCAGGCTCGATCTTCGGCCTCGACCAATATATCAGAATCATTAATAAGCATTTCCGTGAAAACAAACAATACCATGAAGGAGAATCTCAATGACCATAACGAGGCTGCGCTCAACCATCCGAGCGAGTTTAATGCCGTTCGATTGTCGCCTCACTTTAAACTGAGCGAATTTCTTAATCTCCGGAAACACCCAGGCAACTTCCCTACGATTCAGGCTGTAGCGAATCTTACCTATGGCTGTCATCAGCTGCTGGAACCGGCAAGGCTTATCGCAGGCCCGATCATAATCAATTCCGGCTTCCGCTGCGAATCCGTGAATCGCAAGGTTGGCGGTGTCGCGGGCTCTCAACACCTCATAGGTCAGGCTGCCGACATCCGACCGAAAGACGCTTCGCAATTCCCTGCGCTCGTGGATTTCCTCAAGAAATGGGAGTACACCGACCAACTCCTTACCGGCTCTGGTTGGCTCCACATCTCTTGGAATCCATTCTCACCTCCCCGTCACTACATCCGCATCGGTTATTATAAATAACAAAATAGGCTCACAGGGTGACAGGCACCGTGTGAGGCAGACCAACATCTTTGCTACCAACGTGGATAAATCGAAATAATCCTTCCAAAATTTGGAAGTTTAGAGAATAATAGCTATCTTTGCACCTAAAAGATAGTATCACGATGGAAGAAAGAAAAACTAAATACAACTCGCCGTCGGAGATTTCCGACCATCTGAAGATAACCTACGTCCCCACCTATCTGTTGGCGACGGCAGTAGCCCTGCTAATTGCGGCATTCATTGTATGGGGATTTCTGGGAAATGTGAGCGACAAGGCCTACTATTCCGGTGTGATATTCCCCATGGAGGGTACTAACGACATCACGCTGCCCAACGACGGTATCGTGCGCAAAATGTTTGTCCACAACGGCGACAGTGTACACCAGGGACAGACGGTGGCGATGGTCTCCATCAACGGAAGCTACAGTTTCCTGACGAGCACGATGGACGGTCTGGTCATCAGCGTGAAGGGTGTCAGCGAGCCCTTTGAGGCCTTCGAGCCCATCGTGAGTGTCGTCAGGGGCGGTGCTGCCAACCGCCAGACGCAGCTCATCGCCTATGCTGGCATGGAGGCCCAGCGTCATCTGCGCGTCGGTATGGAGGCTCAGGTATGGCCTGCCAACGAGAAGCGCGACGAGATAGGCTACGTGCGCGGCCGCATAAGTAAGGTGGTGCGCTATCCTGCCAAAATAAGCAAGATCAACCAGAAGCTAAAGTCGGAAGACCTGGCCCAGCGCCTCATGGCCGATGGTGAGGACATGGTCTATGAGGTGCGCATCAACCTGCAGCGCGACCCCGCCGACTCGACCCACTACGACTGGTCGTTCGGCAAGCCCGACGATGTGAGCATGGAGATAGGCACCTACTGCTCCGTCCTCACCGAGACCCGCCGTTGCAGCATGTTCCAGTATCTCTTCGAGTCGTCGCGCACCCACTTCCGTAATTTCCAGCAAATGTTCGAATGATGAAAGGAAAACTAGAAGATAAGAAATCCAGTCTGTCAATGTTGTCGGCATTCAGCTATTTCTTGAAGGGTAATTTGGTCTTTGCCCTCAGCGGCATCATACTCATTGCCATTGACGCTGTATTTACCGTATTCCCGCCACTGTTCCAGCAGGTATATACCGACAGGATCATCACCCAGAAGAACCCGGAATGGTTTACACCGTTGATGGTCATCTATGTTCTGCTCTTCGTGCTTGAACTTATAATATGGATTGCTTTCTCCGTTCTGCGCCGGAAGAGCCAGGCCAGGATCAACATCACCACGTCGGCCAACTATCTGTGGACGGTACTGAAACTGCCAATGACCATGCTCACCCATTTTTCGCCGGGCGAGCTGGTGGCCCGTTATTCCTCCATCTCTAAGACCACCAGGTTGATGGACTACGCCCTGCCTGCTGTCAGCGTCATCATCCTGCCCATTATCTGCTGCTACCTTGTCATGCTCTTCAACTGGAAACTGGGACTGCTGGAAATATTCTCCATCCTGTTGCTGGTCTTCGTGATGCGCAGGACCTCCACGCTCCAGAAGAAGATCGCCATGAAGTCGGAGGTAACAGACGCCCGTTTGCAGAACGTCACGATGACTGGCATGGGAAACCTGGAGACCATCAAGTCGCTGGGTGGCGAACGCGCCTTCTATGCACAATGGGAGAAGGCTTTCGCACAGTCGATGAATGCACGTATAACCACCCTCTCCACCTCCATTTACATCAAAGCCCTACCTGACATCGTGTTGCAGCTCACCAACGGTCTCATCCTCTGCCTTGGCACATGGCTTATCCTGCAAGGCGAGATGACGCCGGGTATGATTCTGGCCTCTCAGGGACTCATCAACCAGACCCTCTACCCCATCAACAGGACTATTGACAGCGTGCAGACCTTCCTGAGAATCAGCTCATCCATCCAACGCCTGAAAAGCGTGACCGACTGCAACAAAGAGATTGCGGAGCTGCACCTGCCTGACGGCGACGAGTTGCCTGACGTGGCAAAGCTGACGGGCGAGATAGAGCTGCGCGACGTCACCTTCGGCTACGACCGCAGCCTGCCGCCCATCCTCAACCACTTCTCGCTGAAGATCAAGGCCGGCGAGCGCATCGCCCTGGTAGGCCCGTCGGGCTGCGGCAAGAGCACGGTGCTGAGCCTTGTTTCCGGCCTCTATGAGCCATGGGAGGGCGAGGTGCTCTTCGACGGCAAGCCCCGCAAGGCCATCGACCGCATGACATTCGTCAACTCTGTCTCTGTGATCAATCAGGACGTGACACTCTTCGAAGGCACCATTGCCGACAATGTCAAGATGTGGGACGAGTCGATTGAGGACTTCGCCATGATGATGGCTTGCAGCGATGCACAGATCCATGAGGAGATCATGGAACGCCCGGGTGCCTATCAGGGTGTGGTAGCTGAACGCGGCAAGAACTTCAGCGGCGGTCAGCGGCAGCGCATAGAGATAGCCACCGCCCTGGCCAAGGAGCCCACCATCCTGCTGATGGACGAGGGCACCTCGGCACTCGACCCCAAGGCGGAAGCCAGACTGATGACTAATCTCTATGGGATGGGCATCACCCTCATCATGATTGCCCATCGCCTGTCGACCATTGCCGACTGCGACCAGATATACGTAGTAGAACAAGGACGCATCACCCAGCATGGCACCCATGACGAGCTGAGCCGGATGGACGGCCTGTACAGTAATCTCCTAAAATATGTCTGACCCAATGAAAACGAATATATTCCTTCAGCAGTTAGCCCAGCGCAGGGACGGCGACCGTAAGTCACTGAGCCAGACGATGGATGTATTGCGCTCCACGCTGGACAGGAAGCTGTGGAAGCAGATGGAGACTGACGAAGAGATGCCAACAGACATCGAGCAGATTGAGACGCTACTCGACAGCCATAACATTTTCTTCCGCTACGTCACGCTCTCTGACGGCTGGTGGTCGCGCTGTACGGGCTACATGATTGGATTCATGGCCAACGACAACACCCCAGTCCTGCTCAAGCCCGGCTTTACGGACTATACGTTTATCCACCCGAAGACCGGTCAGGCCATGACGGCAAGCAAGAATGCCGACCAGCTGAAGCAGGAGGCGCTGATCAGCTGTACTCCTTTCCCAGAAGGGGAACTGACCGTAAAGCCCGTCATACGCTATGCCGTGAGTAGCCTGTGTTTGTATGATTACATCTTCACCATGATGGCCTGCGTAGGTGTCGCGCTGCTGACGATGTTCACTCCATACGTGAGTAAGCTGATCTTCTCGGAGGTCATTCCCTCGGGCGATTCCAGCCAGATTGTCCCCATCGCCACACTGCTCTTCAGCGCTGCCGCCGGAATGGTCATGGTGCAGGTAGTCCGTAACCTGGTGGTTGTGCGAATCAAGGACAAGGTAGAGTATGCTCTGCAGACCGCCCTGATGTCACGCCTGCTGCTGTTGCCTGCCACCTTTACAAAGAAGTATACTCCAGGCGACCTATCCAACCGCTTGCTGTCGCTGTCGCGTGTCAGTTCCAACCTGACGGCCGATTTCCTGTCTTCCATGCTGACCTTCCTCTTCTCTGCCATTCTGTTCTTCCAGTTCTTCGTCTATGGCGGCCCGCTACTCTATACTGGTGTCGCTGTCATCATGCTGCGCATCGCAGCCGTCTTACTGGAATACTACTATACCAAGAAGGTGCAGCTGAATGTCAATGCGGCCAGCTCTCACCTCGTAGGTATGCTGTTTGCCCTCTTCTCAGGCATCCAGAAGATCAAGACCACAGGATCTGAGTTCCGCGCCTTCCACCAATGGGCAAAGGCTTACGCTCCTTCCGAGATGTACAGCAGCCGCCAGCCACTGGTCAGCTTCTATATCACAGCCATCAGCTACTGCTTCAGGTTCCTGCCCATGATTGTGACGATGTGGGCGGCATGGTACTACCAGCTGTCGCTTTCCGACTATATCGCCTATTGTTCCGTCTTGTTACTTGTCTGCACTGCCGTTTCCAACTTGCAGGGCATCACGAAGATGGTGTCACGCCTGCTGCCTGAGATACAGCTCTGCCGTCCTATCATCGAGGCCAAGACGGAGGCCAAGACAGACAGCCATGTGGTGAAGGACGTCACAGGACGGATAGATATCCGAGGTCTGAAGTTCCGCTATGCCGACGACATGCCGCTGCTCTTCGACGGTCTCAACCTGAGCATCAACAGCGGCGACTACGTGGCGCTGGTCGGAGGATCGGGCTGCGGCAAGAGCACACTGATGCGCCTGATGATGGGACTGGAGAAGCCCCTGTCGGGCTCCATCTTCTACGACCAGTACGACATCTCAGACATCAACCTGCGCAGCCTGCGCCAATACTGCATCGGCATCTGTATGCAGGACGGCCAGCTCGTGGAGGGTACCATCCGTGACAATATCATCTTCAACAACCCTCTGCTGACCGACGACGACGCCTGGGAGGCAGCTCGTCTGGCAGCTCTCGACGGCGACATTCGTAAATTCCCTTTGGGCATGGACACGCCTATCACAGTCGATGGCAAGGGTGTCTCAGGCGGACAGCGACAGCGCATTCTCATTGCCCGAGCACTGATCAGGAAGCCCAAGGTGCTCTTCCTCGACGAGGCGACATCGGCCCTCGACAACATCAGCCAGCACATAGTGGTTGAGAACCTGGCCCAACTGAAATGTACGCGTATCGTCATTGCCCACCGTCTGAGTACCATACAGAAGTGCAACCGCATCATCGTGCTGAAGGACGGGCGCGTAGAGGCCGATGGCAATTTCCAGGAACTGCAGGCACGAGGTTATTTCCCAAGCGAAAAAGAGTAAGATATGAATTATGAAGAATAGAATCTGCATACAACTCCTGACAGGCTTGACGTCACTCTGCTTGCTTCCATTAGGCAGCAGGGGACAGACATCGCTGACCTTGGACGAGGTGATACGCCTGTCGCAAGACAGTGCCATAACCGCCTTCCAGAGCCGGCAGGAATACCAAAGCCGACAGGCATCCTACGAGGCTTTCGAGGCCCTGCGCAAACCACAACTCACGCTGAAGGTAGTACCCAACTACTCCCGCATCGTCAGCGACCCCAGCCGCGACTACGTCTACCTGCGCAACTACGACATCTTCTCCACTTCCGCCCAGATACGGCTGACCCAGAAGATGCTGAACTTCGGTGGCGAGGCATACATCGGCACACAGGCCATCTGGAGCGAATTCTTCCGCGAGGGTGCCTCTGGTTATCCACGCCAATTTGTGGCGAGTCCGCTGTTGGTGGGCTATAGCCATACCTTGTTGGGCTATAATCCATTCCTATGGGAGAAGCGAGTGGAGGACCAGCGACTGCTGGCTGCCCGCCGCCAGCATGAGTACGACCTGCGGCGCATTGCCGAGGAGGCCGCCGTGCGCTACTTCCACCTGGCCCGTCAGCAGCGGGTGCTGAAGATGCGGACAGATGAACTTCTAATGAGCGACACCCTGCTAAGCATTGCCCGCGAGAAAGCCAGCATCGCCATCGTCACGCTGGCGGAGCTGCACTCTATCGAGGTACAACAGCAGAATGCCGCCAACCATCTGGCTGTGGCACGTCAGGAGGAGTTGAAGGCCAGGACGGAGCTCGCGTCATTCCTGCGCATCACGCCGACGCCTGAATCCATAGCACTGCTCGAAATCCCCGCTACACCGCCACCCACAATATATACGGCTTCCGAGGTTGCTGAACGCGCCATGAGCAACAGCCCCGCCTACCAGCATCAGTTGGCTGAACTGACCGAAGCCCGTCATCAGGAAAACAAGACTCAACAGGAGCAGGGCGTCAACATCGGTCTTGACGTCAATCTTGGTATGCAGCAGGTCAACAACACCCTCGGAAGTGCCTTCAAGAACCAGCAGCTATATGCCTTGGGCGCTGTGCAGGTCACGATACCGTTGGCAGACCATGGCGCAGCCAAGAAGCGGCATGCCGCCGCTGTCGGCTGGGTCGAGCGGCAGGAGTCGGCACTCCAGGAGGTGGAACGCCTGTTGGCGGAAGACGCTACCGTGACCCTGCAGAAGCTGCAGACCAGCAGGGCGCTGCTGACCACTACACAGCGCACCGTCACTCTGGCGGAAGTGACATTCAACGAGACTGCCGACAACTATGCCAACGGCCTCTGTGACATCAACACCTACACCCTGGCACAGTCGCGATGGGTCACGGCCTACAGCAACTACCTGACTGCCATGGAGGAGTTCTGGACAAATTACTATCATCTGCAAACCCTTGTAAACTATGAATAAGAATATGCGTTTTTCATGGATAGGTATTTTTACCTTCTTACTCCTATCTGCCTGTCAACAGAAGAAGGATATGCACCAGGCCGATAAGCAGGCTGACACCGTGACCGTGGACACCACTGCATCCACATCCACTCAGCAAGTTGAGAGCTTTTCCACGGTCACCAAAGGTAAGATAGAAAGTGAACGTGAGATTCCGGTCTATAGCCGTATGGCTGAACAAATCGTCATGTTTGCCATTGAGAAGACAGGCCAATATGTCAAGAAGGGCGAGCTCGTAGCCCGTCTGAGCGACGCTTCCCTGCAGGACAAGATTGTACACAGCCGCGCCAAGCTGGAGAAAGCGGAATTCCAGTATCAGGCCATCCTCATGGGACAGGGGTATAAGCGCGACAAACTGGATGCGGCACCCGATAATATCAAGCGACTGGCACGTATCAACAGCGGCTATAACGAAGCCCAAGCCGAGTTGCGCGAGCTGGAGCATCGCCTGTCATATTGCACCATCACAGCCCCCATTTCTGGTTATGTGTCGCAAATCCGTAATACACTTTACGGTGCAGCCCAGCCTGGCGAACCGCTCTTTTACATTGTAGATATCGAACATCTGAAGGTCAGTTTCAACGTGCTCGAAAACGAGTTGGCCAAATACGAGAACGGTGCAAGTCTCTCCGTCTCCACCCTGACGTTCCCCAATGAGCACCACCGGGCTGTGGTATCAGCTCTCAGTCCCGTCATCGATGAAAATGGCATGGCCTACGTCGAGGCAACGCTTGAAGCCCATCCACACCTGCTGCCCGGCATGACGGCATTCATTTCCGTTGCATCTACTGAAGAAGAATAGTGAAACCTAATTTAAATATATTATTATCAATCCCGTTAATTACGAAGTTACGCTTGAGGATGCCCTGAATAACGGGACCATTGTGGCTTTGACATTTAACGTAAACGGCACCGACATCACCTCGTCGCTGAAAGAAGAGCATTTATAGGTCAACCCGCAAGGACTATCAATAGAAAAGAGGTTTAGTTGTCATTCGACTTCTAAACCTCTCACTTTTAGTAGCGGGAGCCGGGATTGAACCGGCGACCTCATGATTATGAATCATGCGCTCTAACCAGCTGAGCTATCCCGCCATCATTTGTTAAGCGGGTGCAAAGGTACTACTTTTTTTAACGATTACTGGAGACATAATTTACTACTCTAAGCGTATGACGAAGCAGAGAATAGACATTGAATACCCTCTGACAACGATGTCGCCTAACATCATTTGGGATCAGATTAGCAGTGCTCACGGACTGGAGCGGTGGTTTGCCGACCACGTAGAAGAAAATGAAGGCATGTTTACCTTCACTTGGGGAGAGCCCTGGACAGAACAGGACATAAGAACCGCCCAAACGATAGATTGTGTAAAGTATGATCATATCCGCTTGAAATGGGATACCGACGATGACGAGGAAGGATTTTGGGAGATGAGGATAGAGAAAAGCGACCTCACTCACCATCTGAACCTCCTTATTACCGACTTTGCGGATGATGATGATGTAGATGGTCTGAAGATCCTATGGGAGAGCAATCTCGACAGACTACATCGCGCCAGCGGACTGTAAATAAGCGGTAAAAATATAAAATCTATTAAAAATGAATGTAATCTGAGTTTTTTGCAGTAACTTTGCACGCTGATTATGTTCAGAATAAAAAAACTAGACATATTCATCGTCAAGCAGTTTGCTCTGCTTTTCGCGGGAACATTCTTCATCTGCCAGTTTGTGCTGATGATGCAGTTCCTGTGGCGATACGTTGACGACCTCATCGGAAAAGGACTGACCATCGACGTGATGGCGCAGTTCTTCTGGTATATGGGTCTGATGCTGATGCCACAAGCCTTCCCACTTGCGATATTACTGTCATCGCTTATCGCCTTCGGAAATCTTGGTGAGAGCAGCGAGCTAACGGCCATCAAGGCTGCAGGCATATCATTGATGCAGGCATTCCGACCGCTTATCGTGATAGCCATCCTTACTGCCTTCGTTTCGTTTTATTTCCAGAACGTGATAGGTCCTCAGGCAAATCAGGACTTCTACCGACTTCTGTTGGGAATGAAGCAGAAGAGCCCTGAGCTCGAGATCCCTGAGGGGAAATTCTATAACGGCATCCCTGGTTCTAATATATATGTACAGAAGAAGGACCTTGAAACCGGTATGCTCTATGGTATCATGATCTACCGTATGACGGGCAGCTATGAGGATGCAGCCATCATCCTTGCCGATTCCGGAATGATGCAGCCAACGGAAGAGAAGAAGCACCTGATGCTCAGCCTTTATAGCGGCGAGTGGTTTGAGAATATGCGTTCACAGGACCTTGCCAACAGTGCCTCAGTGCCTTATCGTCGTGAGACATTCTCTACCAAGAAGATACTTCTCGACTTCGACGGTGAGCTCAACCTTGCCGATGTCAATGATATTGCAGGTGACGCCCGAGCCAAGGGACTGGAGAAAATCCTTCACGACCTCGACTCTATCAAGGAGTTTAACGACAGTGTTGGTCATGCATTCTTCTATGAGGCGATGAGATATAACTATCGCCGACCGTCGCTCTCAAAGAAAGACTCCCTGAAATCACTTAAGGAAGCAGCCACGGCCAAGATGTCATTCGACTCTATCTATGGCCGTCTGAGCAACAGCGAGAAGCAGGCTGCATTGAAGAATGGACTTAATGCCATGCAGATGTCGGCTACTGACCTGGAGTTTAAGGGCGATTATGCGCAAGCCCTGCACAGACGAACGAGAACCCACGAGATACAGGCCATCAAGAAGTTCACACTGTCGCTCACCTGTCTCATATTCTTCTTTATCGGAGCTCCCCTAGGTGCCATTATCCGAAAAGGAGGATTGGGAGTGCCGGTCATAGTGTCGGTACTGGTATTTATCGTGTATTATATCCTCGACAGTACAGGAGAGAAGATGGGACGCGACGACCAGTGGACGGTATGGTTTGGTATGATGATATCCACAGTGGTACTCACACCGCTGGCGGCATTCTTCACATATAAGGCCAACAACGACTCAGTGGTGTTCAACATCGACCTGTATAAGAACCTTGCAATGAAGGCCCTCGGTCTGCGTACAAAGCGACATATCTGGCGTAAGGAAGTTATCATCGAAGATCCCAAGTACAGAGAGGATGCCGCCAAGCTGGAGGCTATCAACAGCGATATCTACCAATATACGAAGGCTCACAAACTTCTGCACTGGCCAAGTCCGATAAAGGTATTCTTCCGTGAGGGCGACGATCAGCGTATAGAAGAGATAAACAAGGAACTCGAGCTTGTGATCGAGGACCTGGGCAACTGTCCTGACAAGCAGCTGCTTGTAGAACTCAACAACTATCCCGTGATAGACCCCGATGCCCACACTCGTCCTTTCAGGAAGAAATGGCTGAACATCATTACTGGTCTTATCATTCCTCTTGGACTATTCTTCTATATAAGAATGATAAGATTCAGACTAAGACTGTATAATGACTTACGCACCATCCGTCATACCAGCGACAAGGTTATCCCCAAGGCACTGGAATTCGCCAAGAGACAAGAGGAGGAGCGTAATGCTATATAAATATAATAAGGTGTAAAAGAAGAAATGGAAGAATTCAAATTAAATACTATTGAAGAAGCCGTAGAAGACTTCAGAGAAGGAAAGTTCGTTATCGTAGTTGATGACGAAGACCGAGAAAACGAGGGAGACCTGATAATAGCAGCAGAGAAGATCACCGCCGAGAAGGTGAACTTCATGTTGAAATATGCGCGTGGTGTATTGTGCGCCCCCATCACCATTGAGAGATGTAAGGAGCTTGACCTGCCACATCAGGTACAGGACAACACCTCTGTACTGGGAACCCCATTCACTGTTACCGTCGACAAGCTCGAAGGCTGCACCACAGGAGTATCGGCTCACGACAGGGCAGAGACAATCAAGGCACTCGCCGACCCCTCCTCTACCCCACAGACCTTCGGCCGTCCGGGACATGTAAACCCGCTATATGCTCAGGACAATGGTGTGTTGCGTCGTAGCGGACATACCGAAGCCGCCATCGACCTCTGTAAGATGGCTGACCTCTATCCTGCAGGAGCACTGATGGAGATAATGAATGAAGACGGCACAATGGCCCGTCTGCCCCAACTCATGCAACTGGCAAAGGAGTGGGACATGAAAGTCATCTCCATCAAGGATATGATAGCCTATCGTCTGAAGAAAGAGTCGCTCATCGAGGTTGGCGAAGAGGTGGACATGCCTACCGAATACGGACATTTCCGGCTCATTCCCTTCCGTCAGAAGAGCAACGGTCTGGAGCACCTCGCACTCATCAAGGGCGAATGGGAGGAAGACGAGCCGATACTTGTAAGAGTACACTCCTCATGCATGACCGGCGACATCCTTGGGTCAAAGCGCTGCGACTGTGGCGAACAGCTACACAAAGCCATGCAGGCTATCGAGAAAGAAGGCAAGGGAGTCATGATCTACATGCAACAGGAGGGTCGCGGCATCGGCCTGATGAACAAGATTGCAGCCTATAAGCTCCAGGAAGAAGGTCTCGACACAGTTGATGCCAATGTGCATCTGGGATTCAAGCCCGACGAGCGAGACTACGGCTGTGGAGCACAGATGCTGCGCCATCTGGGAGTTCACAAGATGCGCCTGCTCACCAACAACCCCGTGAAGAGAGTGGGTCTCGAGGCTTATGGTCTGGAAATTATCGAGAATGTCCCCATTGAGGTGACTCCCAACGAGTACAATATAAAGTATCTTAAGACCAAGCAGAATCGCATGGGCCACCTGCTTCACCTGAAATAGTAGCAGGATGTCAGTTTTTCGGGAGAAAAAGCGAAAAAATGTCGCTAATCTTTCGTGATTATAATAATTTTGATTACTTTTGCAGCAAATTATAACTTAATATGGCACAATTATCCAATCGTCTGCAGCGTCTGGCGCCATCTGCCACGCTGGCAATGTCACAGAAAAGCGCTGAAATGAAAGCGCAAGGTATCGACGTTATCAACATGAGTGTGGGAGAACCCGACTTCAACACCCCTGATCATATAAAACAGGCCGCAAAGTTGGCTGTAGACGAGAATTACTCAAGATATTCTCCAGTGCCAGGCTATCCCAGCCTGCGTCAGGCCATCACCAGAAAGCTCGAGAGAGAAAACCACCTGCATTACACCCCAGCAGAAATCCTTGTATCCAACGGAGCCAAGCAGAGTGTATGTAACACCATCATGGCACTCGTCAACGATGGTGAGGAGGTGATTATCCCCGCTCCTTACTGGGTGAGCTATCCCCAGATGGTGAAACTGGCAGGAGGTGAGCCCGTGATAGTAGAGGCCGGCTTCGACCAGAACTTCAAGATGACCCCAGAGCAGCTTGAGGCAGCCATCACCCCAAAGACCAGGATGATTATCCTCTGTTCACCCAGCAACCCAACAGGAAGTGTGTACAGCCACGACGAACTGAAGGCTCTGGCAGAGGTGATCCTGAAGCATGAAGACCTGTTTGTACTCGCCGACGAGATCTACGAGCACATCAATTATATCGGGAAACATGAGTCGATCGCTCAGTTTGAAGGCATGAAGGAACGTGCCATCATCGTCAACGGTGTATCTAAGGCCTACGCGATGACAGGATGGCGTATAGGATATATCGCAGCTCCGGAGTGGATTGTGAAGGGATGTAACAAGCTTCAGGGACAGTACACCAGTGGTCCCTGCTCTGTAAGCCAGAAGGCAGCAGAATATGCCTACACTGCGTCTCAGGAGTGTGTCGAAGAGATGCGTCAGGCCTTTGAGCGTCGTCGTGACCTCATCGTGAAACTCGCAAAAGACATCCCCGGACTTGAGGTAAATGTGCCCGAGGGCGCCTTCTATCTCTTCCCCAAGTGCTCCAGTTTCTATGGTAAGACAGATGGCGAGGTGACAATCAACAACTCCACCGATTTCGCTATGTATCTGTTGGAAAAAGGTCATGTGGCCACCGTCGGAGGCGACGCTTTCGGCGATCCCGAATGCTTCCGCATGAGCTACGCCACAAGCGAAGAAAACATCGTTGAAGCAATGAAACGAATCAAAGAAGTGACCTCAAAACTACGCTAAACACGTTTTTTTGCGTTAAAATGTGTTATTTCTTGCGGTAGGTCAACGAAAAGTTGTATCTTTGCGATGTCATAGCAATAAAACAGACTTTTTACAAACTCAAATTTTTAAATAACTAAAAAAATTAAATTTTCTAATTATGGCAACAACAACAAAGGCTGCAGCCCCAGCTAAGAAATCGGGCTTCCAAGGTGTAAAAGCTGCATGGATTATCCTCGTGATTTGCGCTTGTGCAGGTTATGGTGTATGGTATTTTGTAATGGGTAACCCCGACAACTTCGTTGGTGGCGACCGTTCAGGACACCCAGCAAACCTTCTTGGTACAGTGTATAAGGGAGGATTCGTTGTAGGTCTTATTCTTACACTTCTCTTCACCGTTATCTGTCTCGGTATCGAGCGTTTCTTCGCTATCAAGACCGCTTCTGGTAAGATGAATCTTGCTAAGTTCACCGCTGAGGTTAAGGCTGCTATCAAGGCTCAGGACTTCGCTAAGGCAAAGGACCTCTGCAACAAGATGCAGGGCACAGTAGGTAACGTAGTTATGGCTTCTATCAACATGTATCAGACCGTTGAGACCGACGACACTCTGAAGAAGGCTGCTAAGATTGCTAAGATCCAGCAGGCTCACGAGGAGGCTACACAGCTTGAGATGCCTACTCTCCAGATGAACATGCCAATGGTTGCTACCATCGTATCTCTCGGTACTCTTACCGCTCTGTTCGGTACTGTGCTCGGTATGATCGGATCATTCCAGGCTCTGTCTGCTGGTGGTGGTGCTGACTCTATGGCTCTGTCTGCAGGTATTTCTGAGGCCCTCGTTAACACAGCATCTGGTATCTTGACATCATGGGTTGCTACAGTTGTTTACAACTTCTTCTCAAACAAGATTGATAAGCTGACTTATGCCCTCGACGAGATTGGTTTCACTATCTCAGCTACATACGATTCAAATCACAACGAGGCTTAATCTTTAACCATTTTTTTAACGCACTAAAAGCATTTAGAGAATGGCTAAAATTAAGATACAGAAAAAAGACATCTGGATTGACATGACGCCAATGTCAGACGTGATGACGCTGCTTCTGTGTTTCGACACCAGAACCAGTATCAGTCACCGCGCCTAACTCTGTGTCTGAGGTAAAGATTCCTGAGCAGGATCTGCTGACCATCCTGGTAACCCCAGAGGGACGCGTATTCTGTGGTACGGAAAACAAAAACCACATGAAGGCAATGATGGAGACGATGACCGACAAGTTCGGTATTCAACTCAATGCCACCCAGCAGAAGCACTTCCTTGAGGATGCGATGGTTGGTGCATCAATGTCTCAGTTGGCTAATTACCTCAGTCTCGAAACAGAGAAAATGGCTGAAGCAGTTCAGAAGCTCGGTCTTCCGCTCGATAGTATCAACGGAGGCAAGAGCGAATTCCAGGAGTGGGTAACAGCAGCCCGCGATGCCAATCCTGACATGAAGCTCGCCATCAAGTGCGACTCAAAGACTTCTTATGCAACAATTAAGAAGTTGATGTCAGAGCTCCAGGATATGAATGAGAACCGTTTCCAGTTGATTACGAACCTCGATGTTAAACGTTTAAACGACTAGTAGTATGGCAAAAAAGAATCTATCCAAGCAAAAGAAGATGGATACCCGCGTGAACTTCACGCCAATGGTAGACATGATGATGCTTCTGATTACCTTCTTCATGCTCTGTACTACACTGGCAAAGCCGCAGGCAATGCAGCTTACCATGCCGTCAAACGATGACACGAAGAACATGGCTGAAGAAGACAAGCAGGTAACGAAGGCCTCTCACACTATCACTCTCTATCTGGGTGCCAACGATAAGGTATGGTATATAGCTGGTCTTCCCAACTATGACGATCCCTCATGTGTAAAGCCTACCACTTATGGTAAGGACGGTATCGAGAAGGTGCTCAACGAGCATACCACAGAGGAAGGTGTGAACCCAATTGCCAAGATCAAGCTGGCAAAGAAGGAACTCGACGCAAAGAAGAATGAGTATAACTCAAAGATGACCGACGAGCAGTATCAGGAAGCTCTCAAGAAGCTGAAGAAGGGTGAACTCCCCAACGGCGAGAAGGTTCCTACCATGACCGTCATCATCCGTCCTCTTAACACTGCTACATACGAGAACATGGTCGCAGCTCTCGACGAGATGCTGATCAGCAATATTGATAAGTACGTCATTGACAATGTCGACAAGATGAGTGACGATGATAAGGCACTCATTGAGAAGGCAGGTGTCAAATGATTAACCCCTAAAAAGTAGAAAAGAACTATGGGAAAAATAGATCTTATAGACAATGGCTGGGTTGACCTCGTGTTTGAGGGCAAGAACCAGGCTTACGGAGCTTATCAATTGCGCAAGGACACAGGTAAACGTAACCTGAAGGCCCTTATCACCATGTTCCTTATCTTCGCAGCTATCGCAGCAATCGTTATTGCAAAGGTATCTATCGACAACTACATTGCTTCACGTAATGCCGCTATCGAGACCGATGTAGAGCTGCAGAGCCTTGCAGAGAAGAAGGAAGCAAAGGCAGAGAAGAAAGACGAGCCCGAGGTAGAGAAGATCGAAATCGAGCGCGTAAAGAGCTCCGTTGCATTCACCGTTCCTGAAATCAAGAAGGACGATGAGGTAAAGGAAGAACAGGAAATCAAGTCACAGGACGAGCTTCAGGAGACCAACACCGCTATCGGTGCCTTCAACGTAGAGGGTAACGACGAGACCGGTGGTGAGGTGCTCAAGGCTAAGGAAGTGATTGCAGAACCCGAGCCCCCGAAGGTGGAGGAGACCAAGGTCTTCGACGTCGTAGAGGAAATGCCTCAGTTCCCTGGTGGACAGGCAGCACTGCTCGAATATCTGGCTAAGAACATTAAGTACCCGGTAGTTGCCGAGGAGAATGGTGTACAGGGCCGCGTTATCGTAACATTCGTTGTTGAGCGCGATGGTTCTATCACCGACGTGAGGGTTGTCAAGTCAGTTGACCCATCACTCGACAAGGAGGCAGCCCGCGTGGTTAAGTCAATGCCTAAGTGGCAGCCAGGTAAGCAGAACGGATCTGCAGTACGTGTAAAGTACACCGTTCCTGTACAGTTCCGTCTCCAGTAATCACTATTATCTGAAATGAACGCATTCAATAGAAGTTTAAAATTCTTTGGATTAACACTTATATTAGGCTTGTTCCTCGCTTGTGGGAACAAGCCTAATCCTGAACAGGAGGAAGCCTATCAAAAGGCGGCTGCTATATTCACTGCCGACGAGAGCTTCTACCCTATCCTCGACGAAGAATTGTATTATTTCCAGAATCAGACCCTTGACAGCATCACTCCCGTCTACATCAACGAACAGGATGCAGTGCGCAAGCTGATGAAACTCGAGACCTGGCTCGCCTTCACCACTCGTGACTTCACCGTGAAGGAGCGTCAGAACCTGATCGACCGTAAGTACCTGCCAAGAGCGATACCCATCGCGTACGACGGTCTGGCAATTATCGTCAACAATACCAACCCCGATACCTGCATCACCGTCAAGGACTTCGCACGAATCCTCAAGGGCGAGGTGTCAGAGTGGAAGGAGATTTTTCCTCAGAACAAACTTGGCGTAATCGATGTAGTGTTCGACAATCCCCTTTCGAGCACCGTCCGCTGGTGTGTTGACTCCATCCTCGGAGGTAAGCAGTTCAGCGCAAAGAACATTGGAGCCGTGAAGACGAGCGCAGCCGTTATCGACTATGTAGAGAAGCACAGCAACTCCCTTGGCATCATCGGAAGCAACTGGCTCAACGACAAGCGCGACACCACCAATGTCACATTCAAGAAGAATATCACCGTGATGGGCGTCTCGAAGATGGACTCTGCAAAGAGCTATAACTCGTGGCAACCCTATCAGTTCTATTTATATAATGGTAACTATCCCCTGCGTCGCACCATCTACGCCCTGCTCAACGACACGCGTAACGGTGTGCCCAGCGGATTCACGCATTTCATCCAGTTGCCCAAAGGCCAGAAGATCATCCTCCGTTCAGGCCTGCTCCCAAGGACAGCGAATATGAACGTGCGCGACGTGATTGTTAATAAACAATAACGGGAATTAACGTATTTAGTTTTTAAACGTCATAACATCGAGAGAACAATTAACGCGAAGTATAACTTAAAAACATTGAGAATTATGAAAGCAATCAAATATTTAGTAATGGGTGTATTGCTGGCAGGTTTCAGCAGCACCGCAATGGCACAGGAAGAAGAGCTCAATGCAGCTCTCCAGGCCGTAAAGAGTAATGCCGCTAACAAGGCAGAGTTAATCAAGGTAGCCCAGAAGAAGAACAAGAAGAACGCCGAGGGCCTCGTAAAGCTCGGACGCGCTCTCTATGAGGCTAAGGACACAGCAGCAGCCAGCGCATGCGCAAACATGGCTCAGCAGGCTGTAAAGCCTAAGTTCTCCTGCGCACCGGCATGGATGCTTCTCGGTGATATCGAGTCAGCATACGGCACCGATGGTGGTAAGGCTGCAAACTATTACAACCAGGCTATCCACTTCGACCCAAAGAATCCTGAGGGGTATAAGAAGTGGGCTATGGTATATCGTAAGATCAGTCCTTCTCAGGCAGCTGCAAAGCTCAAGGAGATGAAGGTGCAGTGCCCTAACGAGGATATCGACGCTATCACAGCTCATATCTACATGCTCGCTGGTGATGAAAAGAAGGCTTATGAGTCATACAGCAAGGCTGATGTCAACAAGCTCGACAGAGGCGGTCTTAACGAGTATGCACGTTGCAGCTACTTCACTGGTCACTTCGCTGACGCCCTGAAGGCATCTGAGGCTGGTCTGAAGCTCTTCCCACGCAACCCGACATTCACACGTCTGGCAATGTTCTCTAACTATGAGCTGAAGAACCTCGACGCTGCTAAGGCTTATATCCACAAGTACTTCAACGAGACCGACAGTATGAAGCCATCAGAGTACGACCACTTCTATGCAGCCCTCATCCATCAGGACCTGGGAGAGAAGGAGAATGCCTACGCACAGTTCGACAAGGCTTTGGAGCTGGTTAACGACTCTTCAATGATCAAGCGTCACGCCATCCTCAAGACTCTCTCTGACTCACATCTGAAGGATCAGAGCTTTGAGAAAGCCATCAAGTACTATCAGGACTATCTGGCATGCAAGCCCGACCTGAACTCAGACGATACTGAGGGCCTCGCAAAGATATACTCTAAGTATGCTGATGCCGACGAGTCAAAGAAGACAGAGATGATTGGCAAGGCTATCGCTACTTATCGTGAGATGGGCGAGAAATTCCCAATCCAGAATGTATATGCTGCTTACCAGTGCGCTACAATGAGCAATAAGCTCGATAAGAACGGTGAGAAGGGTCTTGCAAAGGCTGACTTCCAGAAGGTTGTCGACCTCCTCGCAAACAAGGCAGATCGCGACAAGAGCGAGAACACCATGCTGAAGTACTCTTATCACTATCTGATGACCAACGCATTCCTCTATGGCAAGAACAAGGCTCTCGCCAAGGAGTATGCCGACAAGATTCTGGCCATCGACCCAGAGTACGCTCCTGCTCAGCAGATCCGCGATATCAAGTAATATATTTTTAAAGTTTAAGTTTTTTATTAGGTAGAGAGGTGCGCCGTGATGGCACGCCTCTCTGTTTTTACTTTACATCTAAGAGTATTTTGCATTATTTTGGATTTTTATTTGGAACATATTCAAAAAAAAAAGACAAAAGCCAGTGTCTCACGGTGCCAGGTACGGTGTTACATTGTTGCGAGAGGAATCAAAAGTCATATAATCTGTAAAAAACGAAACTCAAAATTTGGTAATTCTCAAAAAAATGACTACCTTTGCGCCATGTTTCGCAGAACATCAAAACTAAACGTTAAGAGAATATGGACGCTAAAGAATACAATTTTAAAGTAGGCGAAATCGTAAACCTTCCTCGGAAGTCGGTAAAGGTTAACAAGAGCGGCATGAAATCATACGAGCATTTGATTAACTCTCGCTATATCTGTGTACGCGAATGTGAAGATATGAAGCGAGGTATGTTGGTAAAGGTGCTGGGCAAGACTAATCGGGATAGCATCATTATCTCGGGAGGAGAACCTTTCTTTAAGGATGATAAGGCAGAAGGCTTCATGAACGACACTTACTATAGCTACAGATTCCCCAGCGCCATAGAACTGAAAGAGATACTTGAGATAATCCGCAACGACAAGAGCCTTATTGAGAAGTTTGAGGAAGCATCGATGCACATAAACCCCAACTCTACTTACTGGGTACGTGACACTACAAGACGCCTATTGGTACTCAAAGCGCCACAACACTATGACGCCAAATCTGATGGACTCTTTGCTTCAGAAGACGATAATAGCCTACACTATCGTATCTCCGTAGCCTATTTCTACAAGTCGCAGATTAGCTGGTAAGATTTCTACATCACACTAAATCACACCGTGCCTCCGTGTGAGGTGAGGGTTTATTTGTAATCCCTGATTCTTACATCTATTCCTGAGCCGCCGAGTTTCATGACAGCCTGTTGGATTGGTGTCTCGCTGTAATGATAAGGGAAGAGCACCTTAGGCTTGATGGTCTTTGCGGCCTTAACAAGCTGATCAATCGTCATTGTGTAAGGCTGGTTGCAAGGCAGGAAGGCAATGTCGATATCCTTAATCTCTGCCATCTCGGGGATATCCTCGGTGTCGCCAGCAATATATATGCGCAGGCCATCGATGGTGAGGATATAGCCGTTGTCACGTCCCTTAGGATGGAACTGGGTACGACCCTCAGAATAGTTGTAAGCAGGAACGACCTTCAGGGTGATGTCGTCACGATAGGCCACGCTGTCGCCATTAGCCAGAGCGATGCAATTACGAAACATGTTATAGACGGCCATATTGGAATAGATGGTCGTTGCCGGAGTACGAATCTGGGCTATTGCCTCGCGCTCGAAGTGATCACGATGTTCGTGGGTGATGAGGATGAGGTTGGCCTTAGGAAACTGCCCGTAGTCGGTCTCAGGCTTGGCACCGACTCCAACGGGGTCAATCTGAATCTCAACGCCATCGTAGGTAATCTCCAGGCTCGCATGTTTGATACAAGTGATTTTTACCGTCTTACCGCTCTTTGTGGTAAACTCGTCTGTCTTCTGTGCGGCATTACAGCCTGTAGCAATAAAACAAGCCGCCATAAATCCAATAATACTCCTTTTCATCATTTTTCGTTTATGATTATTTTCTTTCCGTTATTCAAGTAGATTCCTTTGGTCTGAGGCCTGCTGTTCATTCTCCTACCATCGAGGCTGTACCAATAAGGATCAGAAGCCTTATAAGCACCTAAAGCACTAATGCCTAACTCACTGCCAAGAAAGTTCTTCAGTTCGTAGAAGGCAGCATAAGGCTTTCCTGTGTTGTGGTCATATAAGGCAGCATTCCACCAACCATTAGTAACGCTCTTGTTTCCGTTGTCCTCAGGCCACCACCAGAAGAGGCCCTTAACAGAATCATGCTTGTTTAATGTGGTGACAAGGTCGGCAGTAAACTTACGCTGGCCCTCTTCCGTATATGGATAAGTGGCTGTATAGTTATACTCCGAACCAATAGACCAAGCATAGCTATAACCAGCTTCAACAATCATTATATCATTACCGTATTTCGCATTTTCCACCCGCTCTAAGGCTGTTTCCATAGTAGCGAGATTGCCATGATGGTCGGGGTAATAGCTCAGTCCGATGATATCGTAATCTACGGATGCTGCCTTCATACGATCAAGGAAGTCGATAAGCACATCAGGCTTTGCCACTCGCTCGCTATGCAGGATAATCTTTGCAGAACTGCAGACTTCCCTGCAGGCTTTGCCTGCCTGCTTAAGGAGATTAGTGAATCGTGTCCAGTTAGCTTCAGGCGAATTGGTATAACAACGGTTGGTGTTCTTGCCCTTGACAGCGGCTTCCGTTCCCCAGAGCATACCATAGGATATCTCATTGCCAGTCTGAATCATATCAGGCTCTGCACCTGCACTTTTTAACTGCTGGAGACAATCCTTCGTATACTCATATATCTTATTTTCAAGCTCTGTATCGCTAAGGCTTTTCCAAGCGTCAGGTGTCCATTGTTTGCTTGGATCAGCCCATGTATCACTATAGTGGAAGTCGAGCATGAACTTCATGCCTGCATCTTTGATACGCTTTCCTAATTTCTTTACATATTCAATATCCTGGCATACAGCCTTATCATTGTCCTTAGACGGGTCGACAAAAAGACGTAATCGCATCGCATTCAAACCCTCCTGCTTAAAGAAAGCGATAACATCGGAAACGGTATTTCCGCTTTTATCTTTATATACTACACCAGCCTCTTCATATTTTGGAAGCATAGAGATATCGCCTCCTACATATTTTTGAGCATTGATGATACTTGTGCAGAAAAGCGCTGTGGCGAGAGCACATAGTCTGATTGATTTCATATTGTGAATTATTGTTAGCTGTTTAAAATTCGTTGCAAAGATAGTCGTTTTTAGCAAAGTTTCAAAGAAATCAGCATTATTTTTGCATTTTATTTGCAGATTCAGCGAAAAGATATTACTTTTGTAGCGGAAAAAACTAATTTGATGTACAAACGATATCTTTGCCGGCTAATATCACTACTGCTGATAAGTTGTTTTTCGCTCTTTGCTATGGCGGAGAATGACAGCATATCAGTTGAGTTGGACTCGCTTAAACGTGAGTTGGTTGAAACTCAAGAGGAGAGTGAAGACCACAAGGAAACAGCCGAAAACCGCAAAAACTGGATTATCGGCATCGTCATCGCATTCTTTATTATATATATCATGGGCCGCAGGCGACTAATGCGAATCATCTGGGACAAGAACAAGAAGCTTAAGGCTGCCTTGGACCGTGCTGAGGAGTCGAACCGCATGAAGACAGCATTCATCAACAACATGAGCCACGAGATACGTACTCCGCTGAATGCCGTTGGAGGATTCTCGAGCCTGCTATGTGAGCCAGGCATCGAACTGAGTGAAGAGGAGAAGAAAGACGCTAAGGAGCGTATAACATATAATGTGGACCTTATCACAACGATTATTGACGAGTTGCTGGAACTGGCCAACAGCGAGAGCGAGAGAAGTATGAAACCAGACTCGGAGATGTCGGATGTGATGATCAACGTACTATGCCGTAAGCTGCTCCGCACGATGGACGATAATACCAAAGAGAGTGTGGACATCCGATTCTCAACGAATGTGGCCGATGACTTTACCGTGCGCACACATCCCTCGACGGTGAATCGTATACTTACACATCTTATCGATAATGCCAAGAAGTTTACTGATAATGGCTTTATAGAACTGAGTTGCGAATACGACAAGTCGGCTCAAAAGGTGAATCTCGTTGTGACAGATACCGGCGTAGGTATCAAGCCCGAAGACAAGGACCGTATCTTCGGACTCTTTGAGAAAGCCTCAGACAACTTCAAGGAGGGTATCGGATTAGGACTATCCATCAGCAAGCGGTTAGCCTGTGTGATAGGTGGTGAGCTCACACTCGATGCCGAATATACTGAAGGCTGCAGGTTTATACTCTCGATACCGAAGAAGAAATAAATAATCCCTCGCCGATTGGCGGGGGATCATTCGTTTTTTATTTCTTGTGTCTGTTGGCACGTTGCTCGCGATACTTTGCCTTCTGACGTGCAGAACCGCTACCGTGAGCACCGGTGATATACTGCTTCTTCTTGGCTTTGGTCTTCACCTTGCCATCATCCTTTGGCTTATCACCTCCACGTCCGAAGCTGATACCGTGCTCGAGGATATTCTGAAAATCATCCATAGGCTTAATGGTGGAAGAGACGAACACCCGTGAAGGCCATAGCGATACCGTATTTGTCGCAGGTCTCGATGACATTATCATCACGCACTGAGCCACCTGCCTGGGCGATAAACTCTACACCGCTCTTATGAGCACGCTCGATATTGTCGCCGAAGGGGAAGAAGGCGTCAGAGCCAAGAGCCACCTTAGTGTTCTTTGCAATCCACTCTTTCTTCTCCTCACGAGTCAGCACCTCTGGCTTCTCCTTGAAGAACATCTGCCAGGTGCCTTCGCGGAGCACATCGTCGTAATCGTCAGAGATATACACGTCGATGGTGTTGTCGCGATCTGCTCGGCGGATATTACCCAGGAAAGGCAGGTTCATCACCTTCGGATGCTGACGGAGCCACCAGATATCGGCCTTGTTTCCTGCCAGACGGGTACAGTGGATACGGCTCTGCTGACCTGCTCCGATACCGATGGCCTGACCATCCTTAACGTAGCATACAGAGTTTGACTGAGTATATTTCAGAGTGATGAGGGCGATGATCAGGTCGCGCTTGGCCTCTGGTGTGAAGGTCTTGTTCTGGGTGGGGATATTCTCGAAGAGGGCATCGTCGTCGAGCTTGATCTCATTACGGCCCTGCTCGAAGGTGACGCCGAATACCTGCTTGCGCTCGATAGGCTCAGGCTGGTAGTTGGGATCAATCTTGATGACATTATATGTGCCCTTGCGCTTGTCCTTCAGGATCTCGATAGCCTCTGGGGTGTAGTCAGGAGCAATCACACCGTCGCTAACCTCACGCTTCAGGATTCTTGCCGTTGTAGCGTCGCAGGTATCAGAGAGAGCCACGAAGTCACCATAGCTCGACATACGGTCGGCACCACGGGCTCTGGCATAGGCACAGGCGATGGGACTGTCGTCGAGGCCAGCAATATCATCCACGAAATAGATGTGCTTCAGAGTGTCGCTCAGGGGCAGACCTACTGCAGCACCAGCAGGACTGACGTGCTTGAACGAGGCGGCGGCGGGCAGGCCTGTGGCTGCCTTCAGCTCCTTCACCAACTGCCAGGCGTTGAATGCATCGAGGAAGTTGATGTAGCCAGGACGCCCGTTGATCACTTCAATGGGTAACTCGCCCTCGGTCATGAAGATGCGTGAGGGCTTCTGATTCGGATTACATCCGTACTTGAGTGCTAATTCTTTCATCTTTTTGCGATTTTTTTCTTTTTGCGTGCAAAGGTACAAAAAATTTTTGTAATTTTGCACCAAACTTAGCAATAATATGGAGAAGAAACGTTTAGCCCTGAAAAAACTGCTCGAAGCAGTAGAGAAGGAAATCATCCGCAAGCCAGACAGGAAAGCCTTAGACCGCCTGTCGCTCTTTGTGGGATTCCAGGACTGGGAATCCTTTCAGGAGGCCCTTCATGGTGAGACCAGTGCCGATGAGAACTACGAATGAAAAAGAGAGGCTCCTGCTGTGGAACCTCTCTTTGTTGCTTTTCTTATTCACCAACGTTGTGGCGCTTCTCCTTAATACGAGCAGCCTTACCAGTGAGCTTGCGCAGATAGTAAAGCTTAGCGCGGCGAACCTTACCTACCTT
>CACWLC010000057.1 GCA_902761605.1 uncultured Prevotellaceae bacterium
AAGACTATGCATTATTTCGAACTCTCTATGTTTACATCTACTTGGGAGAATGGTCGTTACGTGTCTGGCGAGGTTGGCATCCCGGCCTATATCCTCGCCATCCTGCTTCCCCTGCTCTCTGTCTTCAACTATTGGGCTTCGTTCCAAATCTTCAAAGGTTTTCAGCTATTAACAAATAAGTGGACTAATTATGACATTCTCAAACGATAAAGCAATCTACATCCAGATGGCTGACCGTCTGTGCGACGAGATCCTCTCTGGTAGGTACAAGGACGATGATCGCATTCCCTCAGTGCGCGAGTATGCTGTGCTGCTGGAGGTGAACACCAACACAGCCGTAAAGGCCTATGAGCAGTTGGCACGCGAGGAAATCATCTACAATAAACGTGGCCTGGGATATTTCGTGACCCCTGGTGCCAAGAAGCAGATCCTCAAGGCTCGCAAGCAGGAGTTTATGAAGGAAAAATTGCCTGAGCTCTTCCGCCAGATGCGCCTGCTGGATATCTCCATCACAGATATTACGACGGTATGGGAGAAGACATTGTAGCCGTTCGTCACATTTCTGTGCATATTATCCCAAAAATTTTGTGTTGACTGCAACTTTTTCTAATTTTGCAGCGTCAAACAAATAGATTTTAGGTAAAATAGATTTTTTCATGATACATTTACAAGACATCAACAAAACCTATCAGGGTGCGCAGCCGCTACATGTGCTGAAGGGCATCTCGCTCGACATTGCCAAAGGAGAGTTTGTTTCCATCATGGGTGCCTCAGGTTCAGGAAAGAGTACGCTGCTGAACATACTTGGCATCCTGGACAATTACGACTCAGGCATCTACGAGCTCGCAGGAGTGCCCATCTGGAACCTCTCTGAGCGCAAGGCTGCCGAGTACCGCAATAAGATGATAGGTTTTATCTTCCAGAGCTTTAATCTCATCTCTTTCAAAACCGCCGTGGAAAACGTTGAGTTGCCATTATTTTATCAAGGGGTGTCCAGGAAAAAGCGCCATCAGATGGCTTTGGATTATCTGGACCGTCTGGGACTTTTGGATTGGGCAGAACATTACCCCAACGAACTGTCGGGAGGACAGAAGCAGCGTGTGGCTATTGCCAGAGCACTCATCACCCGTCCACAGATTATCCTGGCCGATGAGCCTACGGGCGCATTGGATTCCAAGACCTCTGTGGAGGTGATGCAGTTGCTGAAGAAGCTGAATCAGGAGGATGGTATGACTATCGTAGTGGTAACCCACGAGAGCGGTGTGGCGAACGAGACGAACAAGATAGTACACATCAAGGACGGTATCATCGGCCAGATAGAGGAGAACCTGAACCACGATGCAAGTCCATTCGGTATCAACGGTATGATGAAGTAATAGTGAGATTATGCACGATATAATAAATGAAATATGGTCGACGGCAAGGAGGAATAAGCTCCGTACTACGCTCACGGGCTTTGCTGTGGCGTGGGGCATCTTCATGATCATCGTACTATTGGGTGCCGGTAACGGACTCATCAATGCCAACATGAGCATGATGGGCAACTACCTTGCCAACTCGATGGAGGCGTATGGAAGCCGTACCTCGAAGGCCTATAACGGACTGAGTGAGGGCCGCTACATCGAACTGAATGCCCACGACCTGAAAGCAACTGAATCCGAGTTTAAGAACAACATCGACGAGGTGGGTGCCTGCTACTATATGAGTTCCACCGTTACCAATGGCGAGAACTATATGAGCTTGCAGATAGCCGGCGTTTATCCTATCCATACCAAGATTAACAAGCGCCCATTGATTTGTGGACGATTCATCAACGAAATCGACCAGAAAGAGAAACGTAAGGTGCTGGTGCTGAACGATAAGCAGGCTAAGGAACTGGAACCTAAGGACTACAAGTCGCTGTTAGGTAAGAATGTGAATGTAGGTGGTATATCGTTCAAGGTGGTTGGCATCTACGAGCATCCCGGCGATGGTGAGAGTAATGCCTATTCAGCTTATTCCACCATCAAGAGCATCTATGGCGCCAACAGCAACAGTTTGGGTAATATAGAGTTCACCTTTCATGGGTTGACGACAGAAGAAGCCAACGAGGCATTTGAGAAGACTTATCGCAGACGCTTGAATGCTAACCATCAGGTGCATCCTGAAGACGAGCGTGCCATCTGGATTTGGAACGGCTATACGCAGAGCCTGCAGATGGAGAAGGGTATCGCCATCATCCACACTTTCCTCTGGGTGATAGGACTGTTCACGCTGCTGAGTGGTATCGTCGGTGTGTCAAACATCATGCTGATCACCGTTAAGGAGCGTACCCACGAGTTTGGTATCCGTAAAGCCATCGGTGCCAAGCCCTGGAGCATCCTCAAGCTGATTATCATTGAGAGTGTGATCATCACCACCTTCTTTGGCTACGTAGGTATGCTGATGGGTATATTCGCCAATGAGTATATGGACGCAACCATTGGTCACGAAGTGACGGATCTGGGAGTGGTTCAGTTGACGCTCTTCAAGGATCCTACAGTAGGACTCGACGTCTGTTTCGAGGCTACGCTGGTGATGATTATCGCTGGAACTATCGCTGGACTCATCCCAGCTTATAAAGCAAGTAAAATCCGCCCCATCGAGGCACTAAGAGCTGATTAATATTATGAGACTGGATTTAGATACCTATAGAGAAATAATCGATACGATTACGCGCAATAAGGCACGCTCGTTCCTCACTGGATTCGGCGTGTTCTGGGGCGTATTCATGCTTGTGGCCCTTATGGGAGGCGGAAAAGGACTGAGGGAGATGCTTGAAAAGAACTTTGAGGGCTTTGCTCAGAACACTGTTGTGATAGGAGCCGAACAGACTACCAAACCCTATAAGGGATTCCGAAAGGGGCGCTGGTGGAGCATGGATTATAAGGATATTGAGCGCCTGAGGCAACGTGTGCCGGAACTCGAAGCGGTGGTGCCCATGATTTTCTCGCGGTGGCGTGGTAATAACACTGCCTACTATGGCGACCAGAAGACACAGCCAAGAATTCAAGGAACGACGCCTGAGATGATAAAGGTGATCACGCCAAAGATGTACTATGGCAGATACCTGAACGAGATGGACATGCAGGAGCAGCGCAAGGTGTGCGTTATCGGAAAGAAGATATACAAGGAACTCTTCAAGGAAGGTGGCGACCCCTGTGGAAAGAAAATCCGCGTTGACTCCACTTACTTTGAGGTGATTGGCGTTGATTATGCCGAAGGTGGCATCAACTTCAATGGTCGTGCCGAAGAGAAAATCACCTTGCCGATTACCCTGATGCAAGCATTGTTTAATCGTGGTAACGAGGTAGACCTGATAGCAGCTACAGGGCGCAAGGGCGTGGTGATGAGCAAGATTACCGATCGCATCCGCGAGACGGTGGCCAGAGCCCACTATGTGGATCCTACTGACGAACAGGGTGCTTTTGTATTCAATACAGAGTTGATGTTCCAGATGGTTGACAATCTGTTCAAGGGCGTGAACTTCCTTATCTGGCTGGTGGGTCTTGGAACTCTGCTCGCAGGTGCCATTGGCGTATCGAACATCATGATGGTAACAGTGCGCGAGCGAACAACTGAGATTGGTATCCGCAGGGCTATTGGCGCTACGCCAAAGATGATACTGTCGCAGATTATCTCTGAGAGTATTGTGCTGACGCTTGTGGCGGGTATGAGTGGCATCATGTTTGGCGTCATGATACTGCAGATGCTGGAGTTGGCCAATACTGAGGATGGCATCGTGAACACCCACTTCCAGGTAAGCTTCTGGACGGCCATCTTCTGTGCCTTCGTGGTAAGCTCGCTTGGCGTGCTGGCAGGATTAGCCCCAGCAGCAAGGGCCATGAGCATCAAGCCTGTTGACGCAATGAGAGACGAATAAAAATAATATAGAATTAAAAATTAAAAAAACAACAATATGAAAAAGTACAGAAAACTGATTATCGCTGCTGTTATCGCGCTGATTTTCATCGGAACATTCGTGTTCCTGTGGCAGAAGAGCCAACCCAAGGAGATCGTCTACAATGAGTTCACCCCAAAGACGGAGAACATCCAGAAGACGACCATTATCACAGGTAAGATTGAGCCTCGTAATGAGGTCAACATCAAGCCTCAGATTTCTGGTATCATCACTGAACTTTACAAGGAGGCAGGTGATTTCGTGAATTCTGGTGATGTGATTGCCAAGGTGAAGGTGGTGCCTGAGATGGGACAGCTGAGCTCTGCCGAGATGCGTGTGCGTCTGGCGGAAATCAACCTGAAACAGGCGCAGACAGATTTCCAGCGTGAGGAGAACCTCTACAAGCAGAAGCTCGTATCGGCTGATGAATATGATAAGAGCAAGCAGACTTTGGAGCAGGCCAAGCATGAGAAGATGGCTGCTGAGGATGCTCTGGAGGTGGTAAGAGACGGTTTCTCAAAGGCGAACGCCAAGGCTTCATCCACACTCATACGTTCTACCATCAGCGGCGTTATCCTCGATATCCCTGTTAAGGTGGGTTATTCAGTGATTCAGGTGAACACGATGAACGAGGGTACTACGATTGCCACTGTTGCCAATATGAACAACCTGATTTTCCGTGGGAACATCGACGAGACCGAAGTAGGACAACTGGTGTCTGACATGCCGATGAAGATCACGATTGGAGCTTTGCAGGACCTGAAGTTTGATGCCAATCTGGAGTACATCTCTCCAAAGGCTGTTGAGAGCAATGGTGCCAACCAGTTTGAGATCAAGGCAGCCGTGAAGTTGTCTGACGGTGGAAAGATTCGCTCTGGCTATAGTGCCAATGCTGAGATTGTCCTCGCTTCGGCAGAAAAAGTGCTCAGTGTGCCTGAGAGTGCTATCGAGTTCAGTGGTGACTCTACTTTCGTTTATATCATCAAAGGTGAGGGCAAGAACAAGACCTATGAGCGTACGGCTGTTACCACAGGTCTCTCTGACGGTGTGAATATCGAGATAAAAAAGGGTATAACAGCGAAGGATAAGGTTCGTGGCCCTGAGATTGTAGCAGACGATGGTAAGTAAGGGTAAAAGGTAAAAAAGTAAAAGAGTGATTATGAAGAATATATTTAAGATAAAGGTCCAAGGGTGGGTAAAGGTTTTACCTTTTTACCTTTTTACCCTTTTACCTTTAGGGGCTCAGCCCCGTCAGTGGAGCCTGCGTGAGTGCTGCGACTATGCCGTAGAGCATAACATCAGCATCAAGCAGAAGGCAAACGCGCGTATACAGAGGGATATACAGCTCAATACCGACAAAAACTCCCGTCTTCCGGATGTAAGCGCATCATTAGGTCAGAACTTCTCTTTCGGACGTGGTCTTACTGCTGATAACACTTACTCAAACACCAACACCTCGTCGACATCCTTACAGCTTGGTGCGAGTGTGCCCATCTTCACAGGTTTCAAGATCCCTAACCAGATAAAACTCGACCAGCTGAATCTTGAGGCAGCAACAGCCGACCTCGAGAAGGCAAAGGATGATATCCGTATGCAGGTGGCTCAGGCTTACGTTCAGATACTCTATGATCTGGAGATAGCCGATGTGGCTCGTCGCCAGATTGCTATCGACTCTATGCAGGTGGTTCGTCTTCAGGCTTTCGTCAACAATGGCAAGGCCTCTGAGGCACAGCTCTCTCAGCAGAAGGCCACCCTCGCAAACAGCCATCTCACTGCTACCCAGGCTGATAATAACACCCGCCTGGCGATACTCAGCCTCACTCAGCTCCTCGAGCTACCATCGCCAGAGGGATTCTCTATCGTTAGGCCTAATATAGATAACCTAGGATATCTAGGAACCCTAGGAAATATAGGATTGCCTACTCCCGATCAGATCTATGCTGATGCCTTAGGCATAAAGCCTGAGATCGCATCTCAGCAACTTCGTCTTAAGGGCACAGAATACAGTATCAAGATTGCAAGGGCAGGGTATTACCCCACACTCTCTGCTAACGGCGGTATGGGAACCAACTACTACACCACATCGGGTTTTGACTCAGCTGGCTTCGGTACTCAGATAAAGAATAATTTCTCGCAATATATAGGCCTGAGTCTCAGCATACCTATCTTCAACCGTTTCCAGACAAGAAACAACATCCGTAATGCTAAGATAGAGCGTCAGAACCAGCAGCTTCAGCTGGATAATGCAAAGAAGACTCTTTATCAGGATATCCAGAAGGTGTACTATAATGCCGTTAATGCCCATGCTAAGGAACAGAAATCGCTCGAGGCGGTAAAGAGTTCTGAGGATGCCTTTACGCTGATGCAGGCTAAGTACGAGAACGGAAAGGCTACTATCACAGAGTTTAACGAGTCGAAGAACAACTATCTGAAGGCAGAGTCAGACCTCGTTCAGGCTCGTTATGAGAATATCTACCAGAAGGCTCTGATAGAGTTCTATAGGGGTAGGGACCTCACTTTCTGAGTCGCCCGACTCTCTTATTCGAAATAGAAGGTAAGAACAATCATTTTTGTATGTCCGCCGCTAACTGCGCGGGCATACATTTTTTTATTCTCATCCGTCAGGTCGTTTACGTGATTCTTGTCGAGGGCATCGATAAGACTATAGCAGAATTTTATCTCGGGAATAAGTTTGAAGAATGGCAGATACAGGTCGCAGCCCATACCGATCTCTATCATCGTATCCGATTTCTTGAGTCTGATATAGTCCTGGTTCTTACCTGTGAGGTTTATCATCTGGTTTATTCCTGCAATAAGATACGGACGATAGTTGTTCCATCGCTGGGCAGAGAACTTCAGGTCTATGGGAAATGACAGATAGGTATTCTTCATATCCTGATGTACCTCTGTCGGCACGCCTTCCGGGCTAAGTTGTTGGAGATCGCGCAGGGTGAGATGCTTGGCTCCGAAATGCATGGTGGGCGTTATCCTCAGGTTCAGGTGGTTGGAGAGTCGCATATCGGCAGTAACCCCCACACTGAAACCGGCATTCCACTTGTCGGCTTCAACCACTTTTGTCTGTTGCATCATAGTACCATCCTCAAGGGTTATCGTTTGAGGCCCGATATTGTCAAACTCTATGTCCTGCAGGTTCATACCCACATTGATGCCGAAGTGCAGTGGGCGCAGGTCGGTATATGGTCTGTGCTGTACCCTTCGCGTCTGCGCCGTAGCACCGAGGGTAAATGATAAATGATAAATGATAAATGACGATATCATCAGGTATCTTGTTACATTCTTCGACTTCATAATTTAATAACGCATAAAAAGCCGCTTTATTATACTTGTTATTTCGACATTGTATAAATTGACCCCTAAAAGTGAACTTTTCATACCTAAAGTTTGGTATTTATCGGAAAATGTTCTTATCTTTGCATCGTCAAAAGTGAGTATTAACATTAATATTAATTTAAATTTATAAGAATTATGGCATATGTAATTGGTGACGACTGCATCGCTTGCGGTACATGTCAGGGTGAGTGCCCAGTAGAGGCTATTTCTGAGGGCGAGAAGTATTCAATCGATCCAGATCTCTGCACAGAGTGTGGTACTTGCGCTAGTGTATGTCCTTCTGAGGCTATCAGCCTGGGCTAATCACTTAAGCAAACAAACAAAATTTAAGCCGCTCGATATTGAGCGGCTTTTTTATTACTCTTTATTTCTCCAGATTGAGAATCAGCTTACCAATGAATACTCCGTGTTTTCCGTTCTGGTCTACAGGAATCATCTTGCCATTCTTGTCGGGGGCATATTCGAGCGTTGGCATATAGGTGTGGGTATGTCCGCCAAGCACAAGGTCGCAGCCCTCTGTAAGACTTAGGAACTTCTCGTCGGGATATACCGAAACCTCCCATCCCAGATGCGATATGCATATCACGAGGTCGCATTTCTCCTGTTTGCGCAACAGGTTGATATATTTCTGAGCTGTCTCTGCAGGGTCGAGGAATTTGATTCCCTCGCAGTTGCCGTCGAAGACCAGACCCTTCATCGGAGGATCGAGTGCGAAGACACCTATCTTCACGTCGCCGCGCCGGATAGTGATATAAGGCTTTACCAGACCTTCGAGCACAGTGCCAGTGAAATCGTAGTTAGAACAGACGATGGGGAAGTTGGCCATACGGAAGAGTTTGGCCATATTCTCCATTCCGAAGTCAAACTCGTGGTTGCCGATGGTAGAGCACTCATAGCCCATAAGATTCATCAGACCAATCTCCACTTCACCTTTGAATAGGGTGTAGTAACCTGATCCCTGACAGAAGTCACCGCTATCGAAGAGCAGAAGGTCGGGATTCTTCTGTCGTTCCTCCTTAATCATGTTGATACGACGCAGGAAACCTCCACGCCCTGCCAGATCCTTATTGTCGAGATTAGGATTGAGCGGATAGATACACGAATGAGTATCGTTGGTGTGAAGAATCAAAAGCTGCTTTTGCTTCTTGGCCGAAGCTGCAAAAGGCATCATGACGAGTATCGCCATCATCACCGTCCTCATCAATACCTTATTATATATATTACCTCTCATATATTTTTTATTTTAATTTTTATTTAATCCTTACGATTCTTCCTTCAACTTTCGAATCCACAATCTCACCCTTAGCCTTCTTGTCAAGGAAATAGTTCATGATAAGAAACCGGGTATTGTTGCTTGCGTCATCAGGGGCAATCTTGTTGGTACCCTCCTTGAGAATAGGCATACCGTCATTACCCTCAAGGAGATAGTTGATGGTTGCGATGCGGTACTCTGCCTTAGGATCAATCTCCTTGCCGTGAAGACGTACAGACTTCATCTTAGTATCGTTCTCAGGACCCTCAATCACGAGTTCCACTCCACGACTTACTCCTTCACCGCCTCTCTTGGCCATCTGTTGGAAGAGAGTAATCATCTGCTCACCGTTAAGGGTTACGAAACAGATCTTGTTCTCAAAGGGAGCCACATCGAGCACATCGCCGTAGGTAACCTCACCCTTGGTAAGATCTGCACGGATACCTCCCATGTTATAGATACCCAGCACAGGCTGTTCGTTATAGTCTTTCGCTGCCCAAACGAGGATATCTGCAAGCAGGTTCGAAAGGTCGCTCTCAGGACGCTGTGCATGCATGTTGTGAGCCACCACTCCCATTATCGGCCCCATGATGGAGTCGTTGACCCTCTTATAGGGGGCAATAAACTTTTCAGCCTCTGCGTCAGGATTCTTGTCGTAGCGGCTATCAACGATGATACGGCTTCTGTCGACACTCACGAGTCGGTAGTGCTTTTGCGCACACGATACCAGCATAAGCGTAGCCAGAGTGCCAAAAATGAAATGCTTTATATTCATAATCTTATAGTTTTGCTTTGCAAAGATACAAAAAATCACTCAATATTCGATGCGTATTGCGTAATAAAATACTAAAAATTGTTAAACCACCCACGTTTATCATTTATCCATTATCATTTATCCATTAAAAAATAGTACCTTTGCACCCGCTTTCCGCGTAATCGCTGGCAGGAAGTATCGAGAGGCCTGTTATGTTGCGTAGGAACGATACAACAAATTTAATTGCAATTAAAGAAATGGATTTAATTAAAGTTGCTGAAGAAGCATTTGCAACCGGCAAGAAGTTCCCAGAGTTCAAGGCTGGTGACACTATTACTGTCGCTTACAAAATTATCGAGGGTTCTAAGGAGCGTATTCAGCTCTTTCGTGGTGTTGTGATCAAGATTGCAGGTCACGGTGACAAGAAGCGCTTCACTGTTCGCAAGATGTCTGGTACTGTAGGTGTAGAGCGTATCTTCCCCATCGAGTCTCCCAACATTCAGAGCATCGAGATCAACAAGGTAGGTAAGGTTCGCCGCGCTAAGCTTTACTATCTGCGCAAGCTCACTGGTAAGGCTGCTCGTATTAAGGAGAAGCGCCACAACGTTGGTGAATAA
>CACWLC010000058.1 GCA_902761605.1 uncultured Prevotellaceae bacterium
TTTCGCTGATGCGAAAGAATATGACTATGCCCCCGTTGACCTGGGCGATGCCATCGAGAACTACAAGCAGATTCTCGACATCACTGGCGACGTGGCTGCAAACATCATCGAGCCAAACTCTGAGAGCGTTGACCTGGAAGGTCCACACCTCGAGAACGGCCGTATGATCTACGCCTCTAAGACTTACGAGAACCTCGACGCTACCCGCAAGGCTGGCCTCTGGGGTGTATCGATGCCTCGTCGTTACGGCGGTCTGAACCTGCCTAACGCAGTATTCTCAATGCTCTCTGAGATGATTTCAGCTGCTGATGCTGGTTTCCAGAATATCTGGAGCTTGCAGAGCTGTATCGACACTCTGTATGAGTTCGGTAGCGAGGAGCAGCGCCAGAAGTACATCCCGCGCGTTTGCGCTGGTGAGGGTATGAGTATGGACCTGACTGAGCCTGATGCTGGTTCTGACTTGCAGCGCGTGATGCTGAAGGCTACTTTCGATGAGAAGGAGAACTGCTGGCGCTTGAACGGTGTGAAGCGCTTCATCACCAATGGTGATAGCGACATCCACCTCGTGCTGGCTCGTTCTGAGGAAGGCACCAAGGACGGACGTGGTCTGTCGATGTTCATCTACGACAAGCGTCAGGGCGGTGTTGATGTTCGTCACATCGAGCACAAGTTGGGTATTCATGGTTCACCTACCTGTGAGCTGACCTATAAGAATGCCAAGGCAGAGCTCTGCGGATCGACCCGTCTGGGACTGATCAAGTACGTGATGGCTCTGATGAACGGTGCTCGTCTGGGTATCGCTGCTCAGTCAGTAGGTGTAGAGCAGGAGGCTTACAACGAGGGTCTGGCTTACGCTAAGGAGCGTCAGCAGTTTGGTGACAAGATCATCAACTTCCCCGCTGTTTACGATATGCTATCTCGCATGAAGGCTAAGCTCGATGCTGGTCGTTCACTGCTGTACGAGACAGCTTGTTATGTTGACGTTTATAAGTGCCTCGAGGATATCGAGCGCGACCGCAAGCTCACACCTGAGGAGAAGCAGGAGCTGAAGAAGTATCAGCGTTTGGCTGATGCCTTTACACCACTCGCTAAGGGTATGAACTCTGAGTACGCCAACCAGAACGCTTACGATGCCATCTCAATCCACGGTGGTTCAGGTTTCATCATGGAGTACAAGAGCCAGCGCCTGTTCCGCGACGCTCGTATCTTCTCTATCTACGAGGGTACCACTCAACTGCAGGTTGTTGCCGCTATCCGCTACATCACCAACGGCACTATGCTGAACAACATCAAGGATATGCTCGCTGCCCTGCCTGCAGAGGCTGATGCAGCTCTGAAGGCTCGGGTAGAGAAGCTGATTCCTGTTTACGAGGAGGCTCTCGCTAACGTAAAGGCTCTCGAGAATCAGGATGCTCAGGACTTCCTGGCTCGTCGTCTCTACGATATGACTGCTGAGCTGGTGATGTCACTGCTCATCATCCGCGATGCTGCTAAGGCTCCTGAGATGTTTGCTAAGAGTGCTCAGGTTTATATTCGCATGACTGAAGAGGATGTATACGGTAAGAGCGCATACATCAAGGCATTCCAGGTTGAGGATCTCGAGAACTTCAAGGCCAACGACGAGGTTGAGGCTTAAGAATGACTGAACTTGAGATTGAAGAGCGCGTTAATCGCGCAGTAGATAATTTCATGGCCGGATATGGCTGCTGCCAAAGTGTGGTGGCAGCCTTTTCCGACCTTTATGGTTTGGACGAGACCTTAGCAAAGAAGATTGCCGCTGGCTTTGGCGGTGGTGTTGGCAGGCTAAGGATGATGTGCGGAGCCGTATCGGGCATCGTCATGCTTGTAGGTTTGGATTGTGGACAGACTGAGGGTTCCGATCGCGAGGGCAAATCGGCATGTTATAAGGTAGTGCAGGATTTGCTGGCGAAATCAAAGGAGGAAAACGGTAGTTTGATCTGTGCTGAGATTCTTGGTATCAAGGGCTATGAGAAGGCACAAAACAGCTATGTAGCCTCTGCTAGAACAGCCGAGTACTATAAGACTCGCCCTTGCGCCGCTAAGGTTGAAAGCGCTGCAAGGATTTTTGCTGATTATATCAGAAAAAAAGTTTAATCACTCCTCCCCTAACCCCTCCTCTCAGAGGAGGGGAATGTCGAGGACTTAGAGTTCCTTCAGGAGTTCTCGTACTGCGGCCTCAAGCTGCAGGTCTGTACCTGTAACAATAGTCTCAGGACGATTCAGGATATAGACATCAGGCTCCAGCTGAGTATTCTCAAGATATGAGCCGTCAGGCAACTGATAACCTATGACAGGCACACCAAATACCAGCGTTGGATCCTGCAACGTCTCCCAGTTCACAGAACTCATTGTTCCTGGCACAGGAGCTCCTACCAGCTTTCCTATCTTTTGATGGCTGTAAACCCAAGGTGTTCCATGGGCATTGCTATAGTTTCCCTCTGCCTGCAACATAATACTCGGATGATTATAACGTCTGCTTGGCATATCGCAAACCTCCCTGCCACGAATCACCTGAGTAAAGTATTTCTTTCCAGAGAATAGTATCTCTATATCCTCATGCAGACGTCCGCCTCCATTGTAACGGGTGTCGATGACGATACCCTCCTTCAGGTTATACTTGCCTAAGATGTCAGAATAGACATCGCGGAAACTTGCATCGTTCATGCCTTCGATATGCACATAACCTAAACGACCGTTCGACAGACGCTCCACCTCAGCTGCCCTGCTCTTAATCCAGCGTTTATATAACAGATCCGACTGCTCTGCCTTGCTAATGGGTAACACCACCTCATCCCATGTGCCGGCATTACCTTTCAGACTTACGAGAGTCTTCTTGCCCTTACAGAGATTCAGCAACTGCGCCAGATCAGTATCCTTGCTAAGAGGCACTCCGTTGATGGCTGTGATTACATCACCCACCTTCACCTTACTGTTAGCATTGCTGAAAGGTCCGTCTTCCAGCACAGCGGTAATCTTCATTCCATCCGTAGCCTCTGTCATATCATAGAGCAGTCCTAACTGTGCTGTGGCATCTCCCTTGAGTACCGGACTGAATCTTCCACCCGTATGACTCACATTCAACTCACCCAACAGTTCGCTCAGCAGCTCTGTAAAGTCGTAGTTATTGTCGATATGGGGCAGGAAACGCACATAGTTCTGCAGCATCAGCTCCCAGTTGCAACCGTTATAGTCTGTACGGAATATCTTTTTGTTTATCTGTTTTGCCACGTGACGCAGCATATACTCGCGTTCTGCAGCGAGGTCGAGTTTCATCTGAGCATTATAGGTGATGGCTTTCGTCTTGTCGCCTTTCTCTATCTTCATCATGGTGCTTCCCAACGAGTAGAGATTGCCTTCCTTGTCCATCTGCAGCGAACCGCTTCCGCCCCTGGTGCCCTTGCTCAGCAATTTTGTCTCATGCTTGCGAAGATCCATCTTCCACAGGTCAGGTGCTCCCTCGAAGGCAGAGAAGTAATAGAGGCTCTCTCCATCCTTGCTCACGATGGCATCGCCCAGACGGCTACTGTTTGGCGTCAGCCTCACAATGCGATTCTCCAGACCCTCAAACTCTATCTTCACAGCCTTCACAGAATCGGATTCTTCCTTCTTGTCAGACTTTTTATCACCCTTCTTACCTTTTTCTTCTTCCTTTTTGCCAGACTTCTTGTCTGCCTTCTTTTCATTCTTCTTTTCCAACTCCTTCAGCAGCGCATAGTCTTCAGCCGACAGGCGATAGCGGTCGTAGGCATCCTGAGTGAGGAAAGCCAAGAACACATCCTGCTGACTACCCCATGATGCATGGCTGCGCATACCATAACGCTCACTCTCAAACAGAATAGCCTTGCCGTCCATCACCCAACGGGGCCCTCCGCTCATATATCCGCTCTGTGTGATAGGATGAATCTCACCGCCATCAGCACTTACGATACCCTGATCAGTATATGGGTCACGACGATTGGCGATATAGCTCAGTACAAACCACTTGCCGTCAGGACTCCACTCGTAGTCGAATTCTCCGCTCTGGCTATACCACTTGCTGCCGTCAGTAACCTGAGTCACCTTCTTGGTCTTCAGGTCAACCACCTTCAGCTTGATACGATCTTCGATAAACGCCAGTTTCTTGCCATCAGGACTGTACTTAGGACAGCGTCGTTCAACCTGAGAGAAGTCTATCTTCCCTTCCAGCTTCAACGCAGGCAGTTCTGGGAATATGCTCTCTTCCTTAATCAGAGTAGCGTTGGCGAAGTTCAGGTCGTCATCCCTCACGATGCTGGCAGTGTAGAGCTGCCAGTTGCCGTTACGCTCTGAGGCATATACGATGGTCCTGCCGTCGGGTGCGAAATCCACATCAGCCTCAGCGCCTGCCGTCTGGGTAATCCTGCGGGTTGTGGCATATTCCGTGCTGGTGACGAACACCTCACCTCTCACCACGAAGGCCACCTGCTTGCCATCCTTGCTCACCACAGGACGGCGTGCTCCTGTAGCAAAGCTGAGGTCTGCTATCGCTGCCTCATCGTCACGGATGAGAGAGATTGCCAGTTTATTTGGTTTTTCTCCGCTCTTCTGGGTATAGATCTCTCCGTTGTAGGTATAGCAGAGCAGACCGTTCTTCGCCAGACTCAGGAATCTAACGGGATGAGTCTTGAAGTTCGTGACAGCCTTGACATTATTACCTTCGCAAGAGTACACATTCATGCTTCCGCCGTTGCGCTCACTGAGGAAGTAAAGTGTCTTCCCGTCTGCACTCACCACGGGATTGCGGTCCTCGCCGGCCTTATCTGTAATATTGGTGTGCTTACCGCTCTTGGCATCATAGAACCATATATCGCGCGTAATAGAAGAGGTATGGTGCTTTCGCCACTCGTTCTCGCCACCCTTACGGTCCTGATAGTAGAAGCTCTTGCCGTCAGGTGCAAGACTGAGCATCTCTACTGGTGTAGCCAACACCTGGAGCGTACGTCCGCCCTTCACTGGCACCTTGTACAGTTCCGTCAGTCTGCTTGATGGGAACATGGCACTCTGAGCCGGATCCTGTATCTGCGCACCAAAGAGCACCCATTTGCCATCGTGCGTGAAAGCCTGAGGCACTTCTGCCGCGCTGTTATATGTAACTCGTCTGGCCGAGCCGCCCTCTGCAGCCATCACGAAGATGTCGAGGTTGCCATGTCTGTCGCTGGCAAAGGCTATCTGTCTGCCGTCGGCACTCCAAATGGGAGAGCATTCATAACTGTCCTGTGTGGTCAACTGAACGGCTGTTCCGCCATTTACTGACACCTTATATATATCTCCCTTGTAGCAAAAGAGAATCTGCGAACCGTCAGGACTGACCTGAACATCCCTAAGCCACAATGGGGTAACAGCCTGGCCTGCATAAGCCAGTTGTGAAAAACCTGTAAAGAGTGCCGTCAAGGCAGCGATAATAAGCTTTTTTGTATTCATTATCTTCTTTATTTTTTTAGCTATTCGTATAATTTCTGCAAATATACACTTTTTCCTTCAAACAACAAAGCTTTTGGCTTAAAAAATCAGTCGATTCGTTGAAAGGATTTTCGTGGATATGAAAAATGCCATACCTTTGCAACGTCAAAAGTTAAGAATTAGTTTTTTCATACATAAATTAGGTTATTGTTAGTTAGTTAATTGGTTAGTAAGGATTTTGGGGCGCAGTGATGCGCCCCAAATTCTTTTTTTTCTTGCAAAATATTACCAACTCTCAGTTATTTTTATTATATTTGCACCCAAATATCTTACTAACAAGAAATAAATTATGGAAAATCAGCTATTATTCGACATCTTTGGCTGGATAGCAAGCATCGGCCTCATTTGCGGATATCTGCCACAGGCCATTCAGACTATGCGTACTCGAAGAACCGACGGAATATCGTTGCCTGGATTCATTATGATGGCAATCGGTAGTTTTGCGTTTATGGCACAGGGCTGGATGCTCGGGCGCGAGGGTGTATTCATGTTCTTTACGAACGCCATCACCTTCACATGTAGCGTAATCATCTTCGTGATAAAGATGCAAAACGACAGAAAGAAGAAAAAAAGACTATAATAAGAAAGCCAATACATGAAACGAGAAATTAGACTTCTGACGATGCTTGCCATCCTCCTTGCTTTTTGCTATAGCAAGGTACAGGCTCAGGGCGAGACCATCGTATTTACACCCCAATGGACGGCCCAGGCTCAGTTTGCGGGTTATTATGTGGCCGAGGCGAAGGGGTTCTACCGCAAGGCGGGGCTGAAAGTGAAGATAGAACATCCGTCGTCCACGCAGCCTGCCATGAGTCGTTTGCGAAATAACCAGTGCCAGGCAACGACACTGCAGCTCTGTCAGGCCTTGGAGATAGTCGATCAGGGCATTCCCTTGGTGAACATCCTACAGACATCGATGAATAATGCTATGGTAATTGTCTCTGCTCGTGGTAAGGATCCGTTGACTCAAAAGGGTGCCCGTGTGGGCATCTGGAGTGTGGACTTCGGACAGCTGGCCATCTGCATGAGCATCAAGGACCATCTTGATTACGAGTGGATCCGTTTTGCTCAGAATGTCAACCTCTTCCTCTCTGGTGCCCTCGATGCCACGCTGGCCATGAGCTACAATGAATACTACCAGCTGGTACAGGCAGGTATAGAGACAAACGACAAGAATGTATACCGTTTCTGCGATCATGGTTACAACGTACAGGAAGATGGTGTCTATATGACTCGTGAGTACTATGCCAAGCACAAGGATCAGGCGCTTCGTTTCGCCCAAGCCAGCAGGAAGGGCTGGGAATGGGCAGCACAGCACCCTGATGAAACACTCGATATCGTGATGCAGCACGTAGACAAGGCTAAAATCGCTACCAATCGCGTTATGCAACGACTGATGCTCAAGGAAGTGCTTCGCCTACAGGTAGACCGCGAATCGAAGAAACGAGAGTTCCGCCTTCGTCCGGATATGGTTAAGCTTGCCAGCCAATTGATGGTTGAGAACAGTATGCTGAACCGCCAGATAACTTACGATGAACTTGTAAGTGAGAAGTGAAGAGTGAAGAATCAGATACCGCATTATTATGAATGAAATACTAAAATATATCCGTCGTAAGCTGTCCATAAGGGTCAGTCTGTGGGTTGTGTTGTTTGCAGCCATCATATTCACCGTCGCCCTCGGATTCCTGTTCTTTCAGTCGCGTGAGGCTGTAAGACAGGAGGCTATCAGCCACGCTTCGCAGATACTCGACAAGACATCGCTACGCGTAGAAGGTATCCTGAACCGTGTGGAGGTTGCCTCAAACATGACCAAGTGGCTCGTATCGCGCCATCCTGACAAGGCCGACTCAATGTTCGTATACAGCCGTAGTATGCTGGCCAACAATCCCGACTTCTACAACTGCTCCATCGCCTTCGAGCCTTACTATTTCAAGGACAAAGGCCGCTACTTCTCTGCCTATACAAAACACATCGGCGACTCGTTACGCACCATACAGGGCGGCAGCGACAGCTACCAGTATTTCTTCACAGACTGGTATCTCATGTCGACGCTACTCGACAAACCGAGCTGGACGGAGCCATACATGGATCTCGACGTGGCTACTAACACGAGCGAAATGGTGACCAGCTATTGCCAGACCATCAAGAACAAAGACGGCCAGAAGATAGGAGTCATCAATACCAGTCTCTCCATCTCCTGGCTCTCGAATACCATCTCTGCCACAAAACCATATCCCAACTCCTATAGCATCATGATAGGTCGTGGCGGCACTTACTTCGTACACCCCGACAGCACGAAGATTACCCGTCAGACCATTTTCACCCAGACCTTAGAACACCCTGATACAGCTATGGTGGCACTGGGTCATGCCATGCAGCGTGGAGAGGAGGGCATGAAGCACATGAATATCGACGGCAAGGATTGTTACGTGTTCTACAAACCCCTTGGCAATACAGGCTGTTCGATGGCTATCGTATGCCCTGAGAAAGATATCTTCGGCGGCTTCGACCGTCTGCGCCGTTCAGTAATGGCAATTGTAATCACTGGTCTGCTGCTGATGTTATTCCTGTTTATCCGTATCATCACCCGCGAGCTGAGTCCCCTGCGACGACTGGCTCATGAGGCTGAGACCATCGCATCCGGACATTTTGATGCCGAGTTGCCCAACTTCGAGCGCATCGACGAAATCGGACAGCTGAGCCAGTCGTTCGGCAACATGCAGCAGTCATTGGTGAAATACATCGAAGAACTGAAGGAGACCACTGCCGAGAAAGCCTCGATAGAGAGCGACCTCCGTATTGCCAACGGCATACAGATGGGTATGTTGCCTGAGAACTTCCCCACACGCGGCGACCGTGACGACGTGCAGCTATATGCCTCACTGACTCCTGCCAAGGATGTGGGCGGCGACCTGTTCGACTTCTATTTCCGCGATGACAAACTCTTCTTCTGCATCGGCGACGTATCAGGTAAAGGCGTGCCGGCATCGTTGTTCATGGCCGTTACCAGAGCTGTGTTCCGTACCACTTCTGCCCATGAGTCTGAGCCTGACCGCATCGTAAGCGTCATGAATCAGATGATTGCCGACATGAACAAGACCAATATGTTTGTCACACTCTTCGTAGGTGTGCTCGACTTGCCTACAGGAATGCTGCACTATAGCAACGCAGGCCATGACGCACCGTTGCTCGTAGGCGCAGGTGTTGGTGAGCTGCCTTGTGACAGCAACATACCTGTAGGCGTCATGCCCGACTGGGACTACACGCTGCAGGAGGCACAGATATATACTAACACCACCATCTTCCTCTTCACCGACGGACTGACCGAGGCGACGAGTGCCGACTTTAAGCTGTTTGATATGGAACGCGTCAACGATGTGGCAGTAAAGGCTCTCGCCCAGCAACAGCAGGAGCCTCAGCAACTTATCAGTCTGATGACAGAGGCCGTTCACCAGTTTGTGGGCGATGCTGAGCAGAGCGATGACCTGACGATGATGGCCATACAATACATAAAGAAGCAGTGTAATAGCGAAACAGCGTAGCCTCACATGGGGACAGGCACTCTTTGATGGAGCGGAGGGCTGCCTCCTTGATGAACTTCGCCTGACTGAGGGCGATATACAGGTCGGGCTGCATCACGTAGCGATAAACGCCTGGATCTTCTTTGCTAAATTTAATCTTCTTCTCTACTGCTTTTACTTTCAATGCCATAATTCTCTTCCTTTCT
>CACWLC010000059.1 GCA_902761605.1 uncultured Prevotellaceae bacterium
CGTCGGGGATACCTTCCATCTTACGATAGAGGATAGCGCGCTCGTTCATCCAAGAACGGAACACAGCGCAGATAGCGCCCCAGAGCTGCTCGATAGGATTGTCGGGGAAGTCCTTACCTGTGCGCTCCTTGATGGCAGCCTTGAACAGCTGAACCAGCTTCTTCAGGTCCTCAACAGAGAGGTCCTTGTCGAGAACAACACCGCTCTCTTTCTTCACACCCTCGATAATCTCCTCGAATGGGTCGATATCGGTCTTGTTCACGGGCTTCATCTCCAGCACGACGTCACCGTACATCTGTACGAAACGTCGATATGAGTCGTAAACGAAGTGAGGATTGTTGGTCTTCTTAACCATACCCTCAGCAACCTCGTCGTTCAGACCCAGGTTCAGGATGGTATCCATCATACCAGGCATAGAAGCGCGGGCACCAGAACGAACAGAAACAAGCAGAGGATTCTCCTTGTCGCCGAACTTCGAGTTCATCAGACCCTCGATGTGCTTAACGGCTGCCATCACGTCGTCGTTCAGCAGTTCCATAATCTTCTGCTGTCCTACCTGATAGTACTCGTTACAGCAATCTGTAGTAATTGTGAAACCTGGAGGAACGGGAACACCAATCAGGTTCATCTCGGCAAGGTTTGCACCCTTACCACCAAGTTCCTCACGCATTTTTGCATTACCTTCGGCCTTACCATTACCGAAGAGGTAAACTCGTTTTTGACTCATACTTTTTGAATAGTTTATACGTTATATATTATGCTTATAAATTGTTTTATTTCGAATTGTGCAAAATTACATATTTCTCTGCACATACGCAAGAAAAATGCGCAAAATCTTTATTCTTTAGAGTTTTTTTTGTAATTTTGCCCCTCAAAACAATAGATATGGCAAGAAAGAAGAAACCATTACCACTCCTTGAGGGTGTAACAATAGAGGCTGTGGCAGCCGAGGGAAAGTGTCTTTTCCATTGGGAAGAGCTGGTAGTTTTCGTACCGTTTTGTGTACCTGGAGATATTTGCGACGTGCAGATACGACGTAAGAAGCATTCGTTTGCAGAAGGCGAAGTGGTTCGCTTTATTAAATATAGTAATGTACGCGCGATACCATTCTGCAGTCACTTTGGTGTCTGCGGAGGATGTAAGTGGCAGAACCTGCCTTACGAAGAACAGCTGAAGTTCAAACAGCAGCAGGTATACGACCAACTTCACCGCATAGGAAAGATAGAGCTGCCAGAGTTTAATCCTATCCTCGGCTCTGTGCACACACAGGAATATCGCAACAAGTTGGATTTCGGCTGTGCCAACAAACGCTATCTCACCAAGGAACAGTTTAAGAGTTTAGAGTGTAGAACTGAGAGTTTAGAGTTTGCTACCGCCAATGATGGAAAAACTTCACTAAAAGACGTACCCGCCATCGGTTTCCACATCACAGGAGCCTTCGACAAGATTCTGCCGATAGAGAAATGCTGGTTGATGGACGATCTGCACAATAAGATCCGCAACGAGGTATACAAATATGCTGTGGAACACGGACTCTCATTCTTCGACCTCCGAGCACAGGTTGGATTACTCCGTGATGTCATCATCCGTAACTCTGCTTCTGGAGAGTGGATGGTAATCTTCCAGTTCCACTATGACAGAAGTACATCCGAGACACTCGCACAGAGCGAGAGAGAGGCAAAGGCTCTGCTTCAGCATATAGCCGACATGTTCCCACAGATTACATCACTGATGTATCTCGACAATCAAAAGTGCAACGATACCATAGGCGATCAGGAGATACTTGTATTCAAGGGCAAGGACCATATTTACGAACTGATGGAAGACCTGAAGTTCAAGGTCGGTCCGAAGAGTTTCTATCAGACCAATACCGAGCAGGCATATCATCTCTACAGTGTAGCTCGCGACTTCGCAAAACTTACTGGTAATGAATTTGTTTACGACCTCTATACCGGCACAGGAACCATTGCCAACTTTGTAGCCAAGAAAGCCAAGAAAGTTATAGGTATTGAATACGTGCCCGAGGCAATCGAGGATGCAAAGATCAACTCTGAGGTAAATAATATTGAGAACACATTGTTCTATGCCGGCGATATGAAGGATATTCTTACAGATGAGTTTATTGCCGAACACGGCCGTCCGGATGTTATCATCACCGACCCTCCACGTGCAGGCATGCATCCCGACGTAGTAAAAACCATCCTTCGTGCCGCCCCGAAGCGCATCGTCTACGTATCCTGCAATCCTGCCACTCAGGCCCGCGATCTGCACGATATGGATGCCCACTACCGTGTGGTTGCCGTACAGCCCGTCGATATGTTCCCACATACGCCTCACGTAGAGAATGTAGTGCTCTTAGAACGCAGATAGACTGACAGTTATAAAAATAAATGCCAAAAAATTTGGAGTTTCCGTTTTTTTATTGTATCTTTGCCCAAAATTAAGGAAAAAACTCAATTTATATAAGTGCAATAACTAAAAATAGGAATCAAATGAAAATGAAGAGACTATTCTGTCTGATGGCGCTGGCAGCGCTGACGACATTCAACGCAAGTGCAGACACAGAAGTAGGTAACAACCAGACGCTTGATCCCGCACAAGGTTTAGAGCCTCTGACAGCAGAAGAAGTGGCAATATTGGAAGCAATGGAGGCCACTCAGGAAAAAGCCACTATCGAACTTCCCGCATGGGGTAAGAATATCAAGTTCAGCGGCTATGGCATGCTGCAGTATCAGGGTGAGGATAAGGAGAATGCGCATACTAACACCTTTAATCTCCGTCTGGCACGTTTCATCCTCGATGGTAAGATTGGTGATTTCGACTGGCGTGCTCAAATTCAGGGAACCAACGCAACAGGTCCCGGACAGCCTACCGTACAGCTGGTAGACCTCTATGCAGAATGGCGTAAATATCCAGAATTCAAGATTCGTGCAGGCCAGTTCAAGCGTGCCTTCACCTATGAGAACCCCACCCACCCCATCACTCAGGGTTGGAGAGGCTATGCTGACGTAATCAACAAGCTCTCAGCTTTCGGCGATCGCACAGGTGAGCGCTCTTCAGGTGGACGTGATATCGGTATCCAGTTCTCCGGAGACCTCTTCCCCAATGCCAATGGCCGTAGACTTTTCCACTATCAGATAGGTATCTACAATGGTGAGGGTGTTAATCAGAAGGATATGGACAACCGTAAGGATATCATCGCCGGTGCATGGGTAATGCCTATCAAGGGCTTGCGTATAGGTGCTTTCGGATGGGTTGGTAGTCGTGGTGGAATGTTAGATCCGCTAACCAATGAGACCCGTAGCGTAGAGAAAAACCGTTACTGTCTCTCTGCTGAGTATAGCGTTGACGAATACATGTTCCGTGCGGAGTATATCCACAGTCAGGGTTGGGGTGCTAAGTCCCCTGGCAATAATGTACGCGAAATCTGCTACGAGAATGGTGACAAGGCTGATGGTTGGTATGTATTCGGTATCGTACCTCTCATTAAGGGCAAGCTCCATGCAAAGGCCCGTTATCAGACATATCGCAACCAGAAGAGCTGGTCTACATCAGTAAATCAGTTAGAATGCGGTCTTAACTACTTCTTCACCAAGAATCTCGAACTTCACATGGAATATTCTCACGTGAACGATCGTTCATTGGCAAAGCACAACTACAATCTTGTAGATGTCGAGCTCGACTTCCGCTTCTAAACTTTATGTCTCTTATGTTTTTCTGTCTAAAAAATCTTCTGTCTTAGCCTCTCCCAAAGATGCGTCTTCTGTCGCAACACTTGTAGCGAGAAGCAAGTACTTGCTATTGTCAGCAATACTCCGCAAATCCAGTGCGAAAGACTATCAGAAAGGAATGTAGAAACATAGGCGAGAACACCTAAGAAGACTAACACTACAGCATAACGAATTACGGTTGCCGAAACACGGTAACCGTATTTCATATATGCAAATCCGTTAATCATAATATAATCAAACACATGAGCCAGCGTGATTGCCAAGCCTGTACCCCATAGTCCCAATTGTTCGTATCCAAAGATTATAAGCATTACGAACACAATAAAATATGAAGCCTCCAAAATCAGATAAACCATCGATTTTCCACGTGCCAGAGTGATATAAGCCACTGGCAGCGTAAGAACCTTGAAGAACATCGCCAAAACAGAAACCTGAGCCATCGCTACAACATCGATAAACTCACTACTAAACAGTAATGGTATCAATATCGGCAGAAACACAATCAGCGCAGTCAGCATCGGCGAGATAATCAGCAGAGATACCTCCATCTGGCGGTTCACAGTCAGGTTAGTTGCCTCGATATCGGTATTCACAGCCGACAGACGAGGATAATAATCGGTTTCCATTGCCGAAAAAACCATACCCGCATAAGTAATAGTGAGCATATATCCCACATTATATAATCCCAACACCTCCAGATCGCCTGTCACGTTGAGATATGAACGTATCACCATCTCTGCCCCACTGCCAATGATTCCCGCCAATGTGAATGCTACACCCAGCCGAACCATCTCCATACCTTCTCCAAGAATACCTCGAGTACCCCTCAGCTGCAACGGGTATAGCCGCAACGAATACCAAAGCGTTGCACACATTGTGACAAAGGCCATCAACACAATGACTGGTACGATACCCGCCTGCCAGAAGATATAATAAATCGGTACTGATATCAACAGCGATGCAAATGCGGATAATATCTGCACTATTGCGATGGCACCAAGTTTTCTATGACTTTTTAGTATTGCCATCTCCCCACCAGTAATGGCTATCATGCCTACGGCAGGAGCCAAGAGTATAAAGTGCAGGCTGTGGTCACCCCAGGAAAAGGTCGTGCTACTGAGAAACGGTCCTATTACTACACACACCAACATTCCTATCAATGCCGTAAGTAGGCTCCATCCCCGAATAACATTCACGAAATGCGACGTTCTCTCCCCATCGCCCTTCTCCACCATCTCAGAGAGATTCTTCACCGCACTTACTGGAAGACCAAGAATAGTGGTTTGAGATATCAGGCTGACAGTAGTATTAAAGAGCGATGCCAAACCCATACCGCCAGGACCAAGCAGAATAGCCACAAACTTATTACGCACAAGACTCACCAATACGTTGAGTCCCTGTACGCCTCCGAAAACACCAGTGTATTTCAACACATGGCTATAGCTCTCGTCATCCTCTTTAACCATCTTTTTCTTAAAATCAAACGCAAAATTACAAAAATTATTACGTATTTACAAATAAATTTGGTTTTTTGCTCACTAAATCGTACCTTTGTGCCATGAAACTAAGTATTATCATCCCCGTTTATCGTGTTGAAGACACGCTCGACAAATGTGTTGAGAGCGTCTTAAAGCAGGATTACGACGATATGGATATAATACTCGTTGACGACGGATCACCAGACGATTGTCCTCAGAAATGCGATGACTGGGCTAAGAAAGACACCCGCATCAGAGTAATCCACAAAGCCAACGGAGGCCTCAGCGATGCCCGTAACACAGCATTGGATATTGTTCATGGCGACTATATAACATTTGTAGATTCTGATGACTTTATCAGCTTATCCACCTATGGACCACTGATGGATACTCTTTCCAAACGGCAAGACATTGACATATTGGAATACCCAGTATTCATCAACTATCGCTCACCCAAACAACGCAAGCTGGACTTTACCGAAGAGACCGTTTATGACAACATATCCGACTATTGGTATAAAGGTCAGGCATATCTACACAGCTATGCCTGTAACAAAATCTACCGCGCGTCACTTTTCGAGGAGATAAGATATCCCAAGGGTATCGTCTTCGAAGACATTCACACCCTGCCCCTGCTTCTGAAAAAAGCCAAGACCATTATGACAACCGACAAGGGCCTCTACTATTACTGTCAGAACCCCTCCGGCATCACTGCAACAGCCGACGGCAATGCCCTTCGCATGCTTCTCCAACCGCATGTAGAGATTATTAAAGACAGTAATTTCCTCGACCGTAATTTCCAGACATACTACCTTCATGTGCTCAATATTCAGATGGATGTCTTTGAACAGGCCGGCGATGATCCTATCCTCCCACATATCCATCTGAACCCACAATATTTCAACGGCAAGCAACAATTCAAAGCCGCAGCATTAAACATACTTGGTATCAAGAGATTATGCATAACAAACAAGATTCTCCACAAGTTCTGGCGAAGCCGTTAATAAGCTTCATCCTGACCTACTACAACCTGCCACTAGATATGCTATGCACGTGTATTGACAGCATTCTGGCTCTATCACTCCAAGGTGATGAGCGCCAGATTATTGTAGTTGACGACGGTTCAGACGAGAGTCCTGTTAACGCCCTAATGGGATATGGCGATGACATCACCTATATCCGTCAACGAAACCAAGGCCTCAGCCAGGCCCGTAACACCGGAATCCAGATGGCCAGAGGCAATTATCTGCAGTTTGTCGATGCCGATGACCGTCTGCTCAAGGATGCATACGAGCATTGTCTGAAGATTGTAAAGACAAAGAATCCCGAAATGGTTGTCTTCGATTTCACTACTACAGCTGCAAAGCCAAAAGAGCTCAAAGACCTTCCTCCACAAAGTGGCAGCCACTATATGCGCCACTACAACATTCACGGAACGGCTTGTGGCTATCTGTTCAAACGCTCCGTTATTGGCGATATTCGCTTCACCACCGGCATCTACCACGAAGACGAGGAGTTTACCCCCCTGCTCATGCTTAGAGCCGAAAACATAATCGTTACCACTGCTCAGGCATACCTATATCAACAGCGAGCCGGTTCCATCACACGCAATATAGCCCCACAGAATCAGCAGAAACGCCTCAGCGACCTCAAGGCCATCATCCAGCGACTCCATAAAGCCGCCGACAATATGTCCATCGATGATAAGACAGCCCTCCAACGGCGTGTGGCCCAACTCACAATGGATTATATCTATCAGGTGATATATCTGAGCCGTTCACGACAACAGCTGGAAACGGAGATCAGCGACCTCACTCGTAACGGACTATTCCCGTTGCCCGACGCCTCCTACACTCCCAAATACATCTGGTTTCGCAGGTTGTCAAAAACTTCTGCCGGCAGAGCCTTACTCATGCGCATCATCCCATTATTCAACAGAGAACGATGAAGGTACTACTCATAGGCGAATACAGCAACGTTCATGCCACTCTGGCAGAAGGTCTGTGCACACTGGGCCATCAGGTGACGGTGCTCTCCGATGGCGACGGTTGGAAAAACTACCCCCGCGACATCGATGTATCAAGAAGTCCCGGCGTGCTGGGAGGCATACGCCTGATGGCAAGGCTTTACGCACTATTACCAAAGATGAGAGGCTACGATGTGGTTCAACTCATCAATCCCCTTTTCTTCGAACTCAAGGCCGAACGATTATTCTACTTTTACGACTACCTGCGCCGACATAATAAGAAAGTTTTTCTCGGTGGATTTGGGATGGATTGGTACTGGGTGCACACATGTACCTACGACAAGCCCCTACGATACAGCGACTTCAATATCGGCAGCGCTGTACGTACCGACGCAGAAGCAGAGCGCTACCAGAACGACTGGCTCGGAACAGCTAAAGAGCAACTCAACAAACACATCGCCCAAGACTGCGACGGCATCATCACCGGACTCTACGAATATCATGTCTGCTATCATCCCCACTTCCCAGAAAAGACCCGATTTATCCCCTATCCTATACGTCTGCCGCAGACATCACCTATTTACAGGACCAACAATGGTAAGACACTCATTTTCATAGGAATAAACCGAGAACGCTCCACATACAAAGGCACCGATATCATGCTTCGTGCAGCCGAAGATCTGGAAAGGAAACACCCTGACAGGATGCAACTGATAAAAGCCGAGTCGATACCTTTCGCAGAGTATCAGAAGATGATGGACGGTTCGGATGCCATCTTAGATCAACTATACAGCTACACCCCTTCGATGAACTCCCTTCTGGCGATGTCGAAAGGTATAATTTGCATTGGTGGCGGAGAGCCTGAGAACTACGAAATCATCGATGAGACCGAACTGCGTCCCATCATCAATGTTGAACCCACCTACGAGAGCGTATATCACGAATTAGAGCAGTTAGTGCTCCATCCCGAGCTTATTCCCGAACTCAAACGTCAGAGCATAAAATACGTCCGCAAACATCACGACTACCTTAATGTAGCTCACCAATACGTTGACTTTTGGACAAAATAAAAGGCCCCACACAATGTGGAGCCCTCGCCTTTCAATTTTGAGATTTCAATTGAATTAAGCCTCAGCAGGAGCAGCCTCCTCTGCGGGAGCCTCAGCAGCAGCGGCCTCAGCAGCCTTTGCAGCCTCTTCCTCTGCCTTAGCAGCAGCCTCAGCAGCCTTCTTGTCAGCTACCTTCTTTGCGATGGCCTCGTTAACGGCCTTCTCTGCCTTCAGTGCATTCTCAGCAGCCTCTTTCTTTGCCTTTGCCTCAGCCTCACGGATCTTGTTCAGACCGTTCTGCTTGTCAGCCTTCCAGGCATCGAACTTCTTCTGTGCAGCAGCCTCATCGAAAGCGCCCTTCTTCACACCACCGCGGAGGTG
>CACWLC010000060.1 GCA_902761605.1 uncultured Prevotellaceae bacterium
GCTTATTGCCCTGTCGCTAGTGGTAGATTCTGGTCTGAATATCCAAGGCATCAACCGCAGTAAACTGAATGAGGCTGAGGAGCACGAAATCGTGGCAGGCTGGTTTAACTCAGAAGAGGTGCAGACTGAGAAGCAGGCGAAAGAAGCGTCAACTCAGAAACAGATAAAAACAGACAGAACTGAGGGCCAAAAAACGGCTGATTTTGTGGGCGATAAATTAGAGAAGATCTTCAAACAGCACACTTCAGCATTTATCCTCGGTTCTCTGTTGCTCTTCTCCTTGCCACTCTATCTGATGTTTCGTCATAGTCCAGCTATACCCGACCTGCGTCTTTCAGAGTGCTTCGTGGCGATGGTATATATCACCAACATGTACATCATCTATGAGATCGTTCCCTCGTTTCTGTGTTTCAGTGTGAAGGCCGAAATGATCTACGGCATGCTTGCCATGTTGTTGGTTCTCATCCCAATCAAGCAACTCTCGGGCTACAGCTACCCGAGCACCATCTGGCGCATCATGGTGGCCTTTATTCCCTTCATCATCCTCTTCTATTTGGTATTTATTGCCATAGGAGTAGGTTTGGCCATCTACTACCGAATCTAGTAGGCACTCTTTGAATATCTTCAGGCTTGGAAATATTTCTGAAGATAAAGTTGGGCAGTTTTGTTTTTTATTTGTACCTTTGTGCCGAAAAGTGTTATTGGTATGCGAATTAAGGTCAATTTTTTAGTTGTTATAAGTCTTTGGTGTCTTACGGTCTATGCACAATCAGAGCATCATCTTTATGTTAATTCTCAAAAGAAGCTGATGGTGAGTACCAGTCGTTCGTATAAAGGAGAAGGTGTATTCGCTACGGTGAACGAGGCTCTCCGTCAGGCAGAGACTTATGCCGATGACAGCGTATGGACTGTCATCCACATCGCTCCTGGTGTGTATTGGATAGACGATCCTGATGACAGCTCTATCCGCAGGCCGGAGCCTGGCGAGAACACCCCTTATGGTATGAAGGTACGCTTAAGCAAGACGCGCTTTGTTGGAGAGGGCGACAGTCCTGAGGATGTGGTGCTGGCTTGTAACCGAGGTCAGACGCAAGGGGCAGACGGTAATTTCACCATGCTGCATATCACTGGCGATGACATCCAAGTAGAGAACCTGACATTTGGCAACTATTGTAATGTAGATTTGAACTATAAGCTCGACCCTCGCCAGAGCCGTCAGCGTCGAGCCGATGCCATTGTGCAGGCGCAGTTGGTCATCTGTAATGGCGATCGCTATGAGGCCCGTAGTTGTCATTTTATCTCTCGCCTGAACCTTTGTCCGTTTGCGGGGGCTCGCCATGCGTTGTTCGAGGATTGCTATTTCGAGTGTACTGATGATGCTTTGTGTGGTACAGGCACCTATCGCCGTTGTCGCTTCACGTTCTTTAGCAGCAAGCCATTTTATTCCACCTCACCTCAGGGCGCTGTGTTCGAAGACTGCGACATCTACTCGAAGGTGCAGGGCGTGCAGTATCTCACGAAAGTGTCAGCCCCGGTGACTATGCGTAACTGCCGCTGGACGAGCGACGACTCCAATCTGACGATAGAATGGACCCCAAAGCCCAATCCGAAGAAATATTGCCTGATGGATAACTGTACACTGAACGGCAAGCCATTAGATGTGCCGATGCCGCCTGATGTGCCTATGCCAGTAACCACGCCTCTGTTGCCTATGACGAACCAGCCAGCTCTGATTTCGGGTGGTTGGACTCTGGATGCGTATAAGCCAGAGGATACTGCTGCCTATGACTGGAGTATTGACACCTCTCGTCCTGCCTGGTGTTTTGGCGAGGGCATGGATGGTGCAGAGGGTTGCTATGGCATGATTCAGAATGTGAAAGGTGCGAGGATGATGTATACGGGAAAGGGCGATGAAATCTATGAAAATCAGACGCTGACGGTTGAACTATCGCCTTGTAAGTCGGCAGGTCAGGGCTTTGGCAGTGCTACAGGACAGTATCTGGATCTCTGCATCAAGTTCGACACACAGACCCTTACAGGCTATGGTCTGCGTATTGCCCGCACGCCAACTTACGACAAAGCGGTGGAGATAGTGCTGGTGGCATACAAGAATAGCAATGTCAGCGCTATATGCGCTCCACAGAAGTGTGTGCTTTTTAAGAAGGGTTGTCGCATAACGCTCTCTGCAAAGGGCAGAGTACTCACTGCTCAAGTAGAGCAGGGAGGCCAGCAACAGCAGCTATCGGCAACCATTGAACACCCCAACAACTTTGGTGGCATCCATCTTCAGCACACGGGTTCGACAGGCGCATCGGCTACCGTCATACAGTCCATCAACTGCTTATACGAATAAAGTAACATCCTCAATCTTTACTCACTGTTTCATAAGCTCTGTCACAATCTCGCTTTGTTTTATGCCATTTTGCAATTGAGACTTGATATAATCCATCAGGCTATCGGAAGAAACAGGAATGGCTCTCGCACCCCAGCCAGGTAAGTCGAATCCATGGTCATTTCCTTCTCTGATGACGATACTCAACTTAACAAGCGGGTCTTTACCTTCATTGGGCGTGATGATAAGCTGATATGTCGCCTTCTTCGTGCCGTCTTTGAAAATCAGGTGATAGTTATTACTGTGATTACTGATGCTTTCCTGTATGGCAACCTCAGCATCCTTTTTAAATGCCTCTTTCAGGCGATTGGCATAGTTGTTTTCCTTCGAGTAAAACTGGAGGTTCTTAACCTCAGAAACAATCTTCTTTGTCTTTGGATCGCGTCTTACTACTTTGCTCACATCGACACCCTTCTGTTCCAGTTCGTCTTATGCGCTCTTTGCTCTTTATCTCAGGCATGCCATCTGAATACCATTGAAACATCTCGCGATATTTTGCGAATTCTGGTGCGATGTCATCGCCTGCAAAATAATCGTAGAGCATCTGCTCCTCAGCATTTGTTGTCTTGCCGTCGAGAAACCGTTCTATCAGTTGTCGTATTCTTATCTCCTCCATATCGGTTATTTGATAAACATTTGCATTATTCTTCTTCTGGCTCTTGATAGATTCTGTCTAACAGCCTCTTCGCTACATCCTATTATATGGGCTATCTCAGATGTTTCGAGGCCATCGAGGTGCTTCATCCGTAATACGGTCTGCTGAGCATCAGGCAGAATCGACATCATTTTTAGCAGTCTGTCTTCTTCCTCACGGCTGATTATTGCCGTCTCTGGAGTCCCGCTTTCTTGGATTTCTATTTCTTGCTTGTCTGATAAAGGAATAATTCTTGTCCTTTTTCTCGTCAGTGCAATCCGTTTTGTCATCACAATGGCCAGTGCTTCTACACTCCGATACTCATCCAACTCTTGCCGCATGGCCCAGAGCTTCAGCACAGCCTCCTGAGTCACATCTTCCGCTTCATCACTGTCGAGCAGATGACGTAGCGCCTCACTGTGCAGTCGCGGACGAATTCTGCGTATCAAAGTTTCGAACTCCTTTTGTTCCATATTCAATTAATAGACTCAAAAGAAGGCCTTAACGTGACACGCTTTAACAATAATTGGCAAATAATATGACGGTGGCATTTTTAAGGATTGCCAGAATCGGCTGATTTTTTTGGAGAATACTGTAGTTTTTTGTAATTTTGCTGCGTCTAATGGGCAAAGATTCAAAAAACAGAAGAGACAATGACAGCATTAGAGCAACAGTTTTCGAAAACGGTAGCAGAACACAAGAGCACCATCTACACCGTGTGTTACATGTTCTCGCAGGATGCCGACGAGGTGAACGACCTGTTCCAGGAGGTACTAGTCAATCTTTGGAAGGGTTTCGGAAGCTTCGAGCATCGCAGTGACATCAAGACGTGGATATATCGTGTGGCGCTCAACACCTGTATCTCCATCGAGAGAAAAAAGAAGCGTCGCTCGTCAGAACTGCGACTGACCATCGACATCAACCTCTTTGAAGACCGCGATGAGGATACCAAGCAGGTGGATATGCTCCACAAGCGAATCTCAAAGCTCCAGCCGTTCGACAGAGCAATTGTATTGCTTTGGCTCGAGAACCTCTCTTATGAGGAAATCGGACAGATAGTAGGTATCTCGACTAAGAATGTCAGCGTCCGTCTGTTTAGAATCCGTGAACAGTTAAAACAAATGTCAAACGATTAAAACCAAGACCCATTATGAACAACGATTTTCAGAACAATATGAACGAGACTCAGTTTGAGGATATGCGCAATCAGCTTGGCACTTTGAAGAAGAAGCTGGATGAGCAGGAAATAGTGAACGACCGTTTGATTCGTCGCTCGATGAAGCAAGAAGCCAACAAGATCTCACGCCGCTACAATATTATCATGGCTGTTTGCATACTGATGATTCCATATACTTATGTAGTATTTACAATGAAACTTGGACTCTCGCTTGCCTTTTGGATTGGTACAAGTATCTTCATGCTTATATGTGGAGGAGCAACATATTACAATAGTCTGAACGTGACAAACGCTAATATGATGAGTAAAAACCTGATAGAAGTAGGTCAGAAAATGGCTCGTGCCAAGAAGTTTGATGCCAACTGGCTATTCTTCGGCATACCAGCAGTTATCGTATGGTTGGCATGGCTGGTATGGGAACTCTATCAGCTTGATGCCGACACCGCACGTTACAGTCTTTATGGAGTTGTATGCGGAGCCATACTCGGGTCTATAGTCGGAATCAAGATACATACCAGAACCCTGAAACAGTATCAGGATATCATCGACCAGATAGAGGATCTCACGAAGGAATGATTTTCCGCACCATTTAATAATTTGCACGAATAATTTGTAGGATTCGGCTTTATGTTGTAACTTTGCAGCCAATAAATTATTTGCATATGAGAAAGAATCACCTTTGGATATTGACAGCTATCCTTTATTGCAGTTTTGTATTGACTTTTGTATCTTGCTCTAAGAATGACACCCCTGTTAATCCCGAGCCAGGAGCTGAGTTCAGAGCAATGTTGAAGACTTTAAACTGGGGGCAGGACACTTGTTTCGTCTATGGCCACAAGACTCCCGATGTGGATGCTGTAACCTCAGCGCTATCATATGCTAAATTAATGAATATCCTAGGCTATAATTGCAAAGCGAAGGTTTCGAGTCCCATGAATCGCGAGACGCAGTACATTGCCAAGCATTTCGGCTTTAAACTGCCTGAGTTAAAGAGCTCTGTATTGCCCCAGACACGACTCATTCTGACTGATCACACTGATTATGCTCAATGCGTGGATGGTGCTCGTGAAGCCATTATCCTCCAGAAGATAGACCATCATGTAGAGGGTGATATTGCTGATGCCACTATTCCTTACGTGCGACGTGAAATGATAGGCTCAACAAACACTATCATCTATGAATGCTTTAAGGAATTAGGTATAAATATCGACAACGAGACTGCCCGTATTATGCTTTCCGGCATTGTCAGCGACACACGTAACCTCTCGAAGACTATCACCAGTCGTATCGACACAATCGCCTGGCAGGCTCTCACCACTCAGTTAGGTATCTCAAGCGACTCGATGGCTGTTATTAACCGTAATATGGAAGATGCTGCTTACGATTATTCAGGCATGACTGATGCTGAAATAATGTTGTCTGATTATAAAGACTACGAGATTAACGGCCACTTGATAGGCTTCGGAAGTCTCGCTTGTAAGGAAGCTGAAATGGATGCCTTCATCACACGAATACTGGCAGTTATGCCCGAGGTCATGAAACAGAAAGGCCGCCAGATGCTCTTTGCCAAAATCGACAACCTTGTGCCAAACACAGGAAGCGATAAGGCAAAGAAGCCATATATAGAAGGCGGGACCTATTTCATCTATTACGGCGAGGGCACCAAGAATGTGGCAGAGGCTGTGTTTGGAGCATCGCTGCGTGAAGGCGTATGCTTTACCACAGAGAACTTGTCGCGCAAGCAGATAGTGCCTAGAATCACCAAAGTACTTTAGAACTATTACTGCTCGATTCTCTTGATAGCCTGGTCGCCTGGCTTAAAGAGCAGACCCGTACACCTTGAGGCATCGGCCTTGTAAGGTTTCAGCTCGATTTTGTTCCAGTTGATCTGATCGGTACGTTGAGCCAGAGGGGCGTGAGGAATCAGAGAGCCATCGCGAACGAGGATTACAGCAGGTATCTTGCCTGCCTGGATAGTCTGATATCCACCCTCATAGATCTTGCCGCTCTGATAGTCAATCCACTTACCCTTTGGCAGATAAACCGTACGTTCATTGCCTGACTCCATCAGAGGAGCCACCAGCATCTGCGAACCAAACATATACTCATCCTCGACGAGCCACGCACCCGGATCCTGTGGGAACTCCACAAGCAAGGCACGAACCATCGGCAATCCACGCTCTGAGCAGTCCTTCGCCTGAGCGTAGACATAAGGCATCAGCTTATATTTCATCTCAGCACAGGCACGGAAAGCATCTGTAAACGACTTGCTGATGAGCCAAGGTTCGGTTGGAGGAGCACCATGAGCACGAGTATGACTCGACAAGAAGCCGAATGGCAGCCAGCGACGATAGATATCCTCTGGTGAAGCAGTTACGAATCCACCCATATCGTGACTCCAGAAAGAGAAACCGCTGAGTCCGAAGCTCAGGCCTCCTCTCAGATCTCCAAGCATACCGATATTATTTGTGGCAGCATCACCACCCCAATGCAGAGCATAACGCTGAGAACCAGCCCAGGCAGAGCGTGCCCAGATGATGCCCTCGCCAGAATGATTCCTCTCAACCACCTCGAAAAGGGCTTTGTTATAGCGCAGAGGATAGAGATTGTGCTCATAGATACCACCCTTGCCGCTATGATAGAATCCGTTATAAGGAGCAGCCTCACCAAAATCACACTTTATAGTAGATACGCCCTGTTTCATCAGCCCCTCGATCTTCGACTGATACCAGCTGACAGTCTTTGGATTAGAGAAGTCGAGTATAGCATCCTCAACGGGCATACCCCCAGTGGCGTTAACCACATGTAGGCCTTGCTCGATTATCTCTGGAAAGAAGCGGTTCTTTGGAGTAAAGTAAGGCAATTGCCACAGGCAGGTATGGAAACCATCCTTAGAAAGCTGTTTGAGCATGCCTACAGGATCCTTAAAACGCTCCTTTGCAAACTCATAGTCGCACTGCCAGTCAACGCCAAACCAACCTGTATCGAAGTGAATGACATCAGAAGGAATCTTGTGTGCTCTCAGCTGCTTGGCGATATCCAGTCCCTCCTCTTGCGAGAAATAGGTGATACGACTCATCCAGGTACCAAAGCTCCAAAGAGGCAACATCGGGCTCTTACCCGTGATATCTGTATATTCATTCAGAATATCCTTAGGCTCTCCGAAGAACACGAAGAAATCGACCATTTCATCAGCCATAAACAGACGGTCGGCACCAATATATGAGGCTCCGAAATCACAAGTTACTGGTGCCGAAGTGTGCATAAATATACCATAGCCGCGATTAGAGAAGAAGAATGGTACTGGCTTATACTGCCCATCCGTCTCAGGACCTTGAGGGTCGGTAACAGAGAGATGCACCTTCTGCCCCACCTTATTTAAAGAAGTAAACGACTCGCCACAACCATAAATCCTCTCTCCTGGTGCCAACGTCAATACAGGGTTCACGCTGCGTGAATTGTCTGAACCTCGTTTGATGAATGAGAATGGCAAAAGTTTTACCTGAGATGAATCGTTGTCAATGATATGACGCGTCTGTGTGAGAATCTTTCCTTTGGCATCCTTGATAATGATGCGCCAAGGGTATTTCTGGATTTCTATAGTGCCATAAGCCGAGCTATAGGAGATTTTATTAGTAGCCTGCACGCTCTTCCAAGCAGCTCCCTTTGTGCAAGCCTTGAACTTATCGCAGAACATCACGTCGTCCTGATCGTTGTCTTTCGGCTGGATAGGGGTTGTAAGCATACGGATTCGCGCTGTACGAGGTGTGATGAACTCGATGCTCAGTCTCAGCTCCGGGTCGTTCTCATAAGCAGCATCAGGGAAATCGAGCATCTGCATACGAACAGGCCAGTAGCCATTGAGGTTAAAAGCCTGACGAGGTGACATACGATAGCGTTTCCACTGTACTAATCCTTCGCCTTTTGCCGTATCGAAACTCACCAACGAGTCGGCAAGGAAATAGGTATTCGACAGATCATAGAAGTCAGTCGACATATCTTTTTGCATACACTGCAGGTACTGCATCCCCGCATTTGTCTGAATCTGGGCACTAACAGCCATCATGCCCCAAAGAGCACATACGGCACAAATCCATCTCTTCATAAAATCTCCAGTTTTAATCTTTTGAAAAACGCCGCAGAGTTTTATTTCTGCGGCACTCTTATTATAATAATGTACGTGCGTATTAATCAGCCAGCTTAGCCTTAATGAACTCGCGGTTCAGGCGGGCGATGTTGGCGATAGTCTCATTCTTTGGACATACGGCCTCGCAAGCACGGGTGTTGGTACAGTTACCAAAACCAGCC
>CACWLC010000061.1 GCA_902761605.1 uncultured Prevotellaceae bacterium
GCAGGGCAAGCTGGTGGACCTGCCTTTCCTCGGAAGTATTTACCTTGAAACTGAGTAGCCCATGGCAGTCAAGAAGAGTATAGCAATCATTGGCGAGGGAGAAACCGAGTGGTGGTACTTTGAAACCCTGCGCGTGGCTTGCCGCTATAAGTTCAAGGTGGCCCCCGACTTTCCCCAGCATTCGGATATTCCTCACATGGCAAAACTGGCGGAGGAATATGTAAAGCGCGAGACGGACTATGTGGTTTGTCTGGTGGATATGGATCGTCTGCTCAGGGTGCCTGCAGAAATGGCAACTTATCAGAAGTTAAAGAAGAAAAGCAGTCGGAATGTGATTTGGATTGAGACCAACCCGTGTACCGAGTTCTGGTTCCTGCTTCACTTCCTACCGCAACTTTCCATGAAGCATTATGATAGTTGCGAGGATGTGTTGCCCGACCTGCAGCACTATATGCCCGACTATGAAAAGACGGCACGCTACTTCAGGAAGAACAACCTGTATAACTATCTGACGGAGCATGGCGACTTGCAACGTGCCATCGGTTATGCCGAGGAACTGACCCGTCTGAGCGAGACCACACCCGAGGACAGGATAGCGTATAGTCAGATGCATAAGGTGTTTGAGCTGATTGCGTCGATGAATGCAGAGGAGTCTGAAGGGAACGATAAAAATGGCTCAAAAACGGAAAAACAAAATCGAAATGACGATTATCGGCGACAAATCACCGATTTTATCGCCGATAACAAGATTTCGGATTCAAAAACCGTCTCAAAAGCCATCGGACTCAAAGCTTCACGAACCCGCGACTATCTGAAACAACTCGTGGACGAAGGTATCCTTGAAATAGAGGGTGAGTATAAAAATAGGAAGTATAAGATTAAGAAGTAAAGGATAGTTTTGTAATAATGGGGATGGCTAAAGAGTCTCTTCTTGATTGGATATCGCAACCTGGGTTTTCTGAGTCTCATACCCGGTGGGCCAATGGCAAACTCGGTTCGATATGCGACCCAGAGGACAATTGTATATATAGATTCATAGAATTGAGTGATGATGGCAAATATTATAAATATGGCTGTGAAGACAGACAGACTAAATCTCCATACATAGCATACGGCATAATAGCGTGGTGGTTAAAATACAGACGACAAAAGAAGATTGCTGAACTATATGAAACATATTATCAGATGCGCTTGAATCAATACCGTGAACAACGTGAGAGACAGGCCGATTCTTGGAAAATCGAAATTGAAGATGAGTTTCTTAACGATTATCACGTCAAGTTTGAAAACGACCTCATTAAACGCAGCGAAGCTATCTACGACTATCTGCCGGATGATGAAAGAAAAATAGTTCATGATATTGCTAACAATTATCTGCAGTACATCGAAAACAAATTATCTTCTAGTATGAATACGGAAACAAAATATATGCTTTCTCAAAACGAAATAATTACATTGGTTTATCTTTCTGATGGACACGACCATTCAGACCCTCCCAAAGGGTTAACTGTTAATCAGTTCTATGCAGCATTGAAGAACCTTCAGTCCAAAGAAATGGTAAGTGCCACATTTCTAATAGGAGAAGTAGTTCAATCCTCACATATTAGAGCAAGGGGTAAAGCTGCTCTTGATGACTTGCGGGTTATAGCAAAAGAAAAAATCGATAAAGAAATAAAAAATAAAGGATTTGGAAAAATGAAACAAGATATCGAATTGACTGATTTTGAGGTCCTCCTCGAGGAGAATCTTTTCCAAGAGTGGGCAGATTTACTTTGCGAGACTAACAGCATGTTTGGAAACAACGATACGGCATCATATATATGGAGCCGAGCCAAGCATTATGCAATAGGGATCGCTGATTCTAAAAAACCTGTGCTAAAATTCAAAAACCGCTGTCACGAAATACGTAATGAGTTTAACTTCGACCCCATGGATACTCAATATATTCTAAGTGGCAACCCATATGAGCACGTGTATTCAATTGTTGTAGGGTGCGTCTACACGATGATAGTATTTAGCGCAGAGAAGAAAATTGCTCAGCAAATTATCAATGAGATACCTGTTTATGGAGTTGTTCCTTATTGTGCAGTCCAAAATGTGGTTCATGCTATTGTCGATAAAATTACAAAAGGAGAAATTAACTGCGATTACGACTATACCAAGGAGAATGGAGAAGAAGAATCGGATATAGACGGCGACTATTTGTCAGAGACAGAATCGAACATGCAATCACAACTTAAAGAAAAAGACGAAGAGATACAACACCTTAAGGAAGAGTTGGCTATATACCAACAAGCACCAATTTCGGATGACCCCCGTGATAAAGTTCGGCTTGAAGTCTTTTGTAAATTATTAGAAGAGTCAGGCGTTGACTTTGATGTCTATGGAACAAAAGCAGAAGCAGCCCGTCTTGCCGAGTATATTACAGGTCTTCCCAAATCTACTTGTAAAAACTACATGACAAATCGTGATCTGAACACGACAGAGCACTCTGACGAAGTTCTTAAAACAAATACTTCAATTAAGAAAATTGGTATTGAATGGCAGTTGTAGAATATGCCAGTTAGTACAGACTCTAGTACAAATCCAAGTACAATAAAATACTAGCCCCTACGCTGGTTAGTATTCTATATTTTCAGGAATTCAACTTACATATTATCAGTAACTTTGCATCAGAAATTTCAAAATCGGAGTTTCTGATGCTTTCTTTTTTAGATGTAAGTCAGCAGTCAAAAACCGGGCACGGCTCCGAATATTGGGATGTAAGGCGTAGCGCAGCCTTCCCGCCATCTGGGGTATGCACCCTTCCCTATAAAGATGGTAATGCGTAAAGGGTGTTCATTAAAAAATTCAATTAAAATGAACACTAAAAAAAATCGCGAAGCAAGTGCTCAGCACGAACCTCGCCTCGCAGCAGAAATTCTGCTCAACGACATTCTGTTTAGTAACGAGCATCCTCTTGGGATTGGCTATCGTCAACGCAAACTGTTTGAGGACATCTTCCCTCACACGGAAGACACCACACTCAAATTGTTTATGCAAACGCCAGGACGACCGCCGGTCGGAGCAATGCTTGACGGAATCCTATTCCATGATTCCGAGGACCACTTCTGCTTTGCTGAAAAAGCTAAGGAAAAGAAGGTGAAAACCGTTCAGCGCAATCCCGTCATCTTTGCTGGCGGTTGCGTCAACGTCCACCTGTTGGCCGATGGTACGAAGCGTTTGGAATTCAATCGTCCTCGCTTCTACTCTGACTTTACGTTCCGTGACTTCTGTGTGGCAGCAGCCCAAGAGTTGCTGACTATTGCCCGACTTTTAGGAGAAGAGGATTCGCAGGAGTAGCCACGTAGAGAAGAGTCAAAATCTCAAATCTCAATATCTCAATAACTTCTCGTCATCTCAGCAAATCACAAAATCCTTTCTTATAGTTCTTATAACTAATTAATAATCAGATATATAGAGTATAGAAAGAAGAGATTGTGATGGTAAGGAAAAATAATTGAGATTTGAGATTTGAGATAGCTCAAAGACATCACAAACATTAAGTATCAATTAAAGTATTTAAAAGACAATGACTTACGATATTTTTTCACCCATTCCTCCTCAGGAGCCAACTACTGGTAAGGGTACTGAATTCTTGAAGTTCTTCACCTCAAAAGCCTCCGCTAAAATGCGACAGCCGCTGAAACCGATGGCTTTCCCTGCCTTGTCTGCCCACATCCACGATGTGGAGATGAAGTATAGCGACGGCAAAACATACGAGATTGGCCCCGGACAGCTCGGACATCTGATAGGTGTATCGGGTATTGGTAAGCGAGAGTTGAGCCATTTGGTTGCTGTTTTGTGCCGCGACTTTGACGAGCACGACCAAGGTGACTTCCAGCGACTGGCCCAATGGTCTAGTCAGATGAAGACTCGTTCTGCAAACAAGGCGAAGCCCGAACGCCCATCTGATATCTACTTCCTTTATCCCCCCGAAGACATAACAAAGCCGGCCTTTGCTCAGAACGCTCAAGCTCTGGAGCAGAACGGCGGTCTTACTCAGTACCTCAATTTGAGTGAGTGTGAAGCCGCTTCGCGCATAGCGGGTTCAAAGAGCCAGATGAGCGTATTGATTCGTAATGCCTTCGACGTGGAGAGAGGTGGCGGTCAGCTCCGTTGCTCTGAGAGCGGCATTAGTGCAAACCCCGTCATCAGACTCTGCATGACCATGAGCAGTACGCCCGAAGTGGCACAGGCCTTCTACAAGCGTGATATGAGGAACGGTTTCTTCTCGCGTATAAACATTGTTTACGTGCCTCGTGGTGAGCGCATCGGCAAGATACCTAAGCAGAAAGACTACGATGAAGAGTATCTCGCCACGATGGACCAGTATCTGCAACGTCTGAAGAACGCCCGTGGCAGCTTCCATGTGAAGCAGTTGAACCGTGTAGCCGACCAACTGGCAGAGGAAATGGCTGACCTGGCCAACCTTGCCGACAGCGACGAGCTTTTTGAGATTTCACACCGCAGCATATTTGCCGCGTGGAAGAAGGCTGCTGTTCTATGGTTGCTGAACGACATGACCTATACTCGTAGTATTGGTGAATGGATGGTTTACTTCGTATTTTACGATCTATGGTCACGCTTACAGGTCTTTAACCAGATGATTTGTGAAGTTCCATCGGACGATACACGCAAGCGCGGACAGGTGAACATGCTGGAGAGTCTGCCTAATCCATTCTCTGAGCAACAGCTGGAAAACCTGCGTATCAGTCTTGGCAAGAGCAAAGAAGGAACCAAGCACCAGATTTCTGTGTGGACTAACCGAAATTTTGTCACGTTCTCGAACCAGACGGGTCTCTACACCAAGACCGAAGAGTATCTGAAAGGTGCAGGACTAACAGGTAACGCTGATGGAAAGGTATGATATAGACAAGTTGCGCTCACTCTCATGCGAGGGTGTGGCGCAACGCCTTGGAATAAAGGTTCAGCATCACAAGGCTTTGTGTTGTTTCCATTCAGATCACACACCATCGTTGACCTTTAAGAAAAACAAGTTCAAATGCTGGAGCTGTGGCGAGTCTGGTGACAGTATCAGTTTTGTGATGAAAGTGCTTGGCAAGGATTTCCTTGATGCCTGCCGATGGCTGGCCGATGAGCACAACGTGATTGTTACCTGTTTTACGACTCCAGAGAATTCGGGTGTTAAACAAAAACCGTTTGATACCAGTCGCTATGAGCGGTTCTTTGAGCGTCCTTGGCTTTTGCCAGAAGCACGGAAGTTCCTCTTTGAGGAGCGAAGGATTGACCCTCGCGTTGTACGCTGGTGCAGAGTCACTTCGTGGAAGGATCGTAACGGCACTCCGTGGTTGCAGATTCCTTACTTTGACCGGCAAGGCAAGTTGATTGGCATCCAAAACAGGAACTTGATAAAGGGTGCAGAGCCTCGATTCAGATTCCCACAGGGATCTCAATGCGTACTCTATAATCAGAACGTGCTGAACCTGCTGAAGCCAGGCGAAGAACTCTTCATCACCGAAGGTTGTTCCGACTGCTGGGCGATGCTCTCGGCTGGTCATAAAGCGGTCGCAATCCCTTCTGCCACTTTGTTCAAACCCAAGGATGCGGAAATCCTCTCAACTTTTGGCTCTCAACTTTCAACTGAATTCCATATGTGGCCTGACAACGACGCACCTGGCGAACGTCTCTTCCTCCAGTTGCAAAAGGTACTGCCATCGCTGGTGCATCATCAACTGCCCTTGGGCTGTAAGGATTTCAGCGAGTATTACTTAAAGAAGATTACGGTATGAAGGCAATGTATAAATCTGAACTGGCACGACTGGCTGGCGTGAGTACCAACACGTTTCGCAGGTATCTGAACTCGCGCAGGGATGTGCTGGCCGAAATGGGCGTCACGCCACGCTCACAAACGCTTCCCCCAAGAGCCGTTAGGTATGTTGTGGATGACTATTGTATTGATATTCCAGAAGAAATGAAATAATTTTTCTGATATGTTGCCGATGTCCACCAAAGACCACCAACGCGCTCCGCCAATGTCGTACCTTTGTACTGTCTTAAGAACGCAGGCGCGAGCGCCTACATTTGCAGACTCCCCGAGCCGACACTTGCACACTCCCGGGAACCGCACGTGCAGACTCCGGAGGCAGCAAAAACGAGACAAAAAATGTAACCCTATTGTTCAATATTTAAAAAGTAAAGCATTATGATTCAAATCAAAGCTAAGCAACAGAATGTATCGTTCGAAAAGAACGTGGAGAAGCTGGCATTCGTGCTCTCTGCACACCTGTACAACACGCTGGACGCCAGCAAGGTCATCGAGGAGGCAGCCAAGCGCAGCGGCATCAGCGTCGGCGTGATCAAGGCCGCATGGGACGCAGCCGGTGAGGTCATCCGCACTTGGGCTACCGAAGGTCACAACGTGCCCCTGCCTGGACTCGGCTCTATGCGCTTCGGCGTGCGCTCCAAGAGTGTGCAGAGCGTGGAGGACGTGAAGACCTCGCTCATCTCTGCCCGTCGTGTCATTTTCACTCCGTCCAAGGAGGTCAAGGACGAGCTGCAGGCCACCAAGATTGCCATCACCTGCTACGACAAGGACGGCAACATCGTGAAGCGCGTCACCAGCGCCGACACCAACGATGTGGAAGACCCTGAGCAGGAGAACACTTCTGGCGGTAATACCAGTGGTAACAGTGGCAGCGGCTCTGTAACGCAGAGTGTATCGGCTCCGACCTTCAGCGGCAACACCCAGTTCACTGAGAGCACTCAGGTGAGCATGAGCGGCCCTGCCGGTGCTGAGATTCGCTACACCACCGACGGCAGCCAGCCTACGGCTCAGAGCACGCTCTACAGCGGACCGCTGACCCTGACTGAGACGACCACCGTGAAGGCTATCGCCATCAAGGATGGTCAGAGCAGCGCTGTGACCAGTCGCACCTACACCAAGGGCTCTAACTCCGGCGGTGGCGGTGGCGAGAACGGCGACATGGATTAGCCGAGGTCCCCATCTCTAAAAACGAGAGCATCCAACTGCTGAAAATGCGGCTGGATGCTTTTTCGTATCGGGATGTTTACGCCTTCGCGGCATCGGATTTCGCGCCTATACAAAACAGAACGACTAAATATACGGAAAGGTATTCTATCGTATTATCTTTGTCTTACCAGTTCTATTGCCTCCTTGCCCGTCAGATGCTCAATGTCGAAACGAATCATTAACATACGGGAAAGGCCGCCCTCTATTTCCCTTTGCAGGCTCTCATCATTGTTCGGATTGTAGCGGTTGCCCAGCATACGCGCCATTGCCAACTTTTCTTTATCATCCTCGATGATATGGATTCTGCCGAAAGCAATCACACTACGGAAGAAGGTCGTGTATTTCTCTGGCTGAACATCATCCTTGTCGATGACACAGAAAGAAGCCTTGTCGCAGTTCCTGATGGCATCAACTTTATGACCAGCCAAAGCGCTGTGGAAATACAGCTTTCCCTCATGATAGACATAGCTGATGGGAACGGCATACGGATAACCGTTGTCACCCAGCAGTGCCAATGTACCAGCTGTTGCCTTCTGCAAAATACCAATACTCTCATCATCTGAAAGCAGTTGGCGCTTACGCCTCATTTCTCTAAATTCACTCATCCTATTCCTAACAGTTCTATTTCAAAGATAAGCGTTGAACCGCCAGGCCACTCTTTGTTTGCCTGAATATATGCTCGCTTACTCATAAACTACCCTAAATATGGCTGCAAATATACGAAAAAATGGGGAATAATGAGTACCTTTGCCCTTTGAATTAATAGTATTTGTGAAAAAATGATGAAGTTAGTCATGGGGACATGCACCTGGGTATGGGTGCCTGTTTTCATGGCAATTTTTTTGCTATATTCCTGATGGTCTCGTAATTCATGCCAGTAACTCTTGAGAGTTGTCTTGGCCT
>CACWLC010000062.1 GCA_902761605.1 uncultured Prevotellaceae bacterium
GTATCGATTTTTATTCGTATCTTTGCACCCGTTATGATACAGCAAATTTTGGAGAATAGGCTATGACAGAAAAAGAAAAGATGCTGGCGGGCGAGATTTATTCCGCCGTTGACCCGCAGCTGATAGAAGAGCTGACGGAAGTGAAGGAGATAATCCATGACTATAATTTGCTTCGTCCGTCGGAGAAGGAGGAGGCAAGGGAGATCCTGAAAGGTCTCTTGGGACACATCGCTGATGACAATATTCTGATTAACCAGCCCTTCTATTGCGACTATGGCAAGCAGATCAGCGTAGGCAAACGCTTCTTTGCCAACTTCAACTTCACCGTACTCGACGAAGCCTCAGTCACCATCGGCGATGACTGCATCGGCGATAATGTATGGATAGGTGGCAGTGTCACCATCCTGCCAGGTGTGACCATCGGCGATAATGTTACTATCGGTGCTGGCAGCGTTGTAACGAAAGATATTCCCTCGAACTCCATTGCAGTAGGCAACCCTTGCAAAGTAATAAAGACTCTATGACAAGGAATGCATTGAACCTGCGCGACCTTGGTGGCATTCCTTTACGATGCTCTTTATGAGAAGATAAAACCCAAGAATTTCAGAATATATTTTTGCGAAAGGAATCATTCGAAGGTCGTGATTGTCGATAACAAGGTGGCTTATCTCTCAACTAAATACCCTTTTCTCTAAGATTATGAATGGGGATTATTGCTATAATATCCGAACGATATAGCTACGCCTACGCTCGGCCTATGCTACGCCTATGCTACTCCCTTCCTTGTCCCTTCCATCTCCCTCGCAACGAAGACACCCAAAGGAGCACCTTTTTCGCTAATAAATCCCAAATCTTTCCCCCTATTCACCGAAATATGGAGGATTTTTTATATATTCGCAGCAAATTCCGCAAAATTGACTTCGTCGATGTTCCTTTCGCTCGACAAAACTCATGCAAGCATGGCTGTGTACTCACTTATCCGGAATATTGGTAGTTCTTTCCAAAATCTGTTTAGGCGGTGTATCAGGAAATCGTCGTAACTTTGCAGCCGGAAACAGGTGGCCTACAAACTCGGCTTCCAGTATCCACAACACTTCACCCGCCTGTTCAAGCAGCAAGTAGGCGTGACACCATCAGAGTATAGAAACTAATAAAACAATACAGCAATGCAAGGAAACTTTTCTTATTACAAACCCACCAAGCTGTATTTTGGTGATGAGTCTTTGAACTATCTTAAAGACGAAATGACCCACTTTGGCCCCGTCGTGCTGCTGAACTATGGCAGCGGTAGTGTGAAACGCAACGGCATCTACGACCAGGTGGTGGCCATCCTGCGTGAGGTCGGCAAGACCATCGTGGAGAATCCCGGCGTGATGTCGAATCCTACGTTGGAGAAGTTGCACGAGGGCGTGAAGATTGCCCGCGAGAATAACGTTGATTGGATTCTCGCCCTTGGTGGCGGCAGCGTCTGCGACTACTCGAAAGGTGTGGCAGCATCCGTCTTCTACGAGGGCGACTACTGGAATCAGTTCTGGCTCCAGCAGCAGAATCCGCCTGCCGGACAAAAAATTCTGCCTGTGGGCTGCATCCTGACAATGGCGGGTACGGGCTCTGAGATGAACGGCGGCTGCGTGATTACCGATGCCGAGAAGAACTTCAAGGTGGGCCATGTGTTCGACGACCGTCTGATGCCGAAGTTCTCGATACTGAATCCAAAGTTCACGATGACCGTGCCCGACAACCAGATGAAGGCTGGCATCTACGACATCATGAACCATATCATGGAGCAGTACTTCAGCGATTTCGACGACAATACCAGCGACTACCTCTCTGAGGGCCTGATGCGCAGTCTCATCACGGCCTCACGCATCGCCGTGAAGAATCCGCAGGACTACGAGGCCCGCTCGAACATCATGTGGACGGCGACTTGGGCTCTCAACACCCTCATCGGCCTTGGTAAGCATCAGGACTGGATGGTACACATGATTGGCCACAGCGTAGGTGCCTGGACACACGCCCCTCACGGCTACGCTCTCGCTGCCGTCTCAATGGCCTACTACCGTCGTGCCATGCAGCCCGGTCTCGCCAAGTTTGTACGCTTCGCCAAGAACGTATGGGATGTATGCCCCGATGGAAAGACCGACCAGCAGATAGCCGAGGAGGGTCTTGATGCCCTGAAAGCCTGGATGCAGGAAATCGGTCTGCCGCTCACCATCAGCGAGATTGGTGCTACCCCCGACATGATTCCCGGCATTACCGAAGGCACCATCTGCTATCCCGCAGGCTACCTTGACCTGAAGCCCGAGGACATCACAGAGATACTGAAGGAGAGTATGTAAAACGTAAAGGATTATAAGAAAAGAACCGTCCGTGTCACGAAAGAATGGCACGGACGTTTTTCTTTCAATCTTCGTCTGACGATTGGTCCTCACCATCGTCTTCCTCTTCCATCTTGCAGATTTGCCGTGTCTCTCGACGGGCTTCTTTCCAGCGAGGGAAGAACTTATCCATCAATGCATGGAAACGCGCATTGTGACTGGGTTCTAGCAGATGGCACAGCTCATGAACCACCACATGCTCGACGCACCATTCCGGCAACAACAGCAGATAGGCCGAGAAGCATATTGACTTGTCCTTCACATTGCAGACGCCCCATCGAGAAATCATTGCCTTGTAATAGATGATGGAAGGCTTCACGCCCATCTCCTTGGAGTGGCGTTCCACCATCGGTTCTATCAGGGCTTTCAGGCGTCGTAGGGCATCGTCAGTCTGTTCTCGCGTCTTTAGCGGTAGCTGATTGTAGAACGCAGCCCTGCGCTTCTGGCTTTCGTAAGTTTTCTTCCGTGCCTCCGCTATCCACTCACGATGTTCCTCAATGAAGCGCTCTACTTCTTTCTTAGGTATCCCAATAGGTGCCGACACATGCACATCGCCATTCTTCACGATGCGCATCGACAGTCGCCTGGTTCTTCTGTATGTTACCTGTATAGCCATTTCAATTTTTCAGTAGAAAAGAAATCTACTGCGTCAGCTTACAACATTGATGGGTTTGCCTGCGACGAAAGCCTTAACATTGTCGATGACAACTGCAATCAGACGAATTCTGGCTTCGTTGGTGGCCCAGGCGATATGCGGAGTGATAAACGCATTCTCGCACGACAGCAGAGGATTGTCGGCTCGCGGAGGTTCCTCGGTGAGGACGTCGGCACAGAAGGCCGCAATCCGATTTTCGCGCAAGGCATCAGCCACATCCTGATCATTTACAAGCTGTCCGCGGCCAGTATTTATGATTATAACAGAGGGTTTCATCAGCCGTAGTGTCCTGCTATTGATGAGATGACGGGTATCAGTAGTGAGCGGACAATGAAGGCTCAGCACATCACTCTCCGACAAGAGCTCGTCGATAGAACGCTTACCGATGCCTGCAGGCAACTCGTCGGCACTTTTGCTGGTATATGCCACGACACTCATGCCAAAAGCCTGGGCGATGGCAGCCACTCGGCGACCTATATTGCCAAGTCCGACAATGCCGAATGTCTTGCCAGCCAACTCAGTAAGATTGGTATCCCAATAACAGAAGTCCGTGCAGGAGGACCACTCCCCTGCCCTGTTCTTCTGAGCATAGTGCTCCGTGCGATTAGTGACGTTAAGTAGATGCGCAAACACCATCTGAGCCACGCTCTCTGTGCTGTAGGCAGGCACGTTGGTCACGATGATTCCATGCTCTTGCGCAGCCTCAATATCAACAACATTATAGCCGGTAGCCAACACACCGATATACTTTAAACGAGGCAATTGTTCGATCTCACTCCTCTGCAGAAGCACTTTGTTCGTCAGCACGATATCGGCCTCTTTCGCTCGTTCCACAGTCTCCTCCGGCCTCGTGCGATCATATACTGTCAGCTGGCCAAGATCCTTCAGAGACTCCCAGCTGAGATCGCCAGGATTAGCAGTATAGCCATCGAGAATAACGATATTCATAGTCAATATTTTTGGCAGCAATATAGAGTCTATTCATCCATGAGTTTGCGATAGCGGGCACGCTTGGGTTCTTCGAGTCCGAGGCGCTGCGCCTTGTTGCTCTCATATTCGCTATAGTTACCCTCGAAGTAGAACACATTACCCTCGCCCTCAAAAGCCAAGATATGCGTACAGATACGATCCAGGAACCATCGGTCGTGGCTTATTATCACAGCACATCCCGCAAAGGCCTCAAGACCTTCCTCTAAGGCACGTAATGTATTGACATCGATATCGTTAGTAGGCTCATCTAAGAGCAAAACGTTACCTTCTTGTTTAAGGGCTATTGCCAGATGCAGGCGATTACGCTCACCACCTGAGAGCACCGCACACTTCTTCTCCTGGTCAGCTCCACTGAAGTTGAAACGCGAGAGATAGGCACGAACATTGACATCCTTACCACCCATACGGATAGTCTCGTTACCCTGAGATACAACCTCATAGACAGACTTCGCAGGATCGATATCCTTATGTTGCTGGTCTACGTAAGAAAGTTTTACCGTCTCACCAACAGCAAACGAGCCAGCATCAGCCTGTTCTAATCCCATAATAAGTCGGAAGAGAGTTGTCTTACCAGCACCGTTAGGACCAATGACACCAACGATGCCATTAGGCGGGAGATTGAAGTTCAGGTCGGTGAAGAGAGTCTTCTCCGGATATGACTTAGCCACATGCTCGGCCTCAATAACCTTATTACCCAGACGAGGGCCGTTGGGGATATAGATCTCCAGCTTCTCTTCCTTCTGTTTCTGCTCCTCGTTGAGCATCATCTCATAAGAGTTAAGACGAGCCTTACCCTTGGCGTGACGAGCCTTGGGAGCCATGCGAACCCACTCGAGCTCGCGCTCCAGAGTCTTGCGGCGCTTAGATGCCGATTTCTCCTCCTGAGCCAGGCGCTGTGATTTCTGCTCCAGCCAACTTGAGTAATTACCCTTCCAGGGAATACCCTCGCCACGATCCAGCTCCAGTATCCACTCAGCCACATCGTCGAGGAAGTATCGGTCGTGGGTAACAGCAATTACCGTACCCTCATATTGCTGCAGATGCTGCTCCAACCAGTCGATAGACTCGGCGTCGAGATGATTGGTAGGCTCGTCGAGCAGCAGCACATCGGGTTTCTGTAGCAGCAGTCGGCACAGAGCCACACGGCGGCGCTCACCACCCGAGAGGTTCTGCACGCTCCAATCTCCAGGAGGACAGTTGAGTGCAGCCATCGCGCGATCCAGTTTCGAGTCCATGTTCCAGGCATCAGTAGAGTCGATGATATCCTGCAACTCAGCCTGACGCTGCATGAGCTTATCCATCTTATTCGGATCCTCGTAATACTCTGGCAGTCCGAACTTTACGTTTATCTCATCGTATTCAGCCAGCGCGTCATACACATGCTGCACACCCTCCATCACATTCTCCTTAACTGTTTTCTCATCATTGAGAGGAGGATCCTGAGGCAGATAGCCCACAGTATACCCCGGACTCCAAACCACATTGCCCTGATACTGCTGGTCTAATCCGGCGATAATCTTCATCAATGTGGACTTACCCGCACCATTCAATCCGATGATACCGATCTTGGCACCATAGAAGAAACTGAGGTAGATATTCTTGAGCACTTGCTTCTGATTCTGCTGGATGGTTTTGCTCACTCCTACCATCGAGAAGATAATCTTTTTGTCGTCAACTGTTGCCATAATTATTGCGTATATTTAGTTATTTGCTGCAAAAATACAAAAAATAACGCAGATTTCACCATTAAATACCAAAAAAGTAGTATCTTTGCAGCATAGCAATTCAAAAAAGTAAGAATTATGGTTAAGCACATTATCCTCTGGACACTGAATCCAGAACTCTCTGAGGAAGAGAAAAAAAACGTAAAAGCCGGTATTAAGGCTGGTCTCGAGGGATTAGTAGGCAAGGTTCCAGGCCTCATCGATGTAAAGGTTCACATAGATGGCCGCTTGGCATCATCAAATGCCGATGTTATGCTCGACAGCACACTTGAGAGCGAAGAGGCTCTTAAGGGATATGCTGTTCACCCCGAGCATGTTGCTGTGGCTAACGGTAAGGTTCGCCCCTACACGGTGCAGCGCTCTTGTCTCGATTTCGAGATCTAAGAAAGCCTAGGATTTCCTAGGATAACCTAAAAAAATAAGCCCCGCCGATTGGCGAGGCTTTAATTTTGATATTTAAAGAAGATTACTTCTTGTTGATAGCCAGGTCGATAGCAACAGCAACAGATACTGTAGCACCTACCATTGGGTTGTTACCCATACCAAGGAAGCCCATCATCTCTACGTGAGCAGGAACTGAAGAAGAACCTGCGAACTGAGCGTCTGAGTGC
>CACWLC010000063.1 GCA_902761605.1 uncultured Prevotellaceae bacterium
CTCATGCAAGCGGATGATTTCTTTCTTTTCTTCTAAACTGTGATGTGTATACATAATGAACCCCAGAAGTATTCTGTCCAACTTCTGGGGTTCACTTCATTTTGACACACCCTCATGACGAAGACGAGTTATAAGACTAAGGATGGGAATATTCCGAGTCATGTGGCTATCGAGAACCTGAGGGCGTACATAAAGACTGTCTCTTATATGTTGATTCCTAATCCGGCAATGATCCAGCGCCCGGGCTGTTCTACAAGACCGTAGTCGTGATATCTCTTATCGAACACGTTGTTGGCCTCAAGGTAGAGTTTCCATTTGTCGTGAGTGTAGGTCAGGCGGGCATCGAGTAGGGCATAGGGCTTATATTCGATGCTCTGTCCCTCAAAGTCAGTATAGCTCCCCACACGATCCTGCCATCTGAAGTTAAGACCCAGGGTGAGTCTCTTCATAAGTGGCAGACTGGCATTTGCCACGAGTTTATGGCGTAGATACTCCAGTGCGTACTGCGATACGATGTTTGCCTCCTGCTCCTTATCCTGATGGATGTAACTATAGTGAAGAGTGAATAGTGAAGAGTGAAGAATCGGATTCGCTGATAAAGCGCCAGGTTTGAATGAGACGGACGCTTCGAAGCCGACGCTGTTGATCTTAGTATGGTTCACGCTCTGCCATACTGCTTCGTCGCCTTTCGATGTGTCCATTATCCAGTCGATCATGTTCTTGCCGTGATGATACCAGAGAGCACATTGTACATTAAACATTGACCATTGTCCATTGGCACCCAGTTCGACGGCCTGCATCTCTTCTGGCTTGAGATGGGGATCGGCACTGTAACCCTGAAGCTTGTAATACATCTCTGTGAATGATGGCATCCTGAGCGATGTGTTGTATGATGCATGCAGGGTGAGATGTTCTGAAGGACGATAGCTGATGTCTGCTCCTGGGTAGATAGTCATGTTCATATTACTCCAGGTGTTCTTTGCTGCCACAAGACCAGCAGAGAGGGTGAAGTTCTTAAGCAACAGGTTGTGTTCCAGATATCCGCTGATGTTCGTGCGGTTCACTCCTAAGGTGTAGTCTCTGTCTGTACCTTTGATATGATGAGTCTGTGCAAGAGGCTCTCCGAGGTTTCCGCTCACGAGGTCCTCATTTCTCACCTCTGCCCCAAAGGCTGTGCGTCCTGCCTTCCAGTCGAAATAGCTGCTGAGGCTTACACCATAGACGTCTGTACGGTTATAGTTGAACTTCATCTTCTCTGGTTCATCCCTATAGCCTTCATATCTGTCTCTGTTCTGGTTCCAGTAGATACTGGGTGCGAAGTGTACTCTTCCCACCTTCGTCTCTCCCTGGATGGCGGAGTATAGCTTCGTGGTGTGCTCATACTGGTTGTCGGCCTTCCATTTCGGCGAGGCGTAAAAGGTGCTCGAGCCCCAGCCTTTGTCAGCGATACCCAGATGCCAGTGCAGCCTTACATCCTCATCCTCGTACTGTCCCTGATAGAATCCCTTGGCTCCGCTGAAGTCCGTATTCAGACTGCCTGCCTTACATCGGCTCCATCCGTCACTACGGCTGTAGCCTGCACTCACTTGGTTAGCCCATCGTCCATCGCTAAGACTTGCTCTTCCGCTGATCTTGCCATATCCATACGAACCACCTTCGAGGTTGATGTTGGCACTTGTCTGTTGGGCGGCTTTCGTCACGATGTTTATCGCTCCTACGAGCGACGATGTACCGTAGATCCTTCCTGCAGGTCCTTCGAGAACCTCTATCCTTACTATCTCACTGAGGTCTACGGGCAGATCCATAGCGTTGTGGCCCGTTTGGGGGTCACAGATATTGATGCCGTTAAGCAACAGGATAATCTGGTCTGATGTGCCTCCTCGTATCGAGATGTCTGTCTGGGCTCCAATAGGTCCTCGTTGACGGACATCTACGCCTATGGCGTATTTCAGCAGGTCGTTAACACTTTGTACTGGTGCCTGCGCAATATCTGCACGGTCCAGTACAGTTACCATTCTCGCAGCCTGACTCTTCGTCAGGGGCGCCCTCGAGCCAGTCACACTGACCTCCTCGAGCATCATCTCGCGAGCCGTTGTCATCGAGGCAGAGTCGGTAACCACAGGATTGGTGGATACACTCTCTGCTGAGGCGTATGTCAGTGTGGCTACTGAGAGCACACTGCATACCACCTCCCTTCCAAGACAGGCGAAAAGCGAGTAGCCCTTGTTTCCGAAATGCCGGAACACCAGGACTTGGCGCTTAATGAAATTTGGTTTGTACATTTATTAAAATAAAAACGGATTGTACCGTTATGCTTTGATATAGTCTACGAAAGAGTATTCGTATTCGTGTCGCTCATCCTTCTCATGGTCCTCGCGGCTCTCTTCCTTCCAGTCGTCGTAGGGTGGGAAGAAGGTGTCGGCTTTCTCTGGTGTGTCGTTGATCTCTGTCAGACAGAGACGATCTGCAATCTTCAGTGCCTGACGATACACACTTGCACCACCTATTATATATATATCCTCATCTGGAGTACAGTGCTTCAGGGCCTCTTCGAGCGAAGAATACACGTCGCAGCCTGGAAAATCCTTGGTACTTCGGCTCAATACGATGTTCCTACGATTAGGCAGTGCTCCCTTGGGCAACGACAGGAATGTGTTGCGCCCCATGATGATGGTATGGCCTGTGGTCAAAGCCTTAAATCGCTTCAGATCATTCGGCAACCAATATATCAGTTTGTTCTCAAATCCGATGGCCCTATTCTTCGCCACCGCTGCACTTCTGCTTTGATGTGGGGATGGGGATCGTAGCCTACAAGTTCGAAATCTTCATACTGGAAATCAAAGAGATTCTTCACGTCGGGATTGATCTTCATCGTAGGCAGCGGGCGAGGCTCACGTGTAAGCTGGAGCTTTGCCTGCTCTATATGGTTCAGATAGAGATGCGTGTCGCCAGTGGTGTGGATAAAGTCACCTGGCTTATAACCCGTCACCTGAGCCATCATCTGAAGCAACAGGGCGTAGCTGGCGATGTTGAAGGGCACTCCAGGGGCAGGGCCATCTTATTCACCTCAGCAACATTCCATGCAGACACAATCATTCTACGGGAGTTGGGATTGTTCTTCAACTGATCCAACACATATTGTATCTGGTCTATCGTTCCTCCGTTGTAGTCGGGCCACGAACGCCACTGGTGTCCGTAGACGGGTCCCAGTTCTCCATTCTCATCTGCCCACTCGTTCCAGATTCTCACACCATGTTCCTGAAGGTATTTCACGTTGGTATCGCCCTTCAAGAACCAGAGCAGTTCATAGATGATGCTCTTCAGATGGAGCTTCTTCGTTGTCAGCAGAGGAAATCCGTCCTCAAGGTTATATCTCGACTGGGTTCCGAAGATACTGATGGTACCTGTTCCTGTACGGTCACCTTTCTCTGTGCCTTCTGTGAGGATACGGTTCAGAATGTCTAAATACTGTTTCATATACTTCAATTCTTCAATTTTTCAATTTTTCAATTCTTCAATCCTTCAATCACCTTTGGTGCTTCTGTAGGTAGGTGGGTGGTCTTTATGCGCCAGGGCTTGGGATAGAGGTTGTTGGCTCTGTTGCCGATATTCTTTGCAGGCCCCAAGGCAAAACCTTGATAGGTGACTGTCACAATGCCCTTAGGTGTATCAGGTGGCAGCACTATTGCCTCGCCACGAAGATATTTCAATGCCTCAGGGTAGGAGAGGTCTGATGTAGGGAAGTCGCCATCGGGAAGGTCGGGGGTTAAAACTCTTAGTTTAGAGTTGAGAGTGGATAATGGATAGCTATGATTACTCTCTCCGCTCTTCCGCAAGGCGCAGATAAACAGTCCTTCGCCTCGGGTTATGCCTGGTATGAATCGATATACGGGTGCATCGAAACCTTCGAGCAGCGAGCCTGTGATGTTCCATGAGGGCTCTGTGGGTATGTCGAGAATCTCGGCATCAAACTCCTCCATAAAATATCGTACGTTCTCTTCGTTCTCCTTGGTATTAAATGTACACGTACTATATATAAGTATTCCTCCGGGATTAAGACATTCCCATGCATCGGCTACAATCTCCCTTTGCAGGCGCCAGCATTTCTCTACGTTCTGCATGCTCCACTCTCCGATGGTGGCTGGGTCCTTACGGAACATACCCTCGCCAGAACAGGGCACATCGCAGATGATGATGTCGAACTTTGCCTTCGCCTTGCGGAAGTCACGTGGGTAGTTGTTAGTGACAGTGCAGTTGGGATATCCCCATTTCGTGATGTTCTCAAGCAGGATCTGGGCTCTGTTTGGTATCGGCTCGTTGCTTGCCATCGTGCTCCCCTCTGGCAAGACACTGATGGCAGCTGTGGATTTTCCACCAGGAGCAGCACAGAGATCGAGAATGGATAATGGAGAAATGATAAATGATAAACGTGACGCGAGACTGCGGATGATGTGGGTGATAAACATCGATGATGCCTCCTGCACATAATAACATCCGGCATGGAAGAGAGGGTCGAAGGTGAACTGAGGACGTTCTGAGAGGTAATAGCCTTCTGGACACCAGGGAACCTTCTGTACAGAGGGGACTTGCACAGAGGGGACAGTCCCCCTGTGCATCTTGGGATTGACGCGGATACTCACCGGAGCCTCCTCTTCGAAAGCTCCGAGATAGCGATTAAAGCGTTCTTCGCCCATCAACTGCCGTGTCTGAAGGATGAATTCCTCTGGTAAATTCGTCATTTCTTCGGCAAAATTACAAAAAAAGCCACATATTTCGCAGTTTTTTCACTAAATAATTGATATCTTTGCAACTAATTTATGATTTACAACGTCAAACGGCTGTAGAAATTAAAATTCAAGAGATATGAAAAAGTATTTAATCGCAATCGCACTGATGCTCGCCCTCGGACTCAATACAGAGGCAGCATCGCAGAAGCACCGCCACAGCAAAGTGCTTATAGAACAGGTGGACTCTGCACAGAAACCCAATGACGCAATCGAGGCCTTTTCTGACACTACAACTACTAACGGTGTCGATGATGAGGAGGAAGATTATGTTAGTTATCACAGAAACATCTCGAAGGAGGATGCTCAGGTGGTGAGAGAGGTCCTTGATGGGGTAGGAGGCTGGGTAGGCCCTTGGGCTATCGTAAGCATCGTGGCCATAGTAGTCATGTTCCTCATTGCCCCGCTGCTCATCATCTTTGTGATCTTCTATTTCGTAAACAAGAACCGCAGAGAGAGATACAAACTGGCTCAGATGGCTATACAAAACGGACAGCCTATCCCCAATGAGGTTCTCAACGATACCAAGAATGCCTTAAGGAACGATGATTACCAGGCAGGCATCCGTCAGATGTGCGTAGGTGCAGGTCTTGCCGTCTTCCTGGGACTTATCGTAGGCGAACTCGGAGTAGGTATCGGAGCACTTGTGTTCTTCATAGGTCTGGGAAAATGGTATTTAGGTCGTCAGGCCCGCATGGATAATCCAAACCCAAACAACTTCAATAATAATAACAACAACGACATAAATAATTTGTAAGATATGACAAAGAGATTAATGCGTTCTAACGACAGAGTGATAGCTGGTGTATGTAGCGGCATAGCTGAGTATCTGGAGTTCGACCCTGTGATGGTACGTATCGCCTATGCTTTCCTTACACTTTGCACATGTTTCAGCGGTGTGATATTCTATATCGTATGCTGGATCGTGATGCCTGAGAAAAACAGATTAGAACAATTCTAAGAAAACGATATGCCAGAGTTCAGCGACATAGCTTTAGTGACGCAGGTGGCGATGTTCCACAACAAGCGGGCTTTCGACTCGCTTGTAAGGAAGTATCAGTCACCTGTGCGTCGGTTCTTCCTGAACCAGACACTTGGCGATGAGCAGCTGAGCGACGACCTGGCACAAGAGACATTCATCAAGGCATATACCAACATCACCAGGTTTCGTGGCATCTCGAGCTTCTCTACATGGCTCATCCGTATAGCATATAATGTGTTCTACGATGAGATGCGCAAGAGGAAACAGACTGACGACATAGATACTCCTGCAATGGCCAGGATGACATCCGATAGTGGTGATGCCGGCCTTAGGATGGATATTTACAAGGCCCTGTCGCTGCTGAAGGACGAAGAGCGTACATGTATCACCCTTCAGCTTATCGACGGCTATCCTATCGACAAGATCAGCGAGATCACCGGTATTCCGGAAAACACGGTGAAGTCGCATCTGCGTCGTGGAAAGGAGAAACTGACTGACTACTTAAAAGAAAACGGATATGACAGATAAAGACAATTTATTACTGGAAGGATTCTTCAAGCAGGCTGCCCGGCAGCATATTGAGGATAATGGATTCACTGAGCGCGTGATGACGGCTCTCGAGGAACCTATAAGGGTGAACCGTAGGTACGCCATGTATATCCACATGTGGACACTGTTCTGCATCGCTATGGCAGCGCTTCTGTTCTTCTTGTTCAGTGGAATGGATATGATCAAGGCGAGCCTGCAGTCTTTGCTTCACACCTCCATCACATGGCTGAGCGTGTTTGTAAGGGTGGCTCCTACAACCGAGATTCATCTCGACCCGGTGGTGATTATTCTTGTTGCTGCTTTTGTATTAATTTTCCTTCCCTATCAAATAGCCCGTACGTTGTACGCAGAACTCTGAACTCCGTACGACGGTTCAACTGGTTACACTGCTCCTGTTGCTCTTCGGGTAGTTTGGCGATGTAGTCCTCTGTCAGCTCATCGCCTTCTTTCAGGAAGGTATATCTCTCAGCCACCTTCTTCTTGATCTTCTTCGGATTGCTCTCGCCGTAGCCCTTTGGTGTAAGACGGTCTGAGGCTATTCCGTGCTCTATGAGATAACGCACTACACTCTCCGCACGACGCTGCGACAGCCTCTCATTGTAGATGTCAGAACCCTTATAGTCGGTATGTGCCGAGAGTTCTATTGTTACATGTGGATTGTCGTTGAGCAGCTTCACCAGTTCGTCGAGGGCAGTAGCCGATTCCGGACGCAGGGTGGCCTTGTCGAAATCATAGAATATATTCTCTATCAGCACCGGGGCGGAGATGTTTGCCAACGGGAACTGTAACACATACTCCTTCGACTCATTCACCGGTTCCACTCTCAGCTGCTGCTGATGGTTGAGATAGCCTTTACAGGTGCCAAGCATCACATAGTCCACACCCGGCTTTATCTCCTGGGTAAACGATCCGTCGCCCTTGACACTTAGCTTCAGGTTGGTACCATCGTTACCCACCATATATACCTGTGCTGCAGTGAGCTCGTAGCCGTCCTGCTCATACACCCAGCCCTTCACCGTCTGTACTATCTCAGGATTATAGAAGCTGTAGATATGGTCCAGCCCCCTGTTGTCGCCTCTGTTCGACGAGAAGAATCCCTTGTTCTGCATTCCCTCGAAGGTCATTCCGAAGTCGTCGCCCTGAGAGTTTAGTGGGAACCCCGGGTGCTCGGGTTTGTAGTTGACAGTGGATAGTGGAGAGATATGATTACTTTTGACGATGAAGATGTCGAGGCCTCCCATTCCGGGATGTCCGTCGGAAGAGAAATACAGGTCTCCGTTGGGTCTGAAGGTAGGAAACATCTCATCTCCGGCAGTGTTTATCTCTGCTCCGAGATTCTCCAGGTCCATCGTCTCATTATTCGCTGCCAGCCTGCATCGCCAGATGTCCAGACCTCCATATCCTCCTGGCATGTCGCTCACGAAATAGAGCCATTCCCCATTGGGTGATACTGCTGGATGGGCAAAGCTCGACAGGGTGTCATTCGATATCTTCAGTTCCGTAGGCTTGCTCCATGCGGCATCCGAGCGTTGCGACACCATGATGGTGGCATATCGGGGATAGCTTGGGTCGGTCTTACACTGTGTGAGATACATCGTCTTCCCGTCGGGTGCGAAACAGCATGCTCCCTCGTCGAAGTCAGAGTTAAGCTCTGAGTCTATGCTCTGCGGTTTGCTCCATTTCCCCTTGTCGTCTTTCTGCGATAGGAAGATGTCGGCGGCCTTCTGACCTGTTATGCCGCTCAGCTCGTCGCCCTGAGCCTGGTTACGTGTGGAGGTGAAAAACAACTGATTATTCTCCTCGCCGCTAATCATTGGTGAGTAGTCATCACGTCGGGAGTTAAAGATATCCATGCGTTTGATGGTATATGCCGACCCCTCCTTCTTCCACTGGGGTGCCATCTGTGCAGCCTTCAGCCCATTCTTAGCAAGGGCGGTAGCAAACTCTACACTCTCAACTCTACACTTTAAACTATCAATGGCTATCTGGAAGTTCTTCGCCGCCTCCTTATAATTTCCGCTCTTCATCAGCTGCTGGGCCAGTCGCAGGTGTGTCAGCGAGTCTGCCTGACGATTGCGTATCACGTTCTTATATGCCGTGATGGCCTTGTTGGTGCTGTTTGTTCTCCGATAGCACTCTGCCATCTTCACAGCCAACTGTCCCCGTTTCTCTCTCTCCTTCGATGGAGTCTTCGAATAGGCCTTCTTATACTGTGCTGCTGCGTCGTAGTATTCTCCGATGGCATAGTGCTTCTCTGCCTTCCTCAATGCCTGTTCCGGTCCACAGCCTGTAATCACTGCGGATACCGTCACCATCGATATAAGGTAGAATAACTTTCGCATACCTTATATATAACGAAATGGCAGGCGTTTTATTGTCTGCGCCTTATCACTTTTGGCACTGAATATTTGGAGATCGATAGTATATTAAAGAAAGCAGCCACACTGGCTGCCTTCCTTGGTTTAGATGCCCATGCAGGATGTTGCTCCGAGGGCTGTGAGGATTGCTGATGCAATCGATGCGATGATCTGTACGATCCACTTCAGGGTTTCCTTCTTAGTCATAGA
>CACWLC010000064.1 GCA_902761605.1 uncultured Prevotellaceae bacterium
GGTCGATTCGTTTACTCTTCGTCCGTTGAGGTCATAGATGATATCGTCGTCGATAACAGGAGTATATCTCACGGTGCTAATGCCTGTAGCTGTCTCGCTCAGTGTGCAGAAAGTGAAGTATTTAGGTTCTACCTGCTGGGCAGAGCGGGCGTCGTGTAAATACTTGTTAGTGTATTTGTTCTTCAGGGTGAAACCCTTATCGTCAACATACTCAATCTCCCAGACGGCACCATTGGCTACATCCTGACCGTTCTGGTTGTTCAGTCCGAGAACAAAACTGCAGTCTGCAACAGTAGAGAAACCGTTCAGATATCCGCGATTTCCCCAAATACTATATTCAGTGCCTTGCGGAGTAATCAGTCGAAGGAGATAGCCGTTGGCCACTTCATTGCAGTTCTCCAGCTTCCATAGATAACCGCTGTTACCCTCACTGAAGGCAGTTTCGTAGTCTTGGTAGTCAAGGTTCTGGTTATTGGAACCGAAGAATGCCTTTCCTTCTGCCTCGTTGACGATAGCAAAAGGTGTCGTTCCTATCTCCTGCAGACTTGTGAACTTCTTGTCGGGCTTTAGTCCTGGAGTAACATAGTTATAAGGCCATTCCACCTCGATGCTATATCTCTTACAGAACTTCCAGATCTCTTCGCCTGTCATTACAACATCATTAGAAACGAAGTGATCCTTGCCAGCCAGTTCCATCAGCACCACTTCTACACCATTGTCGCCACCGCTCCATACATGACGGGTGATATGTGAAGCACCGCGATAGTTCTTCGTAACAGTGGCAGTGGCATTACAGTGATTATGGCTAATCCAAAGGTCAAGACCCGCTTGTGCTGTGGCGAAAGGCACCACGCTATCGCTGGTTCCATGAGTATGTATAATAGGTATTGCGCGTGCATTAGCATTCACTGTTACAGCATTAACTATACCATTGCCTGTATGATTCAGGGTATAGCCGCTGATAGGTGCGAAAGCTGCAATACGGTCGGGGATCATGTTCATGGCATGATATGTGAACATTCCTCCCATAGAGAATCCAGAGAGGTATACTTTTCCTGGGTCGATGTCGTACTGCTCAACCATCTTTTCGATAATCTTCAGGATAAAGTTGATATCCTTTCGGCCATCGAGATCCCACGAATTGTTGATGCCCTGTGGGAATACGGTGACGAACTTTGCCGTATCAGCCACTGACTCTATCTGCAACATTCCTTTCTGATATGGGGCATCCTGATTCATTCCATGACAAGAGATGAGCAGCGGACGCTTTAAACCGAGGTTTTTCGGCACATAACCCAGATATTCTCGTGTAGTGGCACCCATAGTGATTTTGCCTGATATATTTGGCTCATACTCTGCATCATCGGGCAAGTCGACACCCATAACTCTCAGGACTTCATAGGCATAGCGTTTGCCGAGAGTTCGATAGCCTGCTGCGGAGAAATGCCAAGAGTCTATGCCGTTGCCGGGGATATCCTTGGCTGAGACGACATGCGCTGTGGGAATAACATCAGGCAGACGATTCACTTGCACATTATGCCCGGAACAGCCGCCACCCATGTTCTCATATTCCACCTCTCCGGCAAATAGTGGTACGTCCTTAGCGCCCAGACCAAGGTCGGCAAGTATGTCGTTATATATTTTCTTCACCATGTTTGGCCATTCTGGATTGCCGCAATTAGAACAGCCCTGATGCAATAGTATGCCCTTTATCACGCCTACCTCCTGAGCCTTCTTGGCCATCTCGATAAGTCTTCCGTATGGATTGCCGCCATAATACATGTTTGCTAGGGTCACATGCCAGGGAGTATTACCTTTGTCGTCTTTTTCCTGCATCTTCTGCTGGTATTTGTCTTTGTCAAACATCTCTATGGGACTACCTCCCATTGCGACACCAACAACACCCACCTTTACATCCTTTGGCAGCACTTTCACCATTGTGCGACCGAAATAGTCAGTAGGACCAAGTTTTCCAGTTGGGCTGATGATGGGACATTCTGCTGTATACCAGTTTCCCATCGTGCGTTTGGGATTATCGAAGTTACATGTAGCCAACATCTTGAAACGTTGGTCTACATTACCTTGATCCTGTAGCTCCCATTGAGCATTACCCTCCATGTTCGACTGTCCGAAACAGAGATATACATAGAAATTCGGATCTACGTCCGCATTTGCAGTAAGGAATCTGGTCATAAGCATTATGCCAGCCAATAATAACGTTTTCTTCATTGTTCTTTTTTCAAAATTCGGCCGCAAAGGTACTGAGATTCCGTGAAATAGTTTTTGTGTAATATAGCGGATACTTTGTCGTATGTATCATTTGTTTAAAACAAATATTAAAATGCTCTTGGGAAAACTCTACCCTAACACTAAAGGGCCTCTACCCTAACACTAAAGGACCTCTACCCTAATACTAGAGGGTGTATAGTGTCGGGGATTTCTAATATTCACCATTGAGATAAAAGTGTCAAGACTTTATTGTTATATCAGAAATAATGATTACCTTTGCACCCCAAAAGGGATAAAGGTATATAAAGATGAAGAGACTCTGTCATTATATCTCAGAATACATGGGAGTGTTGGTGCTTGCAGTTGCGCTGCTTGCACTGGCATTCCCAAGTGCTTTTCAACAGGTTCGTCCTACAGTAATCAACTACCTGTTGGGCGTGGTGATGTTCGGTATGGGACTGACGCTTAACCTGCAGGACTTTAAGATTGTGTTCAGTCGTCCGAAGGATGTCGTCATAGGCTGTCTGGCGCAGTTTACCGTCATGCCGCTGCTGGCGTGGACACTGGCAAGGGCTTTTCAGCTTGACGAGGCTCTGGCTCTGGGTGTCGTGCTCGTTGGCTGTTGTCCAGGAGGAACGGCATCTAACGTTATCACCTATCTTGCCAAAGGCGATCTGGCTCTGTCGGTAGGAATGACAGGCGTGTCCACACTCCTGGCCCCATTCCTGACACCGCTGCTCACATGGGCACTGGCAGGTAAGAGTGTGGATGTGAATGTGGCAAGCATGTTTCTGAGCATCCTGTGGGTGGTGATATTGCCTATTGTCGTGGGACTGCTGGTGAAATGGATGTGGCCAAAGTTTACAGAGAAGACGATAGACTATCTTCCGGCCTTCTCATCGATTGCCATCGCCCTTATCGTGGCAATAATAATATCAGCTAACGCCACCAAACTGTTGGCTGGCGGACTGTTGATAGTGATAGTGGTGATGCTTCATAATATCTGCGGACTGAGTCTGGGATATGCCATAGGCCGCCTGTTACGACTCTCGGACTCCAAGAAGCGGGCCATATCCATCGAGGTAGGTATGCAGAACTCAGGTCTGGCAAGCAGCTTGGCAACAATACACTTTGCCGCTTATCCATTGGCCACCATACCAGGGGCAATCTTCAGTGTGTGGCACAATATCTCAGGTGCTGCCGTAGCCTATTTGTATCGTAAGACAGGGAAGTAAAGGAAAACAGAGATCCTTTTTTCGTTATTTTTTGATAAATATAGCGGATATATGCATCTTTTTTAGTACCTTTGCAGCCGAACAAACTACATTAAAAAGACTAATCGAAAAAATGAAAAGGATTGTATTGTCATTATTGTGTGCAGTCATAACTATGCAGATGACGGCACAGAAGATAGACCTTAATAAGGTTAATACCGGACAAGAGGCTTCGGTTCAGGAACCAGGCTGCGTTCAATGGGACATAAATAAGATTGCCAGCGACACAAAAACGCTAGAAAATGGTGTTGTAATAACGATAGCTGCAGCTGGTAATGCTACGATTCTGAAAGGTGACTGGCATAAAAACACCTGCCAATGGGGAAAAAACAATGGCTATACTGGTAACCGTTTTCTTGGAGACGGAGCCATAGCTTATATCGCAACAAAAGATCCTGAGGGTTTGATTGAAGACCCCGCTGGTGGTGAGACCCCTAACCAGACAAAGAAACCGACAAGCATTTCGGTGACCATTAGCGGACTGACTGAGGGACATCATTCTGTTGCTGCCTACCATGTATGGAAAGATCCTAAAAAGACCGATATGCCTACTATCAAAGTTGAAGTCGTACGAACAGATATTGTAGAGACAATAAAAGTAGTGGATGGAGAAGAAGTAATAGAGCGCACTAAGGTTGAGACAACACTCCCGGGTAAATCAGGTGTAGAGTTTGTCAATGTCAAGGAAAAAGAGGGAGAGTTGAAGATGTCAGATGCAACATACTCCTATGTTGAGTTCGATATTACACAGAGTGGACAAAGCATAACCTTAACTTATACTACGGAAGTGGAAGAAGGTAAGGTCTATCAGACCACAAACGTAATACTGAATGGATTGTTGATAGACCGTTCACCTGTACAGGCGATGGATCCAACCCCAAATCATCAAGATTTTCATGTGGATGGTGATGATGGCTCTGTGACTCTTGGATGGGCTGGTGCTGCCGTTGCTGTAAAGCACAAGCTAGTATGGGGTAGTGATGCTGATGAGGTAGCTAAATCCAAATCTTATCAATATGAAGGTGCGGAGGCAAGTTATACCATTAGTGGACTGAAGTCAGGCAAAACTTACTACTGGCGTGTAGATGAGGAGATTGCCGACGGCAGAGTATTTGAAGGTAATGTATGGTCGTTCCGTCCACGTCAGCTCGCATTCCCCGAGGCAGAAGGCTATGGTCGTTTCGCGCAGTTCGGACGTGTTTATGCCAGCGGTAATATCATGGAGGGCAACGAGGAGGTGACTCGTGACAACTGGAATGGAGGTATTCAGACAGCTGCCAAAGACGGAAAGATGGACGATACAGAGTGGGCTCTGATGCGTAGCAACGAACCGTTCGAGATGGCACCTGTCACGATTATGGGAGCCGAGAAAGCCTTCGACTGGGTTCTCTCTAACGCCGGTGCTACCGTTCCTTGTCGTGATATCGTTGATGAGAGGATATGTGAAGAGGTGCGCACAGGTCAGGCCTACTATGTCAAGGACTATGAGAAGCAGCTGGCCAAGATTGAGAAGAAGACGGGTGTGAAGCAGAATCCTTATGGTGACATGTGGGGACTGCATGAGAAGTCACAGAACGAACAGGGCTTCTTCAAATATCGTCGTTTGCCTCAGGACTCTTATAAACAGGGTATCATCACTGATCCTCGTCAGATGGGTGGCTATCCAGAGTACAGGGCTTGGGAGCCTTACATAGACAGCGATAACGATGGCATGCCTGATGCATGGGAAAAGGCTAATGGCCTGAATCCTAATGATGCCAGCGATGCAGTGAAGGACTGCAATGGCGACGGCTATACTAACATCGAGAAATATATCAACGCCATACCTACTGGTTCAAAGATAGATTGGCGTAATCTGAATAACAACTACGATACCCTTGCCGCGCAAGGGAAACTGATGTAAGAGAAATCCCCGCCAAAACTGGCGGGGATTTTGATTTAGAGAGTGCTCATACCCATGCAGCTTGTTGCTCCGAGGGCTGTGAGGATTGCTGATGCAATCGATGCGATGATCTGTACGATCCACTTCAGGGTTTCCTTCTTAGTCATAGATTACCTCCTT
>CACWLC010000065.1 GCA_902761605.1 uncultured Prevotellaceae bacterium
CACAGATTTGGCAGTGATGCCGAGCGTAGGACTGGAGGTGAACCTATCCCAAAAACTTTCCTTGGGCATCAGCGGCACCTACGGCTGGATGGACGACCAGCCTTGGCATGACAACATTCGCCTTGCCACAGCCGACATGGAGTTGCGCTATTGGTTTGGTAATAATAGCAGAGCTCTCCTTAAGGGGCTTCATGCAGGTATTTATGGTGCCGTATATCGTTACGACTTCCTATTTGGCGGCAAAGGAAACCAGGCAAAGATTAACTGGGGTACAGGCGTCAGCGGAGGATACACTGTTCCTTTGGGAGATTGTCTCAGTATCGACTTTGGTTTATATATCGGATACATCGGTGGTAAATACAAGAAATACGAAATGAGTGATGACAAATACCACCACTATGTATGGACAGAAGAGAAATCAGCGCATTATTTAGGGCCCACCAAGGCAGAAATATCTCTGATATGGTTATTCAGTAGAAGTTTGCGGTCCAAGAAAGGAGGTAAACCATGAACAAAAGGTGTCTGCACATCAGCTGTTGGGGAGCCTTGATCGCTCTATTCCTTCTGGCATCATGCAAGATGGACATGCGTGAACTGTGCAATGATCATACTCATGCCACCAATGTACAGGTCACCTTAGAATTGGAGTTGTCATCCGATATAAGTTTTGATTGGATCTCCGACTGGGTATATGAATGGGACGAGAAAGACGATTCCATCTGGGGCGGTATAGGATATACTAAGCCAACAAGTTTCCAAGTGCGTCGTTACTTTACTGGTAACGATCCCAACTTACCTCATACAACTGTAGACGCTTTTTCCATTAATGATACCTGTTTTAACCGTACGTTCTCTATTGGTTATTACGACTTACTCATGTGGAGTGATATCGATTCAAAGGATGGAACTCAGGTGTTGGTAATTAACGAGAGTAAGGACTCCGTAACTGCCACTACTACAGGAACACGAGGACTGTCGCGTTCTGTATTCCAACTGGTAGGCACGCGCGAACTTTATGAGGGAGATGATGTTGTTGGCCTGAAAAACCAACCAGAGATTTTCTATTCATCTTATAATGAGAATATCTATATCTCCGGAGATACAAATGACTATGATTATAATGCCGACAAGGACAGCTATACCATGACCATTGACACCCAAATGTATCCGTTAGTATATATCTATCAGGTCCAGATAGTGTTACTTAATAACGATGGCCGCATCAAAGGTACCAATGGTAATGCTGCCATAACGGCAATGGCCAGTGGCACGAACCTGAACACAGGGCATACTAACAATATCCCATCGATCGTCTACTTTGTGAGGTCATCGGCAGTAAATTCACTACATTCGGATTGTGCGATATGGAACCTTATACACGTTCAGGTACAACCTATACAGGATCACGGGGGGATTTGGCCAACTATCTGCTCTTCGATTTGATTTTCAGCAACAATAATGTCAAGACCTATTCTATAGAGGTTACGGACCAGTGTCAAAGCCAGGCTCATGGTGGTCTTATTACAGTATATGTCGATTGTAGTAATCTTGAGATACCTGAGGAACCCGGGTCGGGAACTGGAAGCCTTTTCCTTCCTACTGTTGAGGACTATCAAGATGTACATTGGGAAATTGAATTATAATTTGCATGATAACATAATAACGATTTAGAATATGAAAAAGAAAGGATTTATTATGAAAAAGAAAGGATTTATTTTTTTGTGGACAGTTTTAGCATTCATTGTGAGCTGCACCACTAACGATCAGATCAATGCTCCTGACAATATCAGGAATATCGCTCAGACACCTATTGGGTTTAGCGTCCAGAAACAGAACATCACGCGCTCTGCAAATATGGAGACAGTCAAGCACTATAATTTTGGTGTTTGGGCATGGAAAGTACAGGGTAGAAACGAGCTGACTGATGCCGAAGTTATGAACAACTATTTAGTAGGCTACTCAGATGGGGTTTCGAAAGGCTACGACAATACGAATGCCTCAACTTGGTCAAGTTCAAGTGGAACTGTTTATGACCAGAAGTCTCCATGGTTCTATGAGAAGTTGGGAACCGACGAGTACACCTACACTGGAACTGATGGGTTTTATACTGCTGATCAGACAGACTTCATGTCAGCAAATGGAAAGCAGTATCTCCGTTATTGGGATCAAGGGTATGTCAAGACCAACTTCTATTGCTATACCCCTTACGATGCTGATGTCACGTTCACGAAAGATGCCACAACCAGCACCATGACATTCGGAGGGGCTAATACCATCCGTGACGGTTATGAAGAACCTGTGAACACGGCCTATGCAGCTGTCACAACGGGGGACGACCAACATCCAGCTTACGATCGTTCATTGTCTGAATTCATGTATGCAGGTGTTCAGGCCTCAAACGATGACCTAAGTGATGTTACTGTTCCTTTCAAGCACATGGGTGCCCAACTATTTATCCGCTTTTATGAGGACATTCGAGGCTACAAAGTGGAGATTATCGACCTCGGAGCGGATAACGGAACGATGGCTAATGGTGCCACTACCGACATGGCATCTGGCATTCAGGCAGCTCCGTCCATCTTGTCAGGTACAACCTATTCCAAAGGCTCTTATTATACCACCCAGGGGGCAACGATTAGCTTCGAAGAGGCAACTGCCACTGCCAACTATACTGCCAACTGGACTGGCAGCACATCCGTACAGACGCCCTTGATGTTCAAGATTCCTCAAGCAGGTCTTTCTACAGCAAACGATGCACCTGCAAATCTGACAGATTACGCAGGTCTTGGAACAACTACTCATAAGATCATCAAGGAATCTGAAACCACTGGTATCCAGGAGTACAGCTATTCACCCACGATCTATTATCCTGTGGCCCAACCTACAACCAGCACAACGGGACTCACCTTCCATATCTCCTACCGCCTTATTGCAGAAGACAACAAAGAGGTTATCACGGTTCATAATGCTACTGTTCACGTGCCCGTCTCAGGTATCATTGTGGAAGGCACTAACGATGCGTCAACAGCAACTGCATATATCACTGCTTGGCAGCCTAACGTTAAATATACCTATACATTCAAGTTCACGACAAACTCTTCTGGCACAACTAATCCTACTACAGCCATCGATCCAACAGATCCTACGCCAAGCACCGTATCATCTTTGTACCCAATTGTCTTTGACTCTGCTACCATCGATGATTATTCCGTAAATTCATCAGAATACGTTGTTGAGAAGAATGTATCAGCTGCACCGTAACATATTGCATATTGCCACCGCCTTGCTGATTGTGGCCTGCTCTTCCGACAGCACGTTGGAAGAGGAGAAGAAGCCTGTGCCTGTAGTGGACGATCAAAAGCCTATGGTGTTCAGTACTTCATCTTCTGAAGGCGCAGCCACCCGAGCCTCGTCTCCTTTGGAAACACTGCACGATAACTTTAAGGTTAGTGTATGGAAGAACTATGGCAATACAGCGAGCCAACAAAATGTGATGGACGGATACAAGGTGATCTACACTGCTTCAAAATGGGACTATGTGGACGTCGTGGTTGGGACTCATACTCAGGCACAGCGTTATTGGGATATCACCGCATTCCCCTACGAATTCAGAGCAACATCGCCTTATCTCGCAAGTGCTTCTTTGGCAACAGACGAGATCACCCTCAATGTCTCTTCGCAGCCATTCAAGGCACAGGCGCTTATCAACGATGTCTATAATGCCACGAATGCAGAGAGTGAACCCTGTATTGTGGCCCACGTCAATCGTCAGAGAGTGAGCGACAATTATGTCGATATGGATGTTATAGCAAATCAGGAAATTAATGCTGCCTCGAAGATCAATGCCACCAGATCCATCATCATGCCTTTCCACCATCTCATTTCTAAAGTGGGTTTCCGCATCTTTATCGACGATCCCCAGCCCACCGTTCAGAATTACGTGGCGAGACTCAACAGCATCACCATAACAGCCGTTAAGTCAGGTTTCATCTCTGAAAGTAAGACTTATACGGCAACCACAGCCCAAGGACTTGGTACTGGTATCTTCTCTGCCAATACAACCTCCGATGAGTTTATACTCCTTCAACATGGTTTGTACGAGGACCTAGACCTGCGTCAATATCTACGTCAGTCTGACGCCTTCGACCTGTGTCCTGACTTTCTGCAACAGATTCCCCAAGAAGAATTGAAGATCCGCATACAACTTCAGATTAAAACGATAGACGGCGACAACCACGAAGAGACTATCAACTACGACAAGTTGCTAAGTCTCAACAAGACGACAACCACAGGTGATTTTTTCACATGGGAACCCGAGAAACGATACATCTATTATCTGCACATCCCAAATATCCACGAGCATGAGATTGAATACACTTGTGAGATACGCTCTTGGGACGAGGTGCAGACTTCAGATATCCCCATAGAATTATAAAAAGATGACAGATATGAAGAAATATCTCAACTACACATTGACAGCCCTTGCACTCGTTGCCTTGATGGCTTGTTCAGAAGACGCATCATCCCCCTCATCTGGTCTTGCGCCTGATGGAGGCAAGGAGTTGATTGCTTTCTCGCAAGAAGGTAGTGCCATGACAACCCGTGCCATGACCCGTGCAGGATTTGACAGCAATACGAAGGTCGTGATGCGCATCAAGGCCGATGGCGAAACGGCATCTGACGTCCGCTATACTCAGGCTGTGGCTACAGCCAGTGCTCAGATAGCTAGCGATGCTTGCAATACAGATTATGGCCTTGTCGGCTCCCACTCCCATCTTACCTACGCTGCTGGTCAGAACCGTTATTGGGATGATGCTTTTGGCAGAGAGTCCGAATTGACGGTCTATGCTGTGGCTGTACCCAATAAGAATGATGATACAATTCTTCCCAGCACGATTCTTGATCAGACAGGTGGAACAGATGCCTCCCCCGACTGGTACACTATTGGTACAGAGAACACCAAGATAGACTGGACTGTTCCTGCAACACAAGTTGCAGCTACCCGCCTCGAAAAGGATCTTACCTACAGCAATAATATCAGAAGTAGTGAAACGTTCAATAAAGGCCGCTATCACCAAACCTATAATTCTGCTACCTCCAATTGGGTTAAAAGCATGGAACTGGGCCGTATGATTTGGCAGCCAAAGACTGTGACCGTAGGTGAAACAACAGGTAAGTTCGATCAGGGACACCTTGTATTCAAACATGCCCTCTCATGGATAACCATTGTGATGAAAGAAGGCTCTGGATTCGACAATACTGTCAATACAGACTACGTTTGGACAAATAACCAGACAGCAGTTACTCAAAACATTACCCTGAAAGGCTTCCCCACAAGTGGTAAGTTGGATGTCAGCAATGGGGCTTGGTCGGATATGGTGACGAGTGTTGATATCACGCAACTAGATGAAACGACAGGAACTCTTGCTAATCAAACTACTCGCCAACTGGAGGCAATCGTCTTGCCAGGTACAAACCTGTATTCAACATCTTCCAATGTCATCGAGTTCGAGATCGACAATGCCAAGTATTATGTTTCGGGCACTCAGATTGCTAATGCCATTCGTGATTTCTATAAAGAAGGTGGTGATCATGCAAGTGATCCGCATGCCGCTGAATACAGAGGTTTCACAACAACAGAGGCAGGCAAACACTATTTTGTCAGCATCACTGTCTCCAAAAAGGGGGTTAGCAATGTCACTGCCGCTATCCTCGATTGGGAGACCGTGAACTCATCGGATGCCACGCCCGATAATGTCTATTGCACCTTCACCTTCGAAGATCGTGGTACAAAATGGGATGCCGATGATGCCACCAAGTTCAATCTCTATCGAGCAGCCAAAACTACTTCTAATTACATCACTGGCGAGACAACACCCAATTATGCTTGGGAAACGGGCTATGACATAACGCCTGCCACCAAGAGCTACGAATCCGGCCATTGGAAGACTACTGATTGGTTCTGGCCGAACAACCTGACTTACTATCATTTCCGTGCCGTAGGATATGCTGATAACACCACGGGAACACCAAGTGTAACGATAAGTACTAACACGACTCCTGATCCCGATGAGGATTACTTCACCATCACTTCTGGTACCTTAACTGGAAGTAGCTACAAGGATTACGTCTGGGGTGCGCCATTTAAGGACATTGCCGATGGCGACAAACTCACCTATTCTACTGCAACAGGCTTTGACAATACAAGTGGCACTACCCACCAGATAGCCCAAGCCCTTGGAGCCACAAACAGTCAGATCAATATGCTTCTCTTCCACGTGACGAGCCAGATATTTGTCACAGTGAAAACGACAACTGGTGCAGATAAGGTAGCACTAAAAGACGAGACAAAGGATGAAGCTGATCAATTGACCAAAGTCGAGATCCTCAATTTCCTGCCTAACGGGAAGGTGCTGATGGGTACAGGTGCTGCTTCTGCAACGGATGGCACAAGAACAGCTAATGACTATATGGGCGCAGGAACATGGGCCGCAGAATCAGGAGCTACACCAGAACAAGTTACTGCTTATTCTTATGGCATTGTACCTCAGAATCTGTCGTGGACTACGCCTACAGCGGGCTCAATCGGCCTCCGCATCACAACGCCTGATGGCAACCAATACGTCGTAAAGGATTTGAGTACATGTACAGCGACAGTAAGCGACAATAATCTGGTTATACCATATGCA
>CACWLC010000066.1 GCA_902761605.1 uncultured Prevotellaceae bacterium
TCATCCGTGTGAAGATGGGTGAAAACGGAGAGATTATCTCCGAGAATCCTGAGGTAGGTGTCAGTGTAACCCTCGACTGGAAACCCGGTGGTGAATATACCCCAGAACTCTAAATTAAATAAGTACGCGCGCATGAGAGTTTATTCAACGATAGTAATGCTCAGCCGACATCAGATGATTTGTCTGATGCTTTTGCTCGTTGCCATGCTCTCAAGTTGCGTTTCTGAGCAGGTAGAGACAGAGGTGCCTGTGCCCCCCGTTGTTGAGGAGCCCGATTCGATGAGCCTGCTCTTAGCTTGTGCACCAACAAACTCCACTCAAGCTCTGACACGTCTGTCTGACGAGGTGGTGCAGTTGAATGAGTTGAATGACTATTACCGGAAAATCACTAATTTCCGTTTTGTCGCTTTGAAAGATGGTGTTGTAACGGACTGTTCGATTGATAACCCTTCTGATTTGATAAATAAGACTGGTGCTTTCAGATACTATCACTCAACTTATTGCAGCATGATCGTTGGCTCGAATGGCTGTCTGGTTTATGCGAAGGCTGACAATAGTAATAATTCTGATTCAAAAGCCTATAACGGTAGTCTTAATGCGGTGATTCCCAATCAGGTACAGTCAAAGGATGAAATACAGTTCAGTCTTGATCCTATTATCACTGATGCAACCAATCTAGATGAAAATGGTATTCCTACTGAGGCTTGGGATTTAGCAGATGCTTTGACGGCTATAATTAATGATTCTCATAACGAAGGAAGTACCCTCGTTTGGAAGACATCTACCAATGTTATCCTGAAAAATCTCCTCCAGAGGTTTACCAACAATGGTGCTGACCTGCCAGGTTCTGCCGCCAGCGTGAAGCAGTGGATGCTGGATTTGGCAAGATCAGCAGAATCTTATAGGACATCAGATCTTACGTCGATAGGAGCTGATGAGAAAACGTTACTTGAGATTATTTGGACAAAAGCAACTGCAGCAGCAGAGGCTGTCACAGGCGATTATCCTCGTGACATCAATCTGCCTGATGGCGCAGCAGCGTTAAGATGGACGGGTGAGAAGTTTGAGCCTCAGATGCAGACAACGACACTCGACGACATCAATTCTGTGTCACGTTTTGTCTATCCGCCTGCGCTTTACTATTTTGTGGAAAGTGGTCTCTGGACTTCTAATACTGCCCGGTCTTTTGATGATTACAAGAGTAGGAGTACTTGGAAAGGTATTGATGAAACTGCAGTCCAAACCCTTTTCTCTGATGGAGTAGAAATTCAGAAGAACACCAAGACCGTTGCTATTGCAGATCCCCTGCAATATGCTGTGGCACATCTCACGATGGGGGTTCAGGCTGAAGCTGCTTCTTTGCCATACGAAACAGGAAATGATAATAAGATAGACATCTCGAAGCTGACTCTGAAAGGGGTGATTATCGGAGGCCAGCGGCCTGTGGATTATGACTTTAAGCCAATCGGCAATTCTCTATACGATGTGAGTTTCGTTTATGACAGTCAGGTAAGTGGATCTTTGAAAACGGGCGGTGATACTTATCAAACCCTTGCCTTACAAAGTTACGATGGTGAAGATGTGAACATCATCCTTGAGTTTGAATATTCGGGTACTACAGGATTCAAGTGCCTCAATGGCTATGTTCATCCTGGCACTCGCTTCTATCTGGTGGGTGAGGTCAAGCTTGATGCCAATGCTATTAATGAAACAGATGATTATAAGAAGCGTGTTTTTACTCAAGACTATACAACCACGATTAATATGACAGTGAAGTCGTTGGAGAAAGCCTACAACGTACTACCCAGTCTGCTGTCGAACAGTCTGGAAATTGGTGTGATCATAACGCCGCAATGGATCTCTGCGGAGCCATCGGGGCCTGTGATATTGGATTAAAATGAAACAAGATAAGATGAAAGGCGACAGACACTATATTTTGCGATGGTTGAGCGGCATACTGATGTTGCTCCTCCTGACGGCATGCTCAGGATCTTCGTCTGAGGGCGGCAATGAGCCTGTGCCAGTGCCTAGTAACCCTGTGCCTACGCCAGATAAACCCGTGCTCAAGATTTATATTTTCCCACCAAATCATCCAACAATCACTCGTGCTGGCGATCTTGGTAATGTGGATGCCTCTGAAGAAGAGAATAAGATTCATAGTCTCCACGTATGGGTGTTTGAGAGAAATGAAAGTAATCTCGCCAATAGCCTGCTTGTAGGCTATGTCAGTCTGGGCAATCTCACGCTTTCTGAATCGGGAAACGGTGAGGTCACGATGGAGATTACCGATGATTTTGCTAATAAAATCATCACATCAGACACTCGTCCGAAAGTGGATGTATATGTGGCAGCCAATGTGTCATCCGGAAATTGTGGTATCTCTTTTGAAACACTCACGAAAAAGGGCACCACTACAGAGGGTGAATTAGAACCCTTATTCATCGGGAGTGGCTATTTTGGCGTCACTTCACCAGTGCAGGGTATTCCTGTAGATGGACTGCCTATGTCGGGAGTGCTAAAAGAACAGCGTATTGCAGGTACGTCGCCTGTGTTCCGTGTCGGCACGGAACAAAAACTGGCAAATGTCCAGTTGGTGCGTGCTGTGTCGAAGATGAGGTTCGTATTCTGTATGTCTTCCACTAATAATGACGATGTGGCTGTGAACAACATTGTTCTCAATAGCAGCGTGCTCCCCAAGGAGGAATACCTCTTCCTTGACAATGATTATAAGACCGCTACTCAGAAATATCGTATTAAAGGTAGCGAGTATGAGGATCAGCAGACTTTTGTGACGATTCCTGCTGGTACGACAATCAAGAAAAATGACGATCCTTATTCATACAGCTATGATGGAAATATGACAGGTCAAGCATACGAGAATCTCATCAATGATGGTGTCGCTCAAGGTAAGTTGAGTGATTTAGGCACATGCTATCTGCGTGAGTCTGACAAGGCACTTTCGGGAACCATCAATTATTCGATAACCCCTTATGGAACGACAACCCAGAATGAGAAGACGTCAACCGCTTATGCAATGAAAAATGCAGGTGACTTCTCGCGCAATCATACTTGGATAGTGTATGGTTATTTCGTGACGAATGGAGTCCTTCAGTTAAATGTGGTTGAGTTAAAAGACTGGGAGATTAATGAAACCGATAGAGAGATTTATAATTGGTAAGAAGAAAATGATGATAACGGAGAAAAATACATATCGCTGGTTGTGCAGTTGCCTGGTAGTAGGTGGCATGTTACTGTTGTCGGGCTGTTCTGGCGGCAGCTCTGGGGATGATGTGCCCCCATCTGAGCAAAGCTACCTCCAACTCGGGGCTGTTACCCGAACCGATGGTGCATTCGGAATACCAAATGCGACCAATCCAGCTTCAAATATCCAGCTGTTCCTAGCTACTCAGACTACATTGTTAGAGCCAGTTGCTGGTAGCTCATACTCTTACAGTACGGACCACTGGTCATCGCTCACGCCTTTCAGCGTGAAAGAGAATACGCAATACTATCTGTATGGCTATATGCCGTCATCCATATCTGCTACTCAGTCTGCACCTGATGGGGATTACTCAAAAGGCATCAACCTCGCGTTTACAGGTCTGCCAGCGATTACCTCCGATGATATCTGTGTGCTGGTTGGTGTTCAGCGGGTGGGGGCTAATTCTGGCTCGCCGACTGTCACGGAGGGACAATATGGTTTCCTTACGGGTATCAAGGGGCAGAACTATCTCAACCTGTTGATGGCTCACCTTTATGCAAAAATGAAAGTGAGTTTTAAGATTGATCCGGCCTACGCTGAACTTCGTAGTATTCATTTGAAAACTATAACGCTGACTTCGAAATATGCTGACGGTGCATCAGTGACGGTGAGTCTCAGAAGCGGGCAGGGGATAGGTAGCCCAGCTTTCCCATCAGTCAATGAAGAGCAAGTTCATACAGTGACTTTACTCGATATTGAAAAGATACTTAATAAATCCTTTGTGAGTACTCCTCTGACGCTTGATATCCCTGCCTATTGCAGACCAATGGGTTTGGAAGGGACATATCATCTGACGCTGACCACCACATACGATGTGTATGATACAAAAAATCAAAATTTGGGCGAGCGAACGTCTGAGAATAAGATAGATTTCAATATGGCTGAAGTTAGACCAGGGCAAGAAAAGGACATTGTCCTGACAGTCAAGCCTACCTATTTATATGTATTATCGGAAAATGATGCTGATAATCCGACTATAACTTTAGGAGAATAAAAGAGTTGAGAGTAAGAGATATTATAGTAAGTTTGTTGATGCTTCTCGCTGCAACTTCGTTGCAAGCGCAGATAACTATTGGCGGTAATGTGTATGGCGGCGGCAATGAGGGAAATGTCGGCGGTAATACCACTGTTACCGTGCATGCCGGCGACCTGAATAAGGTCTATGGCGGTGCCCGTATGGCTGATGTGGGCGGTAGAGCCTTCGTGAATGTCGATGGCGAACATGCTTCGGGATATATGCTGATCAATTACGTCTATGGCGGTAACGATATTTCAGGTACGATCAGTGCTACGGATACGACAGCGCCAGAGGAACTGACCCATAAGACTGAGAACAATATCGATAACACCTGGAACACCTTTGTGCGTGTCTCTACCAAGACTATAACAACAGGTACAGGCAACGAGGCTGTAACAACAGAAGACCCTAATGCCAAGAAGATATATGTTGGACAGCTCTTTGGCGGTGGT
>CACWLC010000067.1 GCA_902761605.1 uncultured Prevotellaceae bacterium
AGCTATGACTAAGAAGGAAACCCTGAAGTGGATCGTACAGATCATCGCATCGATTGCATCGGCAATCCTCACAGCCCTCGGAGCAACAAGCTGCATGGGTTGTTGACAATGAGAAATCCCCGCCAGTTTTGACGGGGATTTATATTTTTATAAATTCTAAATAGATTTTAGAACTTATAGCGTACACCGGCTGTGAGCATACCGCGCTCACCAAAACCTGACTCGACGAAACCGCGGAACGGACCTCCGAACTCCATGCCAAGAGCGCTGACGTGAGCCATGAAGGTTACGAAGAAAAAACTGAAACAGACATAAAAAATCAATATTTTGTCTATAATCTTGATTTTTATTAGTACCTTTGCAGCGAAATATTAGAATTATGAAGAAATTTATTATAGCATTATGCGCTTTGGGGCTCTTTGCCTCATGCAGTAAAAACGACAACGAGGATGAGCAACCTGGTCGCACCGTATTGATATATATGGCGGCTGAAAACAACCTGGGATATGACGCTTCCGATCGTTATGCCTATGATGACATTGTTGAGATTAAGAAAGGTGTAAAGAACATAGGCAACAATCATCTGGTAGTATACGTAGACAAGTGTAAGGACCCGAATGAACAGTACAACGACCCCAAACCATACATACTCCACTTCCACGAAGGCGAGCTGAAAGACTCAATACCTATGGAAGAGTCTATTACTGCAGACGCTGCAATACTGGAGAGTGTGGCAAGAAAGGCATTCACCACATGGCCTGCAAAGAGCTATGCGCTGAGTCTCTGGGGACATGGTACAGGATGGAACATCAACAACGACTCGGTGAAATACAACGCAAGACGCAGAGCCTATGGTGGCGATAATGGCAACGACTCGTACCTCTCAGCCGGAAAATATTGGATGAACATACCATCGATGAAGCTGGCGCTGTCGAGACTGCCACACCTGGACTATATCTTCGCCGACTGCTGTAATATGATGTGTCTGGAGGTGGCCTACGAGCTGAAAGACGTGACTGACTATCTCTTCGGATCGCCAGCAGAGATACCTGGCGCGGGTGCTCCTTATGACAAGGTTGTTACGGAGATGTTTAACACGAATATCGCCAGCGTGTATAAGAACATTATCGACCACTATCGTGATTCTAAGTCTGTGCCTCTGTCATGCGTAAAGACCAGCGAGATGGTAAATTTGGCTAATGCCACAAAGGCAGTGCTGAAGAATATGAAGGCAAAGCATGGCGACGCTTTCAGTTATCCTGACATGTCGGATCTGATACATTACTATTATGATTACACAAACAAACAGGAGTTTTATGATGCTAATGACTTCGTGTTGAAATATGCTGATACTGGCGACTACAACACATGGAAGCAGGCTTTAGATAAAGCTGTGGTTTATAAGAAGATAGCTGACTGGTGGGATACAAACAAATCCTGGCCTCACTACTATGTAGACTTCGAGATGACTGAGAAGAAGTTTGGCGGAGTGAGCATGTTCGTGCCTACATGGCGTCAGAAAGCTACTGAAAACAAGACCATCAAGCAGATGGGATGGTATTATGCGGCCGGATATAGTGAGATCGGCTGGGAGGAACAGTAGACCAAGTGATAAATAAAAAGAGAGGCTGGGAAATTACTTCTCAGCCTCTTCTTTTTTGTCGTGGATAACGACTTTGATCTTGGAGATGCGGTGCTCATCGAGCTCGGTGACCTCGAAGGTGAAGTTCTCGAAATCAATGCGCTCGTGGAGCTCAGGGAAGTCGCCCTTGATCTCAAGCAACAAGCCTGCCAGGGAGTCGGCATCGCCCTCAACCTCATCGAAGGTCTCATCGTCGAGGTCCATAATCTTAAAGAAGTCTGAGAGCAGGGTCTTTCCCTCGAAGATATATGTGTTGGCATTGATGCGGACATAGGTCTTCTCCTCTTCGTCGTACTCATCGTTGATCTCGCCTACGATCTCCTCAAGGATATCCTCGAGGGTGATGATGCCACTGGTGCCTCCAAACTCATCGACTACGATGGCGATATGAACCTTGTTCTCCTGAAACTCGCGCAGCAGGTCGTCGATCTTCTTCGTCTCAGGCACGAAATACGGTGGACGGATAAGCGACTGCCAACGGAATGTGGCGGGCTTGGACAGATGTGGCAGAAGGTCCTTGATATACAGTATTCCACGAACATTATCGATAGAATCCTGATATACGGGGATACGGGAATAATTGTTCTCGACGATACACTTTATGACATCAGGAAACTTGCTGCGGAAGTCGAGATCTACCACATCCTGACGACTGGTCATCACCTCCTTGGCTGTCTCATCACCAAAGCGAACGATACCCTCAAGCATATTCTTCTCGTCCTTAAGTTCCTCTTCGTCAGTGAGTTCGAGAGCCTGCTCAAGATCATCAACGCTGAGCACATGACTCTCGCGCTGCACCACCTTTGATGCCCAGATACCAGAGCGGATAAGCACTGAGGCGATGGGATAGAACAGTTTTCTGAGGAAGATGATGCCCCCGGCAAACTTACGGCACATGGCCAGTGCATGCTGTCGGCAATACACCTTCGGCATAATCTCGCCGAAGAGCAGCAGAAGGAATGTGAGGAGGACGGTGATCACCAGGAACTCGAGCCACAAGGCTCCAGGACCGAAATAGATAAGGTGATTGATGAAATAGGTGGAGAGCATGATGATGGCCACATTCACGAGATTGTTCGTGATGAGAATAGTGGCCAGAGTGCGCTCAGAGTCATCGCCTAAGGCAAGTATCTGCTTGTCTGTCTCGTCATCACTATCCTCGAGCTCGTTGAGGTCATTGGGAGAGAGCGAGAAAAACGCAATCTCAGAACCCGAGGCAAAACCAGAAAAGATAAGGAGCACTGCGGCAAGTATAGCCGCAAAGATGGCTCCCACGGAGGGAGCCATGATTGTTACTTCACTTAATATTTGTTGAAGATAGTCCATTTTACAAAATTAGAATGGCAGACCACTGCCCTGTTCACCATCAGGAGCGGCCTGTGGTGCTGGTGATGGCTGAGCGGCGGCATCAGTAGGGGTTGTCGAGGCTGATCTAGGGCCACCTAGTAATTCTAGGTTATCAGCCCAAATTTCAGTTACATATCGTCTCTGACCTTGCTTATCATCATACGTACGGTATCGAATACGACCTTCAATATAGAGCCTATCTCCTTTATGAACATACTTCTCGACAATTTCTGCCAGTTTTTTCCAGAGAATAACATTATGCCAGTCGGTATGATCTGGCACTACTGTTCCATTTTGAAGAGTATAGCCTCGTTCTGTTGTTGCTAACGATAAAGATGCAACAGCTACACCTTGCTCAACGTAACGAACTTCAGGTTCTTTTCCTACGTTTCCAATAAGCATTACTTTGTTCATAGTTATTAATAATTTAAAAGGTTTATAATATACTACTTGGCAGCGCCTAAGTAGCGGAACTTAAAGTTCTTTCCCTTAGCTGAAGGAAACTGGCTGCGATCGTCGACACGCTCACGGAGATGTTCTACGATACGGTTGTAACAGTCCATTCCCGACTCTGCCTTTACGTTAGCGATAAACTGTGTGTCACGATACTGGAACTTGCCTGTGCCTGGTACCATAAGTACTCGCTTGAAGTCGAGCATGCCTTCGTACCACCCCGGACGAATCTCGTTTAGTTTTACCAATGCCGGAGCAGTGGCTTTGGGTGTTACGATGGGTACAGAGTGAACAGCCTTCTTTTCCTTGAAGTCTTCCATTGTTGCTGCTTCTGTTTTTATGATAATGAAATATACTCTTGGACGAACCTTGTAACGCTTGGGATAATAGACCTCACTCGCTGCATAATCGCGTATATCCGCTTCTAATACAGGATTCATGCCTATTTCATCGATAGCACTGAGAAAATTTATAGCTTCATCAACACTAGTAACAAGTGTTTCTTGGTCGAAATACCTTAAATATAAATTCATTTGTTAGAATAAAATTGATGTTTTCCTTAATAAAAAGAGCGGAAAACGGGACTCGGACCCGCGACCCCAACCTTGGCAAGGTTGTGCTCTACCAACTGAGCTATTTCCGCATTCTTAAAAAATATGTGAAGAGGAGGAGACTCGAACTCCCACGTCGCAATTGACACTACCCCCTCAAAGTAGCGCGTCTACCAATTCCGCCACCTCTCCAACATACATAATATGCTGAATAAAAAAGAGTGCCCAGAACAGGACTCGAACCTGCACGCCTCGCGGCACACGCACCTGAAACGTGCGCGTCTACCAATTCCGCCACCTGGGCA
>CACWLC010000068.1 GCA_902761605.1 uncultured Prevotellaceae bacterium
GACATCTCCTCCATGATGCGCTTCTCGGCTTCTGTAAAGCTCAGGGCATCAACGGCGTAATTCTCTATCACTTTCTTCTGCAAGCCATCCTCCATGACTTTCTCATAGCTGATCTTGCATTCAAACCATGTTGCTGTTCTTGATCTCATATTTCTTTATTTGTTCTTTAATTGTTTTTTCTTCTCATTGCTGATGCGCTCTATAATCTCGCTAGCTATCACCTGAGCATGTTCTGGAGTCATACCTGCCTCTTCACCCATCTTCAGCTGAAGGTCCATCAGTTCTTTGATGGTTTCTTGGTTTTCAGCCATGAACTTCTTCTCCGACTTGCTCATATAATCCTTATTATATATCTTGGAAAGGATGCGATCAGCCTCTTTCTCATAATTCTTACGGAATATCTGCTCAGCCTTGGCCTGATAATCACGAGCTTGTTCGCGAACGGTCATCGTGTCTATACTATCTGTCAGACCAATGCCGATTTCATCGGGTGAGAAACCATCGTCCAACAGGTCATCATCATTGCTCTGGGCGGCTGGTTTGACAAATTCTACAGGATGTGACTCAGGAAACATCTCGAAATAGATGCCTATACACAATAGGGCAATACCCGCAGCAAGAGCAAAGGTAAGTACCGACTTCTTGGTGTTACGCCTATTCTGCACCATTTTCAACATATCCTCAGGCGTAGCAAAGCGGTCCTCAGGTTTCTCGCTGACTGCTTTCTTGATGGCCATCTTGTATTCCAACGGCATTTCAGCACGCTCGAACAACACTTCCATCAGTTTTCCAATGCCATACACATCACAGCGATCATCAATCGTGCCATGCTCCAACACCTCAGGAGCTACATAGGAGGCATCCACTCCGTAGAACGCAGTCTGATCGGAGATTCCTAAATAATAGGAACCATGCGAGAGGAGCATCACGCGGTTGTCACCCTTACGCACCAGCACATTATTGGGCGAATAGCATATATGTTGTACACCTTGTTGATGTAGATATGTGGTGATATTGACCAGCGCCTCTAAGGTCTGGTCGATAAATCCTTTCTCCGCAACCACGGCAGGTTGGTCGTCCAACAACTGTTTCATAGAGAGATACGTGCCCAACTCCACCCTTAGTTGTCGGATGTCCTGATTCTCCTCAGCCACTTCGAAGTGCAATTGGTGGGGATTCAACAGGAGTTTGTTCTGTTCACACTCCGTCGCCAGGGCTTTGGTGAACACAATGTTCTGCAACATCTCTTCACGGATATCCACCAGTCCTCTGTATTTTCCGTCCACTTGGGCACGATAATATTCACCGATGGGCAGCTTTGTGACATTCATCTTCCCTTGGTTCTTGGTAGCTAACAGTTCTTCGTAATTCATACCGTTGTATTCTTTTAAGCGCACAAAATTACATATAAATTCCGAAAACCACAAAAAATATTTTGTATTTTTCTCACTTATTCGTACCTTTAACTTCGTTGAAAGTACTTTCGTTCGAGAAAACACAAAAATATTTTGGTTTTCTTCTCACTTATTCGTACCTTTGCACACAAAATTGAAAAAAAGAGTATCATGCCAGAAATATCAGTACGCGGACTGGAGATGCCCGAGTCGCCTATCAGAAAACTCGCACCTCTGGCTGCTGCCGCTAAAAAACGCGGCACCAAGGTCTATCATCTGAACATCGGACAGCCTGACCTGCCAACACCACAAGTAGGACTTGACGCCCTGAAGCAGATTGACCGTGAAATCCTTGAATATTCTCCTTCGCAGGGCTATCTGAGCTACCGCGAGAAACTGGTTAGCTATTACGCCAAATACAACATCAACGTAACGGCTGATGATATCATCATTACTTCTGGTGGTTCTGAAGCGGTACTCTTTGCCTTTATGTCGTGTCTGAATCCTGGTGACGAGATTATCGTTCCTGAGCCTGCCTATGCCAACTATATGGCTTTTGCCATCTCTGCAGGTGCCAAGATTCGCACCATTGCCACCACGATTGACGAGGGTTTCTCGCTGCCAAAGGTGGAAAAGTTTGAGGAGCTTATCAACGACCGCACCCGTGCCATCATGATTTGCAACCCCAACAACCCAACGGGTTATCTCTATACCCGTCGTGAGATGAACCAGATTCGCGACCTGGTGAAGAAGTACGACCTATATCTCTTCTCCGATGAGGTATATCGTGAATATATCTATACCGGTTCACCTTATATCTCTGCATGTCATCTGGAGGGTATCGAACAGAATGTCATCCTCATAGACTCTGTTTCCAAGCGCTATAGTGAATGTGGAATCCGCATTGGAGCCCTGATTACCAAGAACCAGGAAGTGCGCAAAGCTGTGATGAAGTTCTGTCAGGCTCGTCTCTCACCTCCCCTGATTGGTCAGATTGTGGCTGAGGCTTCGTTGGATGCTCCTGAGGAATACTATCGTGATGTCTATGACGAGTATGTAGAGCGCCGTAAGTGCTTGATTGATGGTCTGAACCGCATCCCTGGTGTCTATTCACCCATTCCTATGGGTGCTTTCTACACTGTGGCCAAGTTGCCAGTTGATGATGCAGAGAAGTTCTGTCGCTGGTGTCTGGCAGAGTTCAGCTATGAGGGCGAAACAGTGATGATGGCTCCTGCCGCAGGTTTCTATACCACACCTGGTGCTGGTATCAATCAGGTGCGTATTGCTTATGTGCTGAAGAAGGAAGATTTGGAACGAGCTCTCTTCGTTCTACGCAAAGCCTTGGAAGCCTATCCAGGAAGGACAAATGATTAATCTGAGTCCATCTGTGTTTATCCGTATCTAATAAATGGTAACGCTTTTCATTGCCAAACGAATCTTTGGACAGGAAGGCGAACATGATGTCAGCATTCCTGCTATCCGTATAGCCACGGTGGGTGTAGCTATCGGTCTGGCCGTGATGATTATTACGGTATCGGTAGTTCTTGGTTTCAAGCACACCATTCGCGACAAGGTAGTAGGCTTCGGCTCTCATATCCGCATTGAGAGTTTTATGGCCCAACAGACAGCGAGTCCTGTGCCCATCTGTATCAGCGACACGCTAGCCCGCGAACTGAAAAAGATGCCTGAGATTAGTCATGTGGAGCGCTATACTCTTACCCAAGGCATCCTGAAGACAGATGCAGATTTCCTAGGGGTTGCCTTTAAAGGCATAGGTGCCGATTACGACCTGCACTTTCTGCAACAAAACCTCAAAGCTGGCAAGATACCCCAGTTCTCTACAGAAAAGTCGTCTTATCAGTTGCTTATCTCGGGCACGATGGCTGATAAACTTCATCTGAAAGTGAACGACCGAGTCTATGCCTATTTCATTGGTAATGAGAATGTGCGAGCCCGTAAGTTCACCATCGCAGGTATCTACGAAACACACATGAACCAGTTCGACCAGGCTTTGTGCTTCACAGACTATCCTACCCCCTTGAAACTCAATGGATGGGAAAAAGACCAGTGCAGTGGTGCAGAGATTTTGGTACATGACTTCGACCATCTGGATGCAGCAGCCAAGAAAGTGCAATTGCTGGTCAATCATGATTGCGACCGTTATGGCGAGACCTTCACTGCACAGACCATTCACGACCTCTATCCTCAGATATTCACTTGGCTCGACTTGCTGGACATCAACGTATGGATTATCCTGGCCCTGATGATTTGTGTGGCTGGCTTTACCATGATTAGTGGACTGCTTATTATCATCCTTGAGCGTACCCAGATGATAGGACTACTCAAAGCCTTGGGTGCTCGTAACAGCATGGTGCGCCATACATTCCTATGGTTTGCTGCCTTTATCATCAGTCAGGGATTGCTTTTGGGCGATATCATAGGCATCGGTCTGGTATTACTTCAACAGCAGACAGGGTTTATCTCTCTAGACCCCTCAAGCTATTATGTGGATACAGCACCTATGGAGTTGAACATCCCTATCATACTGTTGCTGAACGTATGCACGCTCCTGATTTCCGTCTTTGTGCTCATCGCCCCCAGCTTCTTCATCTCGCACATCAGTCCTGCACGCTCCATGCGTTACGAATAGGTTAATTATTCATAACACAATTAGTGTTATTGAAAACTATTCACTATCTTTGCGGAAAATATTATGTATAACAGTTATTGTTTATCCTATAACGTTTTTGTAAAATGAAACTGAATGATATTTTTAGCGGCAATTACAATGCTGCAGAATGGGAAGCAAAAGGCTATCAATTGCCAAAGTTTAATATTAAAGAGGTACGCGAGAAGACTGCCAAGCAGCCTACCTGGGTACACCTGAACACAGGAAAGTACGATCGTGGTGTCATTGTGGCAGAGACCTTCGACTTTGAGGTAATTGACAAAGCTTATGCTCCTTACAACAACCTCTCGCTCTGCGTGAACCTCTGCTCAGACGGTTCTATCGAGAAGAAGGTTATCGCCAGCGTGACCGAAGCACTGAAGGCCGACCCTCAGTTTGAGGATTGGAACCGATTGGTGGAAATCTTCAAGAATCCAAGTCTACAGATGATTTCGTTCACCATCACCGAGAAGGGTTACACCTACAACGAGGCCGATCTAGCTCGTGGTCTGAAGCCCGTATTCGCAATGGGTAAGGTTTGCGCCCTGTTGCTCGAGCGCTTTAATGCTGGGCAACTGCCTCTCACCGTACAGTCGATGGACAA
>CACWLC010000069.1 GCA_902761605.1 uncultured Prevotellaceae bacterium
TTGCAGAATTCAATACCAAAGGCCACATTTTTTAGACCGTATGAAGTTATGTTACCAGTGTGGTTGAACTGGAAATGCTTCAAAGTGTGGAAAAATTTTTGTTCACGGTCTTCATTCTTGTCATCCAACACTGCTTCGTTTCTATAAACGCTTGTTGTTGCCGTAGTAAACTTTAGATACTTGTGTTTGTTAGAGTGCCATGAATCACTTCCGCATTTTGGGCACACGTTAAGGTTAAATTCTGGTGAACCTTCTTCAGCCAGTGCATCACATTCTGAACAGTAGCGCATCACTTTCAAACTATCTGTTCTATCGCTCAGATTCATACCCTTTATCTCCAGTTTCAGCTTCTGAGTATAGAAGTTATTGCCTGGAGCCAGTTCTCGGATACCTTGTGAAGCCTGTCTCACTAGTTCCAAGGATTCTGGATCTGGTGTGTTGTCTCCTTCGTCGCCCAAGGCTTTTCTGGAGAAGATGGTGGCCAACAGTTTTACGCCTGTTTCTGGAAAAGCATAGTTGGGTAATAGTCCTGCATTTGTCATAAACTCCACAACCGGCTCTTCTTTCATGGCCTTTTCCCTGGCCCTGAGTCCTCTATTCTGATCTTGTATATCTTTTCTTCTCTCCACATCATTCTGAGGAATCTGCTCCAGTCTTTCCTTCAGTTCTTTCCTGTCTTTCTTGATTTGGTCAAGACGTGTCAGCAGGTGCTCAAACTCATCAATCACTCTCTTGGCAAATGTACCATCAGATACCGATGTGAATAAGTCGTCAAGAACTTGTTGCGTACTCTCTGAATATTCCTTGCGGAATCGCTCTGTCAGCGACAGTTGATGTTCTTTGATAAATTGATTGATTCGGTTTGCAAAGAATTGCTCATCATCCAACAGGTCAAAGCCAAGATGCAGGAATCCTATTTGATTGGGAATCGTGTTGTTGCTGTCAGCACTGGTCCACGAGTCAATACAGAAGGCATAGAAATGCCTGCGCAGAATGTCCTTCGCTTCAAGGAAACAGCCTGGTGTACTGACTGCACCTTCCATCATGCTCAATGGCTCTGCAAAATAGAACATGTCGTGCTTTCCTGCCTTAGCGTAGTTCAGCACAAGCGCAGCACCTTCTTTACGTCCGGCACGTCCTACACGTTGCAGAAAGTTGCTGGGTTTGGGCGGAATACCCGTATTTGCCACGACATTCAAATCACCGATGTCAATACCCATCTCCAATGTCGATGTCGCAGTCAGCACGTTTGTGGATTGTGGCGTTAGGTGTTCCTTGAACTCCTTTTCAATAGTCTCACGCTTACCACGTTCCAACAATCCTGTATGCTCGTGGGCATAGATTCGTGGAGATGTCTCTCGGTTATAGACGCGCTTATAATAATTGTCCTGACTATTCTCAGTGATGTTATACAATCCGTCATTGCACTTGAAATCCAGACAATGCATGTCTTCTGTCAGTGTATCGCTTTTGGCAACATACATGTGTGATTCACATTTCTCACACTTGATGGTCTGAACGGCAGGCTCTACATAGATGGCATCCAGGCGCAAAGCATAGTTCACAAGCCCACCTGCCTCCTGACGGTCAAGTATCATACAATCCGTCAGCACTTCAAGCAGTTTGATATAGAAATCATTGATGGCATCAGGATTAGCAAACATGGTTCCAGATGGCGTTACCAAACTTCTGACGAAATAGGCATAATACCAATTAACCCTGTTGTTGCGGATAGTTGTCACGTCCAATACCTCGTCACCACGACTGATGAACTGGTAGCCTATCATGTGTGGCAGACGATTCTTTCCGAAATGTTTATGTAGGAAGTGGGCTGCTCCCAGCTTTTCCCATTTCAGCATATAAGGTTTTAATTGCTGAGTCCTGTATAGTTTTAGGAATTCATGATCTATGCCCCCTCTACTACGCAGACGATGAAGAATGCCATTTACAAAACGAAGGAACAGGTCTTGGTGTTCTGCCACAAATTCCAGATTATTCTCTCTGAGCCAAGGCTCGATATGCCTGAAGACTTGTCTCATATCCTCCTCACGGAAGTATGTCGCACTGGAGCCCATTTTCTCCAATGTACGACCGAGTTGTGACATAAAACCGAACTCGCTGCATATTTCCCAGTCAACACGCAGGTCAAACTCCTTCTTGAATTTCTCGGTCAGTTCTCCTGTAGTCTGGTCTCGGTAACTCTCCTGCAGGTTGATCTTCTCTATCAGCTCATCTGGCATGAAGCGGTAATAATACTCATCTCCCTGAAGCCGTTCTTTCCAGAAAGACTTGAATCCTTCTTGTAATTCCTTCAATGTAACAGGATGCCCAATGCTCTTCAAATAATACTGAATACTCTGGCGGAATAGGAAACGATAAGTTCTTACCTCATAGAATCCCGCTAAATAGGCTGCATCCTGAACAGAATTGCTGAAAGTGAGCATTTTCCGCTTGCTGCCATCTGTTTGGTCAAAGTCACTCGACATCACCTGACTGACTGCTACGGAACTGAGTGTGCTGGTTCGGCCACCAACGATTGCCACGGATTCTCCCATACATAGCGGGCACTTGTTGTCGAGCACCACTTTGTTGCTTGTTGAATAGCGGCCACGTCGCACAGTTCTCACTCTGATAACGCCATCATCGGTTTTAGCTCCGATGGTCAGGTCATCAGGATTAATATAATAGGTCTCATTGATGGATAATTCTCCGTTCAAGTAATCATCAATGGGTGCATTCTGTTGGAGTTCAAGCGTCATCAGCCTTACTTCCTTTTCTCCGTCCATGAATGCCTGATTGATGCGTGAGGCATCGGCTGAGAACTTCTGTTCTGTATCTTTCTTGGTTGTCAGCCATCCACTGGCACCACAGTCACGACAGAAATAGATGGGCAGACTAATTCGCTCATCTCTTGGTATAGAGTCACGCCAAGTAAACTCCGGCTCTGTCTGAACAAACCGCTGAATACCACTTAGTTCTCTTTGCCACAACTGAATCTGGAGGAATAGCAGAGGGAACCTCGGTGTACCTTGGTCATCTGGCAGTTTTGCTTCACTTATCAGGGCCAAAAGTGACTCAACAATTGTTTTAGCATGATCAGGATACATACGTACCAGTCTCTGATAATCGCTATTCTCCTTCCCAAGTTCTTTTATCAAGTCAGACAGTGCAATTACTCCCTTGGAGGTCACTTTCAGGAGGTCTGAAACAATCTGTAACCCTCGGAGTCTCTTACCGATTTCTATTTTATCTTCTGGACAGCCAGGAAGCCAAGTCTTTCTTACATTATATATATAGTCTGCTGTAGCTGTTGCCAGATTGAGGTTGAGTTTCTTTAATTGACTCTCTGTTGGCATAACTTTATCAAGAGTACCCTCCATGAACTCCTCAACCGACAGACGATGTTCTTCAATGATGCTGTCTGGCGTAAACTCTTCACCAAATACGTCACTGGCATAACTGCACAATAGTTGTTTGCTGTCATTACCATTACCAATGGTGGCACTGGTTCCTATGGGAGTCAGTTTCCCAGCAGGGATATTGAGTTTCAGCTTTAAACGGCGTATCAGGTTGGCCACATCTGTACCCTGGGCACCATCGTATGTGTGCAACTCATCAAGCACTATGAAACGCAGCATCGGCTCACCTTCCCCAATATTGCCCTTCCATAGTCGCATATAGCGCTGCTGCATCAGGCCATAGTCCAACATCTTGAAGTTGGTAAGTAGGATGTCTGGCACAGTATCTATGATGGCATCACGGTTCTCAATGATGTTGTGTTCACCCATCTTCGAAGGGAAGTCCTTTTTATCTGTGCCTTCGCCGATAAACAGTCCTGCAGTTATCTTGTCTCTCATCGGATGATTCTCCTCAGTACCATAGATGGCTTCGGCAAGTCGCTTGGCCTGGTCACTTGCAAGAGCGTTCATCGGGTACATAATGATTACTTTCACACCTTGACGCTGCTCATACTTGTTCATCTGGTACACGTAGTCCAGCACAGGATACAGGAAACACTCCGTCTTACCTGAACCAGTTCCTGTTGTCAGCAGTGTTGGTTCTGGCTGATGGCCTTCTTGGGTGGTCAACCTGCGGAATGCATCTACCTGATGCTTGTGTGGCTTGAA
>CACWLC010000070.1 GCA_902761605.1 uncultured Prevotellaceae bacterium
AAAAAAATTAAGTTGTTATACTTCAATATTTTCTTCTCTCAAATTTATGCCTTTTACTGCCAGAAACGGCACTTTGGGGCACTATATCTCCTGCGCGGAATGCTAGTCAGGATAATTTTTGAGGGGAATTATTTGGAGTTTCCGGAAATATCTTATATCTTTGCAACATAAAATCAGTTCAGTTATGATGTTAAGGCGTTATCCTATAGGTATTCAGACTTTCTCGGAGATTATTCGGGAGGGGTATGTGTATGTGGACAAGACAGACCTGGTATGGCAACTTGCCCACTATGCCAAGTTTATATTCCTTAGTCGTCCGCGCAGGTTCGGCAAGTCGTTGCTTACATCCACGCTTGAGTCGTACTTCAAAGGCGAGAAAGATTTGTTCGAGGGATTGAAGATAATGCCGCTGGAAAAGGATTGGACTGAGTATCCTGTTATCCGTCTGGATCTGAGCAGTGCCAAGGGTAGGAGGACTGCAGATGACTTACAACAGTCGCTGAAGTTCATACTCCAGGACTATATGAAAATATATGGCAGTAATGAACAGGAGGAGACTCCAGGTCAGTGTCTGACAGGAATCTTAAAGCGAGCCTACGAGCAGACAGGAAAACAGGTTGTTGTCATCATCGATGAGTATGATGCTCCGCTTTTAGAAGTGCTTCATGAAGCAGAGACGCTGAATGCCAAACGAGAGGTAATGCAGGAGCTATACCAGCCGCTGAAGACCAACGAGGCGATAATAAAGTTCTGTTTTATCACCGGTATAACAAAGTTCTCGCAACTCAGCATCTTCTCTACTATCAATAACCTGACGAACATCACGATGGACAGGAAATTTGCTGCCATCTGCGGTATCACTGAGACAGAGCTTACCACCGTGCTTAAAGAGGATATAGAGCATCTGGCAGAAGAATACGAAATTTCGCCAGAAGAGATGCATCAGAAGCTTAAGCTAAGGTACGACGGGTATCATTTCACGGAAGGCTCTGAGGAAATATATAATCCTTTCAGTCTGCTGAAAGCTTTTCTCCAAAGCAAACTGGCAAACTATTGGTTCGAGAGCGGCACCCCCAGTTTCCTTATCCGCCAGCTAAAGCACTTTCAGACAGATATCACATCGATAGATCATCTGGAGGTACCGTCATCCGCCTTCGACCAGCCTACGGAAAATATGATCGATGCCCTGCCTTTGCTCTATCAGAGCGGGTATCTTACTATAAAAAAATATGATCCTGAAATAGACTCTTATATATTGTCTATTCCTAATCAGGAAGTACGGATAGGCTATGTAAAAGGTCTGCTACCTATTTATACAGGACTGAACGAGGGCAGCGTGCAGATTGGTTTTGCAGCCAAATTCTGGCGGGCGCTCAAACAAGGAGATATCAATCTGGCTATGCAGGAGATGCAGGCATATATGGCCGGAATACCGTATGTTGAGGGCTTCAAGCAGAAACTGGCAGAGGCAGCAACAGCCGAGGGATTCTATGAATATACGATGTATCTGATATTCTCGATGCTCAATGTATATGCTAGGACTCAGGTTAAGTGTATCAGCGGCAGGGTAGATATGGTGGTATGGATGCCGGATACCATATATGTATTTGAGCTGAAGAAGGACGGCACTGCCCAGAAGGCTCTTGGGCAGATTGACTCCAAAGGCTATGCGATACCATATCAGTCAGACGGCCGCCGGATAGTAAAGGTAGGCGTGAAGTTCAATGCCGACACCCGAGTGCCCGAGGAATGGGTTGCAGAATAGCACACATAGCCCCGTGTGCAATACTACGTATCAAGCTGCTGCATGATATTCCTGTTGGCCTCGTCGACGATGGTCATATCGACGGATTTGAGGTATATCTCTGTTGTTTTCTCATTGCTGTGGCCCATGCCGTGACTAATGACGTTGAGCGGCACTCCCATCTGTCGGGCTATCGAGGCCCAGGAGTGACGGGCGACGTACATCGTCAGTTTATGGTTTATCTTCGCCATCTCTCCTACTGTCTTCAGCGACTCGTTGATAAGTGTCTGCACATGGCGGTACTGATTGCGCTCCTTGCCGTTGTGGGTATGGATAATGGGCAGGAGGTAATATCCTGACTTCGAGGGATAGCGCTGGGCTATCTCCTGCATGCTTCGCTCCCAACGGATGGTAAGCTGCTGCCCAGTCTTTTTACGTCGGTATGTCAGCACATTGCCGCTAACATCGCTCTTTCTGAGATATGCCATATCAACGAATGCCATCCCTCGTGTATAGAAACTGAAGAGGAACATGTCGCGGGCGTACTCCAGCATAGGGTCGTCGAGTTGAAGTTCTTTTATGCGCTTCAGGTCATTTATGGTGATGGCTCGCTTGGAAGTCTTGGCGATGCCGGTATATACGTGGCGGAAGGGACGAAGGTCGATGGTGAGGCCCTGTTCTACGGCTTGGTTGTAAACAGCCCTCAGTTTCCGCATATAGAAGGAGATGGTGTTCATAGTCAGGTCTTGTTTCTTCAGCCAGGTTTGGAACGAGTCCATCAGCTCTGGAGTGATGTCGCTTGGAGCGAGGTCCTTCTCTTCCCTGAAGAGTCGCAGTTTCTTATATGCTGCAATATATGTCTCTGCCGTACGGTAATTGCAGTCGTGGTTCATCTTATGAATCTTTTCTTCTATAAGATTGAAGAAAGACACGTGTATCTCTTCTGAAGCGATGCTGACAGCCAATTGGGATGTGGCAGAGCCAGATCCAACGGTTATATCTTTGTCGTGGAGCAGGTTCTGTATATTCTCTTTCGATAAGTTGATAATAATCCTAGCCATATGCTTTTTATCATATTTACATTATAAGGTATAGAAGGAAAACAAATTGTTATATAATCAGCCGAAACAATTAACTTTTATTAGTAATTGCTTTGGCTTTAGTAAAAAGGCGGAAACCTTATCCTGCTCACAAAGTGTCAGACACATTGTGAGCTTATTATAGATCGTATTAGAAGTTATTTGATCTCCACTATACCATGTATAGTCACAACAGACGTTCCTTCAGAAGAGTTACTGTGAATAGTTAATGTTCGCCAGAAATTACCGGTAATGTCAGTAGCATCCATCTCAACGGCAATACTACCGGAATCACCAGGAGCTATGGGCTTATTTGGAAAACTTACTGTTGTACAGTGACAACTTGTTTCAATATTATGAATAATTAACGGCTCTTTTCCTACATTGTAAAACACAAATTCCTTGTTTGTTTTAGGACTGTCTGCATCCATCTCACCTAGTTCTAGCTCGGATACTGCAAATTGAATCTTAGCTAAACTTATTCTGGAGTCGGAGCTATTTGGCTGTTTGCATCCATAAATAACAAAAGTTGTCAGCACAAAAATGCTTAGACATTTAATACCAAAAAGGGCAAGGCTACAGCCCTGCCCTTTAAAATAACGAGCCATCTTCATACGAATTATTCTGCAATACAGATTGTTACACGGTTGAGGTCATTCTCAGCGAATGGCTGAACACGGCTACCCTTAGAGTCGTAGGTGATACGATCCTGAGCGATTCCGTAGTCATTTACGAGTGACTTAACAACAGCGTCTGCACGACCTGCAGCCAGACGATCGTTGATCTTATCGTTACCTGTACCTGCGTCGGCATAACCTGTAACAACAACCTTTGACTCTGGGTACTTAGCCATGTAGTCAGCGATGTCCTTAACCTTCTGAGCCTCCTCAGCGCGGATCTCAGTCTTGTTGATCAGGAAGAATACATCACGACGAATTGGCTCAATAACAGGAGCAGGTGCTGGAGCAGGAGCTGGCTCTGGTTCTGGCTCAACGATTGGCTCTGGTTCTGGCTCTGGAGCTGGAGGAGGCAGGATCTTGTTGTAGGTCTTGCCAAGGTTGATCTTCAGACCAACGAGAGCGTTGAAGTACCAGTCAGCCTTCATCTTCTTACCACTGTGGTTCTTTGAGTTGTACTTGTCTGAGAGGATATTTGCATTACCCTCGATAGTGAGAGCCACAGCATCAGAGAGCTTGAAAGCAGCCTCAAGACCACCACGTCCGAACAGACGAGTCTTGCTGCCATCCCATACATACTCGAGATTATAAGCATCAAGATTCTTA
>CACWLC010000071.1 GCA_902761605.1 uncultured Prevotellaceae bacterium
CCAGGCTCTCGGCCTGCGTAAGATCTCTCAGGTTGTTGAGGTAGAGGATACTCCTTCAATCCGTGGTATGATTCGCAAGGTACACCACCTGGTGACCGTAGTTGAGTAATTAACAATTAAAACAAGATTCGATTATGAAACTGAATAATTTAAAGCCAGCTGAAGGCTCAACCCATTCACGTCGTCGTATCGGTCGCGGACCTGGTTCAGGTCTGGGTGGTACTTCTACCCGTGGTCACAAGGGTGCCAAGGCTCGTTCCGGTTATAAGAGAAAGATTGGTTTCGAAGGTGGTCAGATGCCTCTGCAGCGTCGTCTCCCGAAGGGTGGTTTCAAGAACATTAACCACAAGGAGTACTTTGCAGTTAATCTCTCTACTCTCCAGAAACTTGCTGAGGAGAAGAACCTCACCAAGATCGGAATAGCAGAGCTCGTAGCAGCAGGTCTCACCAATGGTAAGGAGCTTGTAAAGGTTCTGGGCAACGGTGAGCTGAAGGCCAAGATTGACGTTGAGGCCAACGCATTCTCAAAGACTGCCGAGGAAGCAATCAAGGCAGTAGGTGGTAACGCAACAACTATCTAAAGAAAATGAAGAAGTTTATAGAGACACTGAAGAACATCTGGAAGATTGAGGATCTGCGTATGCGTCTCCTCATCACTCTCCTGTTTGTAGCGATTTATCGTTTCGGCTCGTTCGTGGTACTTCCTGGTATCAATCCAGCCATGTTGGATAAACTCCAGTCACAGACTGCTGGCGGTCTGATGTCGCTGCTCGATATGTTCTCCGGTGGTGCATTTTCCAATGCGTCAATCTTCGCACTGGGAATCATGCCTTACATCACAGCTTCTATCTTAATGCAGCTGCTCGCAGTCGCTGTACCTTATTTCCAGAAGATGCAGCGTGAGGGTGAGAGCGGACGTAAGAAGATCAGTGCCTATACCCGTTACCTTACGGTGGCCATCCTGGCCTTCCAGGCTCCTGGTTACCTGATCAACCTGAAGATGCAGTCAGGAGCAGCCCTTGCTTCGGGTATCTCCTGGCCTGTATTCATGGTTCCCGCTGTTATCATCCTCGCTGCTGGTAGTATGTTCATCCTCTGGTTGGGTGAGCGCATTACTGATAAGGGTATAGGAAATGGTGTCTCACTGATCATTATGATCGGTATCATTGCCCGTCTTCCACAGGCATTCATCCAGGAGGTTACCTCTCGTTTCACCGCTATCACTGGTGGTGGTCTCGTGATGTTCCTCGTCGAGATTATCATTCTCTATGCTGTTGTATGTGCAGCTATCGTTCTGGTACAGGGTGTCCGCAAGATCCCCGTACAGTATGCAAAACGTCTTGTAGGCAACAAGCAGGTAGGCGGTGCCCGTCAGTACATCCCATTGAAGTTGTTCGCTGCTAACGTGATGCCAATCATCTTCGCACAGGCTATCATGTTCATCCCCCTGTCACTCGCACAGTGGATGAATCCTGAGAATACCTCTTGGTTCCTGCGCACGATGCTGGATCACCACAGCTGGCTGTACAACTGCATCTTTGCTGCACTGATCATCGCATTCACCTATTTCTATACGGCTATCACTCTGAATCCGACACAGATGGCAGAGGATATGAAGCGCAACAACGGTTTCATCCCTGGTGTTAAGCCTGGTAAGGAGACTGCAGAGTATATCGACACCGTGATGTCACGCATCACCCTGCCTGGTTCTCTGTTCATTGCCTTCATCGCTATCATGCCGGCTTTCGCTAGCCTGCTGAACGTACAGGATGCTTTTTCTCAGTTCTTCGGTGGAACATCACTTCTGATTCTCGTCGGTGTAGTGCTCGACACACTTGCACAGATTGAGTCTCATCTGCTGATGCGTCACTACGACGGTCTGCTCAGTTCTGGTCGTATCCACGGCCGTGGTATGGCAGCTTACTAAATCTTCTATGAAGATATTTCTGAAGACTGAAGATGAAATAGAGCTAATGCGCCAAGCGAACCGACTCGTCGGTAAAACGCTTGGCGAATTGGCTAAACATATAAAACCGGGTGTAACGACCCTCCTGTTGGATAAGATTGCCGAAGAGTTCATTCGTGACCACGGTGCTGTTCCTACATTCAAAGGTTTCCCAAACCCCTACGGAGGACCGTTTCCTGCCAGCATCTGCACATCAGTTAATGATGTAGTGGTGCACGGCGTCCCTAACGCTGAGACAGTACTCAAGGAGGGAGATATCATCTCCGTTGACTGCGGTACACTGCTCAATGGTTTCAATGGCGACTCTGCCTATACATTCTGTGTTGGAGAGGTGGCCGATGACGTTAAGCAGCTGCTCAAGACAACAAAGGAAGCCCTTTACCTCGGTATCGAGGCAGCTCAGGCAGGACATCATCTTGGTGATATAAGCTATGCGGTGCAGAGCCACTGTGAGGCACAGAAATACGGTATCGTACGTGAGTTGACCGGTCATGGCATCGGTCGTGAGATGCACGAAGACCCGCAGGTGCCCAACTACGGCCGCCGAGGCAACGGTGTGATGCTGAAGGCCTCGATGTGTATCGCCATAGAGCCGATGATAACGATGGGTAAGCGTGACATCTGGCTTGACAAGGACCGTTGGACCATCCGTACTCAGGATGGCAAGCCCGCTGCTCATTTCGAGCACACCATCGCAATCCGCAAAGGTAAGGCTGAGATTTTATCATCGTTTGAAGAAGTAGAGGAAATAGAAGGTAAACTATATTAAAGTAAGAATGGCAAAGCAAGGTGCTATAGAACAGGACGGAACAATCGTTGAGGCATTGTCTAATGCAATGTTCCGCGTAGAATTGGAGAACGGTGTGCCCATCATCGCCCACATCTCGGGTAAGATGCGCATGCATTACATTAAGATCCTTCCAGGCGATAAGGTGAAGGTAGAAATGAGTCCTTATGACCTGACAAAGGGTAGAATTGTATTCAGATACAAATAAACAAGAGACAAGAATATGAAGACAAGAGCATCATTGAAGAAGCGTACCCCAGACTGCAAGATCGTACGTCGTAAGGGACGCCTGTTCGTTATCAACAAGAAGAACCCAAAGTACAAGATGCGTCAGGGTTAAGAAGATTTTATGTTAAATAAGCATAAAAAGGTAACGGAATCTCAGAAATTCTGTGTACTTTTGCATGCTTTTTAGCAGAAATTCGAATTTTATTTAATTATTTTATCACATTTAGTTTAACAAATGGCAATAAGAATTGTTGGAGTAGATTTGCCCCAGAATAAGCGTGGCGAAATCGCATTGACCTATATCTATGGTATCGGTCGAAGTAGTTC
>CACWLC010000072.1 GCA_902761605.1 uncultured Prevotellaceae bacterium
CCCTCGCCAATGATTGCTATACTCTTCTTGACTGCCATGGGCTACTCAGTTTCAAGGTAAATACTTCCGAGGAAAGGCAGGTCCACCAGCTTGCCCTGCTTGTAGGCGTTGTATGGATTCATCGTCTTGTGCAGGCCGAGTGAAGAGAGGCGCTTCAACTGCGTAGCACCCTGGCTGCTCTTATCGGTAAACCACACGATGTCCCTGCGAATAAAGTCCTCATTCAGCAGGTTGATGTCGTGGGTGGTCATCAGCAACTGCGACGAACCCTCGCTGTTAGCCAGGAATAGTTTGATGAAATAGGCAAGCAGTTCATAGTGGATGCTGGTCTCAATCTCGTCGATGGGGATGAAATTGTTCTCGTGCAACACGTAGTACAGCACGATTGACATGCCCAAGAACCGATGCGTACCGGCAGACTCCAGCTTCTCATGCAACTCATATTCCCCATCCTCACCAGTATGTCTGAACATAATATCATCAAACTTGATGGTGCCGCGCTTTAGCATTTCAATCTTAGCCTCCTCTGATATCGGAGCACTCTTGATGGTCTTCTCCATTTCAGGAGTAATGGGCTCTTCGCGCTCGTCGAGTGTCATGTCAACGATATTGAAGTCGCTGGCTTTCAGCAACTGGAGCAGGAAACGCTTTTTCTTGCCGTCCTTATCATTTCGAAGTTCGTTTTTTACATCATACGACAGATAGTCCCTTGGGGTCAAGATGTTCTGTAAACCAGCAAAGAAGAAATCAAACACGTCGTTCAACTTTGACACATGAGCATTCGATTGTCCGAAGGCAGCCATCACCGTGCAGTTATTGGTAGTGTTGCCTTCAATAGCACGCTGAGTGGCCTTGTCTATGCCAGCCTTATTGCCAAAAATCACCTCCGTATGGTCGGACTCCGATTGATAGACACGTTTATAAAGAGAGGTCGGACGAGCGCTGGTATATACCATCAGCGATTCTTCGTAGATTCGCTTGCTATCGAATTCCAGGTTCAGGACGTACTTTTCTCCGTTCAGCCAGAACGTCATCTGCATCTGCGAATGCTCATCCCTGCTGTGTTTGTCGAGCAGGAACGGGAAGTACCCCATGCCTTCATTTTTTGATTCGGGCTTGTTGAGCATAACGCTACGGAAAAACGACAGGGCTTGGAGCAAGGTAGTCTTACCGCTGGCATTACTACCATACACGATGCCAATCTTCAGGAGTTCCACTCCTTCTGCCACTTCGTGTACGTATTGTCCACGCATATTACCATCGTTGGTCGGCACAAAACTGATGGTTTGCCGCTCCCTGATGCTGTAGAAATTCTGTACTTGAAACTCCTGTATCATAGTCGTCGCTTTTAAAATGATAGAAATGTGCTGCAAATTTACATCAAAAAAGCCAAAATACAAAATATAATTCAAGATTCCGTGAAATATTCACAATAATTTTAAGTATAAATAACTTTTCAAGGCCTTAAAACGACAAATCGGCGGTATTTTTGGACTCCAGAAAACTTCTAAAACGTCTCTATTGGTTTGTTCTCTTATTAAAAGATGTGTAAATTTGCATAGAAATGTTTAGGTTTGAAAGATTTTTGCTACCTTTGCAATCAAGTATCGGTAAATCGTCGTAAACGGCGCATGCTGAAAAGCATTAATCTCTGAGTGCAGAGTGCCGGTATGATTTTCGTTGGTTAATAATAGCATCAGCTATTTATTCAGAGCCTCGTGAAACGTAGGAAATTTCATGAATGTGTTTGCTCGAATAAGTCAGTTGGTGCCCGTGCGATAGCGCGGGCATGACTTATATCTTAGCAACACGGGTAATCCTACGACCTCACGAGACAAGAGAAGAGCCATGACTCGCGCTTCTTTTGTGTCCTGAGGTCTCTTAGTGTTTACCTGTAAGCAAGCCTGAAGATATAGTCTGATTGCTCCTAAACTATCGTGCGCTATGCTTATAGACAATCGTAACGACCGTTATCCCCAAAGTGGCTTCCAGTCGCAGCAGACGGGCCGCCTGGATATTGTGACAGGCTATTTCACTATCCGTGCGCTGAGCAAACTATACAGGGACATTCCTGAAACAGATACCTTCCGCATCGTTTCTTCTGAAATGGTAAGACCAGACGAGGCGGAGGATGACATTATCGACCTGCTGAATGGCGACCAGAGTATTGACACGGCCCTCGAACTGGATGAATACGCTGAGGAAGCAAAGGCTTTCTTGGAGCGTAACAACGTGCAGGTGAAGAGCATCCAAAGTGCTTTCTGCCACGCCAAAGCCTATATGTTCAAGAACTCCAATCCTCGTGGTCAAGGCTACTATCTGACTGGTAGCAGTAACATGACTGACGCAGGCTTGGGTCTCAAGAAAACATCGAATGTGGAACTGACCATAGGCGAGGCCGTCAATGGTGCCAATCCTGACTATACGGAGGTTTGTTCTTGGTTTGAGGATATTTGGCGCGATGCAAAAGATAAGATTCAAGACCCTGATGACAGCAAGGCTGGCATGATTAGTGTGAAGGAATTCTTTATCCGCAAGATAGAGGAATACTTCAAGAAATACACGCCTGAAGAAATCTACTACAAGATACTGTTTGAACTGTTCAAGGCAGACCTCGACCTTGACGGCACACAATCCTTGGAACATCAGCAGGATATGTCGCTGCTACAGACCAGCGAGATATGGCGCACGCTGTTCAACTACCAACAGAAGGGCGTTATCTCATTGATAAAAATGCTACGAAAGTATAATGGAGCCATCCTTGCCGATGCTGTTGGTTTGGGTAAGACATTCTCTGCATTGGCAGTCATCAAGTTCTTCCAGATACAGGGTTACACAACCGTACTGCTCTGCCCCAAGAAACTGCAACAGAACTGGACGCAATATCTGAAAGGTGCAGGTTCACGCTTCGACAAAGATAAGTTCGACTATCAGGTGCGCTTCCATACAGACCTTCAGAATGAACGCCTGCAAACGGCCTACGAGACATTCCGTTTGGACTACTTGCAGAAGCGCGAAAAGTTGCTGATAGTTATCGACGAAAGCCACAACTTGCGTAACGAGAAGTCTGGCCGCTATCAGGAACTGATGGAAAAACTCATCAAGATTCAGTCGCAGAAAGAGGGACACCAGCTGAAAGTGCTCATGCTCTCTGCTACGCCCATCAATACAGGACTGCGCGATGTGAAAGGTCAGTTCAATCTGATAGGACGTGGCCAGGATAATGCTTTCGATACTGATGACTTTGGTGTAGAGTCGCTTCGCAACCTCTTTGCAGACAGCCACAGAAAATATACTGAATGGTGCAAGGATGCAGATCGTACCATTGGCTCGTTTATTGCCAAACTGCAACCCAAGTTTTTCAACCTGACAGACAAACTCATCGTGGCCCGTACCCGTCAATTGATAGAAAAGACGCTGGGCGAAGATATGGGCTTCCCTGAGAAAGCCAAACCGCAAAATGTCTATCAGGGAGTGGATCACTTTGGCAAATACCAGAGTACAGACGAAATCTATGATGCCTTCGACAAACTTACGCTGACGGCTTACCAGCCCAGTCTATTCCTACCTGATTCACAACAGAAAGCCAAGAAAGGAGCCAAGAGCGACTGGGAAGACAACGTAAACCGTGAGCGTTTCCTTGTGAAAATGATGGGCATCCTGTTTATGAAGCGACTGGAAAGTTCGTGGTTCTCATGTATGCTCACCGTCAAGAAAGTGCTCGACGTGCATGAGCAAACGCTGCAAAAGGTTGTAGAATATAAAGAGCACAAGAGAAATGGAGAGATCGACATCGATGTGCCTGACGAGGATGAGAACTTCGACACGGACGATATGTTTACTTTGCGCAAAGGCACCATCCGTCTGAGCGACATGAAGAATCTTGGTGGCTTCGAGGCTGGCCTACGATACAACGTGAACCGCCTGAATGAAATATACAAGAGTCTGCAAGCCTTTGAAGAAGACTATCGCAACGGCTTTGAGCAAGACCTGAAGATGGAGGAACTTATCAGGATTCTGAATGAGAAGCAACATGCCAAGAATAAAAAGGTGGTCGTCTTTACAGCCTATAGCGATACGGCCAAGTTCCTCTATGATGAATTACAGAAACGAGGATTTACACACATCGCTTCTGTATCAGGTACTGAGATTCACAGTTCTGGTCATCATCATACCAAAGATTTCCAAGAGGTGCTGCAAAGTTTTGCTCCCTATAGCAAACTCTATAAGGAAAAGGACTGGAGTACGCTTTATGAAGATGCAAAACTCGATACTGAACAGTATTACAACGCAGAAAAGCGCCAGTGGAATGTACCATACAATGTGTGGGAGCAGTTGATCAGAGAGAAAGAACCTGCTACGGCTCGTTTGCTCGATGACCCCATCGATATTCTGATAGCCTCAGACTGCCTGTCAGAGGGCCAGAACCTGCAAGATGCTGACATGCAGGTGAACTATGACATCCATTGGAACCCGGTTCGTTTGATTCAGCGCTTTGGACGTATTGACCGTATCGGCTCGCCCAACAAGTTGGTGCAATGTGTCAACTTCTGGCCAGCCAAATCCTTCGAGCAATACCTCCGTTTGGAGAGTCGTATCATGAATCGTATGGTGACGATGAATCTTGTAGGTTCAGAGACTCAGGAACTGAACGATGCCTACTTACAGATGGAAAAGGACAATCCGCTGGTTGATAAGAACGCAGACCGCCTGCTGGCAGAACTCGAAAACAACAGCATCAGCGACATCGAATCTCCACG
>CACWLC010000073.1 GCA_902761605.1 uncultured Prevotellaceae bacterium
CTCTGGTGAAGTAGGAGCGTAGAAGATAACATCGTCACTAATAATCGGTTTGCCAATGGTAGCATCACCTGTGTTGATAAACTGAAGAAATTGCTCAATAAGTTGTCTGTTTGTATTCATATCTTGAATCGTTAAAAATGAAATAATTAAATGTTCTTGAATCTCTCGCCTACGAATCCCTGTCCAACTTGATCTTCGGTCGAATTTGCTTACGCTCGGGATTGCTCAAACATGTTTGGCAATTCTCTCGCTGAATCGCAAACTTCGCCTGCAATGAGGTCGAAATGTTGGAATACTGGCGGTGTTGGAGATAAATCATAATAGTCCATCTCTGCTATTGGCAGAGTTTTCAGCATAGGCCAATATCTAGAGCACATGCCCTTCCTTATTTCTTTAAAATGTTATTTGTTCGTTTTGACGCTGCAAAGGTACAGCGAAAAAATCATTCCCACAAGAAGGCACTTTTTGGTGAGATAGTTACCAAAAAGTAGAAAGTGGCGTTAACTTAGATTAACTAAGTGTAATGCTGTTACTTGGTAACTATTTGTTACCTTTGCCGTAAATTTGAAGTTATGGCAGATATCAAAGCTGAGTATTTAGCCTGTCCTATCAGGCAAGTAGTGAGTCGTTTCGGTGACAAGTGGTCTATGTTGGTTCTCTATATGCTTCACACCAGCGAGACGGGCGTATTGCGCTTCAATGAGATCCGCCGTCTGATGACGGACTGTTCCTAGAAGATGCTCTCGCAGACGTTGAAGAATCTGGAGCAGAGTCACCTTGTTCATCGTGAGGTCTATCCGGAGGTTCCTCCCCGAGTGGAGTATTCCCTGACAGAGACAGGCAAATCGCTGACACAAGAAGATAGAAACGTAAACAATCATTATGAATATCTTATAATCAGATAGTGAGCAAACAACCCAAGAAATTAGGAATATGTACAGTTTGAATTATAAAGTAACAACAAGCACCTGTGACGGCGAAGGACGGCTGAAACTCTATTCAGCCTTACAGATGATGCAGGACTGCTCAGAGATGTGGATTGACTCAGAACCTGGCGTCAAGCAGTATTTCACACAGAATATGGCTCAACTTCTGGCATCCTTGGTGGCTCAACACTGATTTTTGAAATAAAACTTTTAGGAATCGCATGAATATGGAGAAAAAGAAAGTAAATGCCTTGTTGATGGACAGGGTTGACAATGTTGTCACTACAGTTGCTGAGATTGCAAAAGGAGAGGATGTCTGTTTTTTGGAAGGCAGCGAGTGGATCACTCTGAAAGCTATGGAGGATATTCCTTATTGCCATAAGATAGCTTTGTCAGATATGACCGCCGGAAGTGAGGTGATTAAATATGGTGAGAGTTTGGGCAGACTCGTTTGTGACGTTGCAAAAGGCGGATGGGTGAATGACCAGAACCTGAAGAGCGAACGACGTGACTATGACAGTGAACTGGCTGGTGATGACTGGCAGATGTGTGCTGCCCAGTCTGCTCCACAGCAGATAGCACCTTTCCAGTTCTGGGGCTACCGCCGTACCGAGGGACGTCCTGGCATCCGTAACCATATCCTGATATTGCCGACATGCGTCTGCGCCAGTGAGTCATGCCGCATCGTGGCCAGTCAGATTCGCGGGGCGGTTAACATCGTGTTCAACACTGGCTGCTCCGACGTGCAGGCCAATACAGACATGAGTCAGAAGGTGCTGACGGGGTTTGCCTGCCATCCCAACGTCTATGGCGTGGTGATTATCGGTTTAGGTTGCGAAACAGTTCCCCATCGGCAGTTGAGGGAGAAGATTGAGCAGCTGACAAGTAAGCCCGTCATTTCGTTCGGCATCCAGGAGGAGGGCGGCACATTGAAGACCATTGAGAAGGCCACCCGTGCTGCACGCGAGATGGCTCAACAGGCAGGTTCGCAGCAGAAAGAACTCTTCGATGCCTCAGAGCTTTATATCGGCATCGAGTGTGGTGGAAGTGATGCCACATCGGGTATTGCCAGCAACCCGTCTGTCGGTGAGATGAGCGACATTCTCATTGATATGGGTGCAATAACGGTGATGAGTGAGTCGATAGAATGGATCGGTGGTGAGCATATACTTGCCAAACGTGCCGCTACAACGGATATTCATAATGAGATAATTGAGGTTTGCCGTGAATATGAGTCACATCTCTCTGCCGCTGGTCAAGATTGTCGTGCCGGCCAACCCACGCCAGGCAATAAGGCAGGAGGATTGTCAACACTTGAAGAGAAGAGCCTGGGCTGTATTCGCAAAGGTGGAACCCGTCCTATCGTCGAAGTGCTTCAGCAGGCGGTTCACCCTTCAAAGAAAGGTGCGGTCGTGATGGATACTGCCGGGTTCGATATCGCATCGGTAACCTCTATGGTAGCCTCCGGCTGTCAGGTTATCGTCTTCACTACGGGTAGGGGAACACCTACAGGCAACGCCATTGCTCCCGTACTGAAAGTAACAGCCAACGAACGTACATTCCACATGATGGAGGACAATATGGACGTTGATCTCAGTGCTGTGTTGAGAGGCGAGAAATCCATTTCTCAGATGGGTTATGAACTAGTTTGCTCCGTTGCAGAGATTTCTAACGGACGTATGACTAAGGCTGAAGCATTCGGATTCTCCGACATTGCCGTGGATCACATCTGCAGGTTTGTGTAGATAATATGAAATATATGACTGAGAAAGAGAAGATGCTGGCGGGCGAGATATATTCCGCTGTTGATATACAGCTGCTCGACGAGTTGGCTGCTGCCAGGGAGATGATTCACGACTATAATCTGCTGCGTCCGTCGGAAAACGGAAAGAAACTTGAACTGCTGAAGGGGCTTCTGGGATATATCGCCGATGATGCTATCATCATCAATCAGCCTTTCTACTGCGACTACGGCAAGCATATCTGCGTTGGCAAGCGGTTCTTTGCGAACTTCAACTTCACCGTACTCGATGAAGCCCGTGTCACCATTGGCGATGACTGTTTTATCGGCCCTAATGTCAGCATCTATACGGCCTGTCATAGCACCGACCCTGTGGAACGCAATACTCGCCGTGAGTGGGCTAAACCTGTACGCATCGGCGATAATGTTTGGATTGGTGGAAGCGTCACCATCCTGCCAGGAGTCACCATTGGTGACAACGTAACCATCGGTGCAGGTAGTATCGTGACGAAAAACATCCCCTCTAATTCCATAGCAGTGGGCAATCCCTGCAAAGTAATAAAGACCCTATGAAAGAATTGCTCTTTGTCTGTATTGGCAGCTTCTTTGGCGGTGGTGCACGCTATCTGGTCGGTAAAGCCGTTCTGTCCTGGGTAGCCGTTTCGTTTCCTTGGGGAACGATGGCTGTCAATGTCATTGGCTGTTTCCTGATTGGTGTAAAGCATCAGATTTAGTTCTGGTGCTTTTTTTTTGCTTTGTAGTGTAGATATTCCAAGATATTACAAGAAATTCCAAGAAATCACAAGAAATCCCAAGATCGCGATTTTCAAATCCCTCTCCCTCTAAGATTTAGTGCCTACCTTTGCCGATGAAATCAGCGA
>CACWLC010000074.1 GCA_902761605.1 uncultured Prevotellaceae bacterium
CTGTTGTGGTTCTGGCGGTATGTTCGTGCAGAGTGCCAAGTTTATCCAGAACCATCAGAAGGATATCAATAACATCAGTGTCTATGGACAGGAGGCGAATCCCTCCACTTGGAAGATGGCCCACATGAACGTAGCCATCCGAGGCTTGGAGGCGAATCTCGGACAAAGTTATGCCGATACCTTCTTCAACGATCAGCACCCCACGTTGAAGGCAGATTTTATCATGGCGAATCCGCCTTTTAATCTCAGCGATTGGGGAGCAGATAAACTGGAGAAAGATGCCCGTTGGAAGTTCGGACTGCCGCCTGCTGGCAATGCCAACTTTGCTTGGATGCAGCATATGATTCATCACCTGTCGCCCACAGGTCGTATTGGCCTGGTGCTGGCGAATGGTGCGCTGAGTTCGCAGACGGGTGGGGAAGGTGATATTCGTCAGAAGATAGTAGAAGCCGACCTGGTAGAAGGTATCATCGCCCTGCCATCGCAGCTGTTCTATAGCACGGGTATTCCTGTGTCGCTGTGGTTCCTGTCGCGCCATAAGGAGCAGCCAGGCAAGGTGCTGTTCATCGATGCGCGCAACATGGGAACGATGGTGACGCGTGCCGTTCGCGAACTGATGCAGGAAGATATTCTCCGCATAGCGGAGACTTTCGACAACTTTCGCCGTGGTACACTCGAAGACGAGGCAGGCTATTGTGCCGTGAAGACTCTCGAAGATGTGAAAGCCCAGGACTTCATTCTCACCCCAGGCCGCTATGTAGGCATCGCTGAACAGGAAGACGATGGAGAACCCTTCGACGAAAAGATGAAACGCTTGACCTCAGAACTCAGCGGCCTCTTCACCGAGAGCCACCGCTTGGAAGATGAGATCAAGAAACAGCTTGGTAGTATCGGATATAAGATATAATTGATAAAACTAAATATGTCACAGAAAGAAAACAAACTGATACTATATAAAGATGATGAGGGCAAACTGAGTGTAAATACTCTGTTTGCTGACGAAGATGTATGGTTGACGCAGGCGCAACTGGTAGAGATTTATCAGTCGAGCAAATCAAACATCAGTGAACATCTCACCAATATCTTTGCTGATAAGGAATTGGACAAAGAAGTGGTAGTTCGGAAATTCCGAACAACCACTCAGCATGGAGCTATTGAAGGCAAAACTCAAACTCATGAGGTACTACATTACAATCTTGATGTTATCATTGCCCTTGGATATCGTGTCCAGTCGCCCGTAGCAGTATGTTTTCGCCGTTGGGCAACACGTTTGCTACATGAATATATTCAGAAGGGCTTTGCGATGGACGACGAGCGACTGAAACAGGGTGGCAATCGATACTTTAAGGAATTGCTGCAGCGCATTCGTGACATCCGCAGCAGTGAGCGCAACTTCTATCAGCAGGTAACTGACATCTATGCCACATCAACAGATTATGACCCTCGTTCTAAGACTACCAAGCTGTTCTTCTCGACTGTGCAGAACAAGATGCACTATGCGGTGCATGAGCATACAGCTGCTGAGTTGATATATGATCGTGTAGATAATGAGAAACCATTTGTTGGCATGACCAACTTTAAGGGTAACTATGTGACCCGCGACGATGTAAAGATTGCCAAGAATTATCTTACAGAGTTGGAGCTACAACGACTCAACTTGCTTACCTCTCAGTTCTTGGATTATGCCGAGTTTCAGGCTCTTGAGCAGAATCCTATGACAATGGCCGACTGGGTGGCTGCGCTCGATGATCAAATACTTCGTCTGCGTAAAAATATACTTGAAGGCAGTGGCACTGTGTCGCATCAAGAGGCTATCGAGAAAGCTGAGCGTGAGTTCGATGAGCGTGAGTTCGAAATTTATCGTGAGCGCGAAATGCGACTCTTGGAAAGCGATTTCGACAAGGCTGTCAAAGCGCTGTTGGATAACAAAGACAATCAAGAGAAAGGGTAATTAACAAGTAAATTCCCATTTATGGAAGAGAGCAAGATATATAAGTTAGGAGAGGTTTGTACCAAGATAGGAAGTGGAGCGACACCTAAAGGTGGCAAAGAAGCCTATCTTGGCGGTGATACATCTTTGATTAGAAGTCAAAATGTTTTGGATTTCTCTTTTTCATGGGATGGATTGGCATACATAAACGATGAGCAAGCGTCAAGACTGAATGGTGTAGAATTAGAACGAAATGATGTTCTTCTGAATATTACGGGCGATTCTGTTGCAAGAGCTTGTATTGTACCAGATGAAGCATTGCCAGCAAGGGTAAACCAACATGTAGCAATAATAAGAGGGGATCAGTCTATTGTCCTTAATGATTATATCCTTTATTATTTGCAATTTAAGAAACAATATTTACTTTCTTTATCACAAGGCGGTGCAACTCGAAATGCACTAACAAAAGGGATGATAGAGGAATTGGAAATACCTTTGCCTGCATTGAACAAACAGAAGGGAATAGTGTCCATTCTCAAATCCCTTGATGACAAAATCGAGTTGAATAGGCGGATAAATGACAATTTAGAACAGCAGGCGCAGGCTTTGTTTAAGTCTTGGTTTGTGGATTTTGAACCATTCAAAGATCAGCCTTTCGTAGAGTCCGAACTTGGTATGATTCCACAAGGATGGAGAGTTTATTCTATGGATGAATTAGTCGAGGTTATTGGAGGATATTCATATAAAGGGAGTGAACTTCAAGATTCAAATATTATCCCATCCCCGAAGGCTAAGCCAGATCAATATCTTGCAAAATATGATATTCTTATAGCACATACTGATTTGACACAGAATGCAGACATTATAGGAAATCCTGCATTATTGCTTAATTTTGGTGATTATGAGAGGATTATTATGTCAATGGACTTGGTGAAGGTTAATTCCAAAGTTGAAAGTATAACATATGGATTATTGTATTCTTTCTTTGCAGATTCACGTTTTAAAAGTCATGCTTTGGGATATGTGAATGGTACAACAGTATTGCATTTAAGTAAGAAATCTATTCCAGAATACAAAATTGCATTACCATGCGATTTGACAATAGTCAATCAGTATGGCTTAATATTGAATTCTTTGTTTGAGAAAGAATCGTTCATTATTGACGAATCTCGCCGCCTGGCGGAGTTGCGCGATACGCTTTTGCCGCGCTTGATGTCTGGAGAACTGAAAGTAAATGATGTGGATGCTTAATAAAAGCAAAAATCCAAAGAATATAGTAGTAAATACAGAATAATTTCCTAACTTTGCATTAATAATGAGCAAGATATCTTTCCGCTTCTATAAAGACCATGAGGTCAGAGCCATTTGGGATGAGGAGAATTCCAAGTGGTGGTTCTCTGTGCAGGATGTAGTAGGAGCCATCAATGACCAGTCGGACTACAAGAAGAACCGTAACTATTGGAAGTATCTTAAGACCAAATTTCGCAAGGAAGGAAATGAGTTGGTTAGTGCCACTAACCAACTGAAATTGCGTGCTGCAGATGGCAAGCGATATGATACAGACGTATTAGATGCAGAAGGCGTCAGGTTATTGGCGAAATACACTAATAATCAGCGTGCTATGGATTTCCTCGACTGGTTTACGTATAGCGATAATACTATAGATGGACAAAGCCGTAAAAAGGCTTATACACTATGGGAAAGCAATCTCGTGGCAGATAAGGATGTGGGTAAAGTAAAGGCTCTGCAGCAGATTCATGCCTACCTCTTTGGTGGTCTTTATGACTTTGCTGGTAAGATACGCACGAAGACAATTTCTAAGGGTAATACGTTGTTCTGTCTGGCAGAATATCTGCATGATAATCTCGATGAGATAGTAGATAAGTATGTGGAGATGAATGTGGCTCATCCCTTTATGGAAGGCAATGGACGTTCTACTCGTATCTGGCTTGACTTGATTTTTAAGAAGCAACTGAAGATATGTGTGGATTGGAGTAAGATAGACAAGAAAGACTATCTGGATGCCATGATAGCGAGCCACATGGATAGTACACGAATCCGAGAACTGCTGAAACAAGCCATGACAGACCGCATTGACGATCGCGAAATCTTTATGAAGGGTATTGATTACTCTTATTATTACGAACAGGAAGAATAATTCTTAGCCTATGAGTATAGATCAATTTACCGAAGACAGCTACGAGCAGGCGTTGATAGCACTCTTTAAGGAGATGGGTTATCAGTATGAGTGCGGGTATGATGTGGAGCGCGATTACCGTGAGCCGTATGATGCCGAGGAACTGCGGAAAGGTCTGCGGCGCATGAATCCGATGCTGCGTGAGGATGTGCTGGAAGATGCCTACCGCCTGATTACCAACGTGAACGAGGGTACGCTGGAGCAGCGCAACGAGCAGCTGATGGACTACCTGCAGAGTGGCGTAGAGGTGAAATACTCAGAGAACGGCAGTCCCAAGACGGCTTTGGTAAAACTGATCGATTTCTCGGAACCCAAGAGAAATGACTTCAAGATCGTGAATCAATGGACGGTGATAGAGCGCGATAAGATCCGCTGCGATATGGTGGTATTCGTGAATGGACTGCCCCTCGTGGTGATAGAGCTGAAATCGCCCTCCAGAGACGAGACGGACGAAGCGGATGCCTATACGCAGATCAAACAGTATCAGCAGAAATGCCCAGGGCTGTTTGTGTTTAATGCCTTCAGCGTAACCAGCGACATGCTGACTACCAAGGCTGGTACCATCACCGCCAAAGCCAACCGCTTTATGGAGTGGAAGAGCGTGGATGGTAAGGAGGAGACGAACGAGATTGCCGATTATGAAACCTTCTTCCGTGGTATCTTTGAGAAGGAGCGGCTGATAGATATCCTGCACAATTTTGAGTGCTTCGATCATAAAGACGGACGCCTGGCAAAGATCATGGCGGCCTATCATCAGTATTTTGCTGTGAATAAGGCGATGGTGCACACGGCTACGGCTATCGGAGGTGATGGTAAGATCGGCGTGTTCTGGCATACACAGGGCTCGGGTAAGAGTCTGTCGATGGTGTTCTATGTGCACCGTCTGATACAGGAATATCCGGAATGTACCATCGTGGTGGTAACGGATCGTAACGACCTAGACCAGCAGTTGTATGAGCAGTTTGCAGGCTGTCAGAAGTTCTTGCGCCAAGAGCCCCAGCGCGTGGGCTTCGACCTGAACGAGAAGGGTAAACTCACTAAGACGGGTGGACGAGAGGATTTGGTGCGCAAGCTGAAAGACCTGAAGACAGGTGGCATCATTTTTACGACTATTCAGAAATTTGAAGAGGGTACGGGTTTGCTCTCAGATCGTAGCAATATCATCGTGATTACCGATGAGGCCCATCGTTCGCAGTATGGCGAGGAGCACTGGGATGCCAAGGCCGAGAAGATGAAGAAGGGGTATGCCCAGTTGATGCGTGAAGCCCTGCCCAATGCCTCGTTTATAGGCTTTACGGGTACACCGATCTCTGAGCGCGACAGGGATACGAAAGAGGTGTTTGGTGATTATATCGATGTGTATGATATGACGCAGGCTGTGGCTGATGGTGCCACCAGACCGGTGTATTACGAGAGCCGTGTGATTAATCTGAACTTGAACGAAGAGGCCCTGAAGAAACTGGATGATGAGTTTGACCAGTTGGCCAGTGAGGGCGCAACCGAAGAGCAGATTAACAAGGCGCGTCAGGATAATAGTGGGCTGCGTGAGATACTCTGTCATCCTGATACCATCGCCAGTCTGTGTGCCGACATTGTGAAGCATTACGAGGAGAACCGCCAGCATGAACTGACAGGTAAGGCGATGATTGTGGCTTACAATAAGGATGCAGCAGTGAAAATCTATCGTAAGCTGTTGGAGATGCGCCCCCAATGGGTGGAAAAGGTGCACGTGGTGGCGAGTGCCGCCAATACGGATAATCCTGATTGGGCCGACGTGATTCAGCCTAAGAAGAATAAGGAGTATGCAGCTTTGTTTAAGGCAGAAGAAGACTCACCCATGAAGATTGCCATCGTGGTGGATATGTGGCTCACGGGATTCGATGTGCCATCACTGGCTACGATGTATGTCTATAAACCCATGAAGGGGCATAATCTGATGCAGGCCATCGCACGAGTGAACCGTGTCTTCCCCGAAAAGGAGGGTGGCTTGATTGTGGATTATGTGGGTATCGCCCAAGCCCTGAAACAGGCGATGCAGGATTATACCAATCGTGATAAAAAGCAGTTTGGTGATCCTGACATCAACAAGACGGCTAAGGTGAAGTTCCAGGAGAAGTTGGAGATCTGTCGCGACTTGTTGCATGGCTTTGATTATGAGGGCTTCTATGAGGGATCTGATCCTGAGCGCGCGAAGTTAATCAAGGGTGGTGTGAACTTCTTGTTGGCGCCTGATAAGGCTGACAGGTTAAAAGACTATATCAAGGAAAGTCAGTTATTGCACAATGCGCTGACCCTGTGCCGTTCGCTGATACCGCAGCGTG
>CACWLC010000075.1 GCA_902761605.1 uncultured Prevotellaceae bacterium
TGTTTGGGAATGTCTTGTCCCATTCTGTTGCCGGATCCACCGGCGATAATCAGTGCGTAGTTCATATTATAGGCAGTTTTTGTAGGTGTTTGTATAGTAGGCGTGGATAAAAGGAAAGAAGAATCCTCTGACGGCTCCCATAATGCCATGAGTCTGACGGGTGGGGTAAACCTTCTCCCGATGTTTCAGACACAGGCAACACAGGCGAAACAGAGAGAGCAGACCTTCCTTTAGCAGCAGCTTGCAGAATTGGTGAACCAATGGCTGTTTGTCGGTGGTGTTTGTCAGAATCAGGTTGTAGACAAGTTGCCAGTTGCTGTCTTTCTGCAATTGTCTGTATTTGGTATATCCATTGATATACGGACTAAGGATGTTGTGACTGCCGTAGTCCACTTGGGAAACTTCCTGTTCGTGTTGCCGATGTAGGTTTAATGGTTCGTTAACCACTGCCACTCCGTTGTTGAGGTAAGCATAGATAGATAGGCTCCAGTCGTACCAGATGGAGGGAAGCCAATATTCTTCATTTTGAATGAATGATCGCTGGCAGAGCATCGTATGTCCGTAGATACTGGCAAACAGCTGATTTTCAAAGCAGAACTTGTATTTATAGAGATGGGCATTCTCCATCGTGCTACCCTTTATGCAGGGCGAACAGCAAATGTCGTGGTCTCTGATGGCCTGAACCTGTTTCTCGATTTTCTCGGGAAACCAGATGTCGTCCTGGTCGGCAATGGCTACATAGTCGCCAGTAGCCTTCATAACTGCCGTCTTGAAGTTCTTGTTGAATCCTAGGTTGTGCTCATTGACATATAGTTTGATAAAAGGATGCCTTGTTGCATATTCCTTGATGATTTCCACTGTATTGTCTGTTGAGCAGTCATCTTGTACTATCAGTTCATGAATGGGATAGGTTTGGCAAAGGATCGAGTCGAGTTGTTCCCTTAGAAATAACTCACCGTTATAGGTTGTCATGACAACTGAAACCGTCTTTGTACTCATAATCATAATTCCTGATTGCTTTTTTCTACTTGTATAGCGATGTTGTTCATCTTGTCAGCATATAACTGGTAGAGTAGTTTCCCGTTACGTTCCATTTGTTCTTTGGTGAATTCGGAATTCCATAGACGCATGCCACCAGCTGTCAGTGAGCGGAACTTGGCATCGTACCATCCCACTTGCAGCCCCAACAACCAAGAACGAAGACAAATCTCGTCGTCATCGTATTGGAATGGTGCAAAACGGAAGTCAATATGGTGAAGATGTTGCTCATAAAGGTCTTTTCGAATCCACATGGGAGCCCTGTTTACTGCATCAACAAACTGGAACTTGGCATTACCCATCTCGCGCTTGGTGCCACATCCCTTTTCCTGTTCTGGGTGAAACTTCACGTTCAGTGCCCATTTGCCTCCCAGAATAACCATCTTGGGATACTTGTTAAAGAGTTCAATGGCCTCAGTAACCCAACTGACATCTTCGAAGTCATCATCATCTTGCATCAAGGCCAAATACTTGCCGTTAGCCAGTCGGATGGCCTTGTCGTAGGTCACATTCTCAAAAAGGTCGTTAGCACGAAGCATAAATTCGTTGGCACCTGTCAGTGCTTCTGTCAATCTTTTGGTATGTTCCATGCTCGACCCGTCGTCTATCACAATGATTTCTGCGTCCTTGAATTGACGAAGCTTGGGCAGGATATGACAAATCTGCAGACTCTTATTGTGCGACTGGATAATAAAGCTTACGGCAGGCTCGTTGCGATAGCCCTTTGCCTCCCATGAAGCATGGTTCTTCTTCTGTTGAACGGCTCCTGTCCTTTTAAACAGAGCCAGTTTGATTTTCTCAATGATTAATCTCATGACGTTTGAATATAAATAGTATACACTCCATGAATATCTTTACATGGGCAATCTTCATGATTGCCATATAAAGTAAGGAAGTTATAATGATTCTTGATAGGATAAGTGCTATGACATTGGTGATGAACAGGGTGGCATAGTAGGCTACACCGATACAACCGATGGTTGCCAATAGGAACGGACATACGTCTTTTAGCAAGTCTGTAAAACGAAGCTGTATCAATCTGTAGGTCAATACCTGCCAAATCCCCGTCCATAAGATGAGTGTAACCACATAGGCTGCTATCATGATTTCAATGCCCCAGGTAGCAAACACCATTACTACGACAATTTGTGTGATGACGAGTGCGACAGAACACCACATATAGGTGTCAGAACGCCCATGACTAATAAACAGGTTCTGATATAAGGTGTGAATGGGTAGGAAGGCTCCGCTGATGCATAGCATACGCAATAGGGGTACACTATCTGTCCATTGCTCGCCCAACAATACTACAATGAAGTCGGCAATGAAAGCCAGTCCTAACATGGCAGGCATAGACAGGAATGCTGTAAAGCGCAACATCTTGCGGAATACGTTCAGTTGCCTGTTTTCTTCCTCATTGATAGAAGCCAGTACGGGCTGAGCCACTTGTTGCATGGTGCCCGAAATCAGTGAATGCCCCATTGTGTTCCATTTGGCAGCTTGTGTGTAGTTACCCACAGCACCAGCAGTAAACAATCGTCCGAAAATAAACGATAGTATGTTATTGTTCACTTGATTGATGATGTTGGTAATCAATATCTTGCTACTGAAACCAATCATCTCGCGAATAGGCGAAAGGTCTATATGGAATGAAGGCATCCATCTTACATAATACAAACGACCGATGTTGATGATGCA
>CACWLC010000076.1:0-2595 GCA_902761605.1 uncultured Prevotellaceae bacterium
ATTTAAACAAAAGAGTTAAGTACGAAGAGCCGTGTGACGGGAGACTGTCAAGCACGGTTCCGTGAGAAGGGAGGGTGAAAGTCCCTCCACTTACTCGACAATATAGAGGTATGAAAAGACTTGTTATAGCATTGGCAGTTCTATACAGCTGTCTGTCAGCGGTGGCTATTGATCTCACAAAGGCTACCATTGTCTATCCGAAAGCCGATAAGCCATTGGTGCATCATATGGCTCAGGTATTAGCTGACGATATTGAACGTGTGTCAGGTATCAGGCCGCAAGTAAGTGATCATAAAAGTGGTGCTGCCAATATTATCATTGGTACAACTGACCATACAAAGTTGCATAAGGACTTGCGAGGCGCTTGGGAGCGTTATGCTATTGACACAATGGGGAACAGCCTCTATATCACTGGTTCTGATGCACGTGGATTGGCCTATGGCGTATTACATGTCAGTGAGGCCATCGGTGTCAGTCCTTGGTATTGGTTTGCTGATGTACCTGTTAATATGGACATTTCCAACCGTGTGTTTAACTATACAGAGAATTACGTCAGTTCATCGCCAACCATCAAGTATCGTGGTGTGTTTATCAACGATGAAGACTGGGGGTTGAAGACATGGGCATCACAAAACTATGAAAAGAAGTTGGGTGACATTGGCCCCAAGACCTATGACCGAGTTTGCGAACTTATTCTCAGACTGAAAGGCAATATGCTCGCTCCGGCAATGCACACCTGCACTGGTGCCTTCTATAGCCACCCCGAAAGTCAGGAGATGGCAGACAAATGGGGCATTATGATTACTACTAGCCATTGTGAGCCATTGCTTTTCAACAATGCTGCAACATCGGAATGGGACAAAGCACGCGATGGTGAGTGGAACTATGAAACTAATAGTGCTACAATTCTTAAAAAGCTCGATGACCGTATCCGAGAAACTGCTAATTTCGATAATATCTACACGATGGGTATGCGTGGCCTGCATGATGAGGCGATGAAAGGTAGCACTGATCCCAAAGACCGTGCCCGTACTTTAGAGAAGGTGTTTGACAAACAACGGACTATCCTTGTGAAGTACAAGAATACAAAAGCCCCAAAGTTACCTCAGATATTTGTACCCTACAAGGAAACGCTCGACATTTATGATGCGGGACTGCGTGTACCCGAAGATATTACATTGGTATGGCCTGATGACAACTATGGCTATATGAAGCGCGTGAGCAACGCCAGTGAACAAAAGCGCAGTGGTGGTAGCGGTGTCTATTATCATCTCTCTTATTTAGGTACACCACACGACAACCTATGGATAGCTACAACAGCTCCTATGCTGATGTATGAGGAGTTGCTGAAAGCTTATAATGCTGGAGCTGATCGTTACTGGCTGCTGAACGTGGGAGACATCAAGCCGATGGAGATTGAGACGCAGATGTTCTTCGATATGGCCTACAACTTCAAGGCTTTCAGTTATGACAATGCCAATACCAAGCAGGCAGAATGGGTGGCCAAGGTCTTCGGTGAGAAATATCAAACCGCCTTCCAGTTTATTCTCGACCATTATTACCGTTTGGCTTGGGATCGCAAACCAGAGTTCATGGGTTACGAGTTTGAGTGGAGTGGTAGGGAAAATGATCGTTTGCACGATACTGATTTCTCGTTTGAGACAGGCACTGCCCAGAAGCGCCTAGCCGCCTATCAGACCATCTGTGATATCTATGATGCCATAGAGAGCGAATTGGCATCCGATCTTCGTCCGGCACTCTTTGAGATGTTAGGCTATGCTGTTCATTCTGCTTATCAGATGAACCGCAAGTTCCTCTATGCACAGAGAAACCATGAGACTGGAAGTTCTGTCTATGCAGATCTTTCACGCAAGGCCAATCAGGAGATTGAACGTTTACGCGAACGTTATAATACGCAGCTCAATAGCAAGTGGTATCAGATGATATCGGAGGTGCCCCCAGGTTTCTGCGCTAAGTATCAGTTGATGCCAGAGTTTAGTGACAAGCCAACTGATGCCTATAAGCTCCCTGCTGATCAGCTTCACCCAGAATTCGGTCATAAGATTGATCTCTCGTCGCTTTCTGTCAAAGAGCCGTTCCGTCTGCTCGACGGTATCGGCACCGACTGGAAAGCCCTTCAACTCGGTCAACCGCTTGACCAACCCAATTCGGGTAGCATTGAGATTCCCATCCCTGCAGATTTCTGTGAAAAGTCATCATCCATCACATTCTGCATCTCGGTGGTTCCAATGTGGCCAGTTTTTGCAGACCGCAGCAATCGTTTTGCCGTAAGTGTTGATGGAGGTGAACCACAGATTTGTGAAAACATATTCAAAGAGTGGGGACATGAGTGGAAAATCCAGGTACTCGAAAACCGCAAGGAGTTTTTGGTAACGCTTCCATTAGACAAGGCGCGTCAAGATCACATCATTACGCTTTCCATTATTGACCCTGGACAAATTATCCAGAAGATTACATATTAAAACCACAGAATTCCTAGAATTAAATCTGGCACTTCCTACATTTAAATGTAAAAAGTGCCAGAATTAAATCCCGCAAAAACTGCGTTTAGAGTGAGCTTACTCGGGCTTGAAC
>CACWLC010000076.1:2648-3355 GCA_902761605.1 uncultured Prevotellaceae bacterium
TCACCTTCTGCGGGGTCATAGACGTAACCGCAAACTTCGCAAATGTACTTCATAATCGTAAAGTGTTTAGTTATTAATAATAGATGTTATTCTTTCAACAATCCGCTCGGGGGGAATGTTATTAAGACAAGCATAGTCGCCGCGCTTGCAGGGCTTGTTGCCGAAGATACTGCAGGGGCGGCAGTCAAGATCCACCTGAATGGCATTCTCTCTGGGTTGGTTGAAACCGAAGAATCCTGCCAGAGGATGAGTGGCTCCCCAGACGCTGACCACAGGAGTGGCCGTCAGCGAGGCCAGATGCATATTGGCGGAGTCCATGGAAAGCATCACATCGAGATGGCTCATGAGTATCAGTTCCTGGTACATCGATTCACAATGCTGGCCGACATTCACGCATGACTGGAACTTGTATACGGGCATTGGGATGCTTCTGTATCAGTTGGGTAATCACCTGCTCCATCAGCTGGGGGGGATAGATCTTGCCTGCGTGTGCGGCAAACGGAGCGATACCGATCCACTTCTGGAAACTGCGCTTCGGGCCGAAGATGGCTGGCAGCATGTTCAGATTGCCGCCCTCGGGGGGGAAGATAGAGTGGAACTGGCTCACATCGACGGGATAGCCCAACCGCGCAAAGACCTCGGCATAGTTCTCAAATGAGGTGGGGAGCTGTTCTCTTACCTTATGTTTAAAAGAGATGAGCTTACGG
>CACWLC010000077.1 GCA_902761605.1 uncultured Prevotellaceae bacterium
AAAGACATGGAAAGAAACTTATTGATTGAGTTATTGGAGGATGGTGACAAGGTTAGCCTCTATTCACCACATTTTGAGGGCGAGGATTATTCTGAATTCGAGAAGTTCCTACTTACCTACAAGGACGCATATCCAGATGATGTGCGCCAGTTGGTTTACAGGCTAGACATCATCAAACGGGACGGAGCCGCAGACAGGCACTTCCGTTATGAAGGAACCAAGCGCGACAGAGTCATGGCACTTCCCTCACATCTTGAAACCACTTCTCTCCGACTCTATCTGCTGAATATTCAGGCAAAGATCCTGATTCTCGGCAACGGTGGACTGAAATCCACTGCAACCTATCAGGAGGATGAGCATCTTCACAAGTGCGTAAAGACTCTCCAGAAGATAGACATAGAGATCAAGGAGCGTGAAAAGCAGAAAATGATAGTCATCACAGGAACAGAGTTGTTTGGTGAGCTGTCATTCACGATAGACGATGAACCATAAAAAAGGAGGAATGCATATGAGAACAAACAGAATCATGGACGAAATCCGTTCTACCATCACCCCAGAGATAAGTTAGCCGATGGCTGTCAGGCACCCACAACCTGACACTATCCACCATCTGTAAGATTTCAGCTGCCCTTGGTGAGGAGATTGTAATTGTGCCGAAACTAGCACTAGAGCCTGAGTTTGCATAACTGTCTGGGAGAAAGAATATGCAGAAAGAAAAGACGATATTGTTCCTTCACGGATTCTATGCCAGCGGCCAGTGTGTGCCTGCTGTGGCATTGAGAGAGGCATTTGAGGGGAAAGCCAACGTGCTGACTCCCGACCTCCCACTCCACCCTCATGATGCCATCAGGCTTATCCGTGAGATCTGTGACAAGGAGAAACCAGACGTGCTTGTAGGCAACAGCTGCGGCTCGTTCTATGCACAGATGATCTCGCCGATTGTCGGCATCCCTGCCCTACTCGGCCTTCAAGATGTCAGATTTCCTACGCGAACGTATCGGCAGCCATCAGTACAAGTCGCCACGGGCTGACGGCAAGCAGGACTTCACCATCGGCGAATACCTCGTCAGCGAGTTCAAGGAACTGGAAGCACACCAGTTCGACTGCTGTAACATATATAATAAGGATCGCGTGTGGGGACTCTTCGGTGAGGAAGACACACTGGCACACTTTGAGCCGCTTTTCCTGAAGCACTATATGAACAGCCATCACTTCCCGGGAGGACATACCCCAACGGCCAAGCAGTTCAAGACGTGGTACTGTCCGCTTATCGAGAAGCTGCTGCTTGATTATCCCATCGCAGAAGACCGGGTACGCTACTTCCAGCACTTCAAGGGAAACAAGTACAAACTGATAGCATCAGCCTTCGACTCAGAGACACAGGAACGGATGGTAGTCTATCAGGCTCTCTATTGCCTTCCAAACGGGTTGTGGTAATCGACTTGTCGCTTCGCTTGTCGAAGAACTGCGCTATTCGTACCAGCGCTCGGCTTTGCCGCTTGGCTCGTCCAAGAACTCTCCACCAAGTAGCTGAGCGCTTCTTTCGGCTTTATTGCCTGTGGCCTCACGAGTATATTCCTTGTACTGTCGGCCTTGTTCGGTCTTATTAGTTACTACCATAGACAAATGGCTAAAAGTATCTGGGTGCAAAGTTACTGCGAAACCATCTGATATGAAATACCATCCGAAAGGCATTTTACATCGCAACAGTTTGGTATTGCCACAGCAATGCAGGTCACTTTGGACGCAGATAAAGAGCACATTTTGCCTCTACATATGCCTTTCAAAAAGGACACGGGGAATTCTCAGAAATGGGAGTTCCCTTTTTACATGTAAAACACGAACCTTGTTCCCTTCGAGCCTACACCGTCATAGTCTGCCAGAACAGGATACTGGTTGATAAGTATGTCTATCTCTTCTTCCTCCAGATACTTGGTCAGCTCCAGTTCAATGGCCATCCGTCGCTCATTAAAGCTCAGGTCCCAGATACACTCTCCCAGAACAGCATCGACCACCGTCCTGATCTGACTTTGTCGAGTTCTGTCACGACTCGGCAAAGCTCAAACAAGTTTGGCTTTGCTCTCGCTGCTCCATCACTTCATCCTGAGTGCGCCAGATGGAATCAAAGTCTGTCATTGTTCTGAGAACTTTTGAAATCGGTTAATGTTGTATTCCAGTTCCTCCAAGTCAATGAACTGAGAACCACGATATACTTCCTTACCATCCATCAGAAGCAAAACTGTTGGCCCTGAATAGACCAGGAATTGTCCTGCTATCAAAGGCTCTTCTGTGATGTCAGTATAGAAAGAAGCCAGAGATGCGAAGTGGTCTGCCAACTTCCCCACTTTATCAAGCATGACGTTGCAGACTCCACAATCTGGAGCCTTGATGTAGAAAAGGCACAAGCAGTTATCCGCTATTGTCTGTTAAGACCCCAAAAACGGAAATTTTATTGTTTTTATTTTGTTTTACCAAAATTAATTCATATATTTGTAGTCGAAAATGGCTATGATATGAAAGATGTTTTATTAACTATACTGCTGTGCTTATTTGCCATAGAAGTTCCTGCTGACAGCTGGGATGAAGGGAACTTTAAGCCCTATAACACCGATGTCGTGCTAGAGAAGACAAACCTGCCCATCCTGTTCATCAACACCCGCGACGAAGCCGGCCATACCACCGCCATCCATAAAGACTACCAAGTGGCAGTGCGTATGAAGATCATCAACAATGCTGACGGGGTGAACTACGGCGACACAGTGGCACATTCGGGGCAGACCACCGACTATGAGGGATGGGTAGGCATCAAGTACAGAGGTAGCAGCTCATTTTATGACTCCGACAAGAAACCTTATGGTTTCAGAACCTTGAAAACGGCTGACGTGAACGGAAAGAAAGAGAAAGTGAAACTGCTCGGTTTGCCAGAGGACAACAACTGGGTGTTGCTGGCGCCCTATCATGACCGCAGTCTGATCCGCGATCCGCTGGTGTATCAACTCTCACGGCCCTACTTCGAATTCACACCTAAGTGCAAATTCTGCGAGATCATCGTCGACGGCATCTACTATGGTGTCTATATTCTCTGCGAAAAACCCAGCAAGGGCGAGAACCGCTTGAACTTTACTGCTCCAGGCGACAGCGGCGACGAACTGACTGGCGACTATATGGTGGAGATAGACCGTGATAATGAGCCACACTTCGTATTGAAAAACAAGATGTACGACCATGACATCTGCGCAAAGTACCACTTCCCTGAGTACGAGGAAATATCAAGTGAACAGATGGCCTATATCAAGCAGCGGTTTGACGAGTTGGAGGATGTGCTCAACAGCGACGGTTTTGCTGACAAGGAGAATGGCTACAGCAAGTATATCGACGTGGAAAACTTCATCAATTACCAGCTGATGACGGAGTTCTGCCAAAACCCTGACGGTTATCGTCTGAGTACTTTTATCTACAAACGTCGCGACTCTGTAGATCCACGCTTCAAGATTACCCCTTGGGACTATAACATGACCTTCGGCAATAACATCGCAGCAGGTGATTTCATCTATGAGCAATGGGTGTATGAGAAGGGACAGCAAGCGGGGCTGTTAGGTAAACTGCCTGTGCCTTTCTGGTGGAAACGGCTAACAGAAGACGAAGCCTATTGGAAACGCATGAAGGAGCGATGGGCTGAATTACGTACCAGCACACTGAGCGACCAGCACGTCACGGAAATGATTGACTCACTGGTCAACGAAGTGACTATCGGAGGAGCCTGTGAACGCAACTATCAGGCATGGCCCATCTGGGACAAAGAGATTCCCCTGGCTCCCACCACTGCCACAAACTATTCGGAAGAAATAGCCCTCATGCGTGAATGGACTAAGAAACAAGTGGCGTGGATTGACGAACAACTGGGTTTCGATCCTACGGGTATCATCTCTATTCAGAATGTGCCATTCGTCAAGCGTAAATACAATGATGACTGGTATGATCTTCAAGGTCGTAAGTTCGCCCCCAAACCCACCGCCCGAGGCATATACATACACCAAGGCAAAAAGGAATTAATCAAATAGCAGGACAATATGGGGCAAGGCTCTGATCGATAAGATGGGAGCCAAGCAACTGAAAGGTCGTCGTCTGACAGTAGTCACTGGGACAGATACTGTTTTAATAACCAAACTTTTGGGATTAAAAGTGAGGCATTTTAACAATTCTTGTCTATTGATTGCATTTACACGCAGCATTCATGCCCTGTTTTCAATGTAAATTGCGACAGGGCTCTGCTGTGATGTGAGATTCGATGCTTAGCGAGTTCCATAACAACAATCAGTGTATGGCGTTTGTCGTCTGCGGCGATGTTTTTCTGATGTTTACGGGTGCAGCCGCACAGTTTCTCCTCAGCAGTGTGCTATGTTTTATGATTATTTCTTTGTTATTTAAAAGGATTTGATTAACTTTGCAGCCATCAAGGGAAGACAGCGTTCTGCGGCTATTCTTCAGCCAATGTCCCAACATCTATCCCGTGAGGCTGGCC
>CACWLC010000078.1 GCA_902761605.1 uncultured Prevotellaceae bacterium
CAGCACTCACAGCACTGATAGCCTGGGGCAAGGAGCATTTCAATGAAGTGGTAACAGATTAATATTTCGGCTATCAATGACGTTACGCGAACTCATACAGTCAGTAGATTCTGAGCAATACAGCGACTCACCATTATTTCAGAAACTGCGTGAGACTAAGCCTGAATACGGTTCAAACAGACATATTCTGGTGAAGCTGGTTGATGGAGAAATAGCCATTACCAATGTTCATGTAGGATCGATGGGTGACATTATCACTTATTCCATCGATGTTGATCCAGACCTGAACATATCCAAAGTGCAACTTCTTGATGCCATTCTACATGAGCTATCCTCTAATGGCTTCAGCGACTCTGAGTCATGAAAGCAAAGATAGTAAGATGACTGATTATGATACCATCTGGCGCATGCAGGATGAAATCAGGACGGTGGTGAATGCCGTTCTGGGTGCGCTCGGCTTTGCCGCTTGCTACCGAAGGGACGCAAGAATGTATCTGGAATCTGAGCTATAATGAGCGACGGATGGCTATTGAACTGGAGCTGACCAAGTATTTGGAGGAGGAAGAGGTTGATAAGCTTATCAATCAGTTTCCTGTACCTGCAGACTATGACGGAGTAGGCTCGAGGGGAACAATGTTCGTGTTTTTACCCGCATAGTGATAAACGTTTTCACTAGCGTGCAAATCAACTTACCTCCAGGTTATCGTGCTTTGCCATCCAGATGCTGAATACTGTGCCAACGATGAGCATAACAATCAATGATACTGTCGTAAACATATTAATGTCTCCTATTTTTTTTTAAGGTGGATAATTGTGGTGCAAAGGTACTTCGATTTCCGTCATGGTGCAACAAATGATTATGAATAATTCCATACCCTTTACCGCAAGTTTTATGCATTGCTGCTATCGATGGTTTCGATAGCCGTACTATTTTGCAAACAAAAATTTTGCCAATCAAACAGAAATGAGTACCTTTGCAGTCACTAAGCATACAATCTCAATATGGAAATAAGGCAACTGAAATACTTCGTCAGACTGGCAGAGACACTCAACTTCTCTACCGCTGCAAAGGAACTTTTTATCACTCAGAGCACCCTCTCGCATCAGATCCTGCAACTGGAGAACGAGTTGCAACAACCTCTCTTCCTAAGAAACAGCCATGAAGTCTCGCTCACAGAAGCAGGACTGACACTGCTGCCTCTGGCAAAAGAAACGCTCCACTCTGCAGACAACTGCCTGCTAAGGCTTGAAGAACTGAAGAACCTGGCGGGAGGCGAATTGAACATTGGTATTACTTTTTCCTTTGCCAGTATCATGGCTGAAACAGTCACTGCGTTTCTCCGCCAATACCCTCATGTGAAAGTAAATGTCACACAGTCGACGATGGCGGAACTCATGGGGCAACTAGAAAACCACGAACTTGACTTTGTTCTGGCCTTTAAGCCATCGGTTGTCAATCCGAAGATAGACAGTCAGATACTATTCCATCACCGTCTGGCCGCAATAGTCAGTGAGCATCATGCCCTTGCTAGCAGGGGTTCCATCACACTTGAAGAACTTCAACGCTATGATCTTGTAATGTCACGCAAGGGGACCCAAGCCCGCAATGTCTTCGACAGTGCAGTTGCAGAGACAGGCTATCAATACAGAATAAAGGTAGAGATGAATATGGTCTATCTGCTCTTCAAGTTGTTGAGAGAGTCGAACTATGTAACAGTACTAAGTGAGAGTACTGTTGCCTGCGAACATGGACTGAAAGCCATCCCCATAGTCGATGACCAGGCTAAGGAAAAGCAGATGGAGGGATGTATCCATCTGCTGAGAAATACTTATATAAAGAGATCTTCAAAGGAGTTTATCCGTATGCTCAGTGAGAGTATCAGTAAATTCGTCTTGTCAGACGTTGTCTGACAAACAAAAAAAGAGGGAACTCCCATTTCTGAGAATTCCCCGTGTCCTTTTTTGAAGGCATATATAGAGGCAAAACGGAATCCTTATCTGCGTCCGAAATGACCTGAATTGCTGTGGCCGTGGCGTGGCGTGTTGTTTGCCAAGCTGTGGTTTGTAATACCGTGACGCTTGTCAACTTTCACAGGAGCCTTTGGGTGATGCGGAGCAGGTGCAGGATGGTGCACAGCTGGAGCATGGTGATGTACTGCGGGCTTGTGCATGTGAGCATAGTGCGAGCCGTGAACTCTGTTGTGACCGCCCTTGTATGTTACAAATACCGTTGGATGTGCATTGTAGAAATGCCCTCTGTTGTAGTGAGCATACACTGCGAATGTCCAGGCACCGGCCTTCCAAGCTACTGGGCGATAGAAATGTGAGAGAGCCACATACTTGTCGTACTGCCAGCTGTTCAGAACATAGCGGAGGTCTGCGTTACGACGATCCCACCAGATGCCGAAGACATCACCGTGTCCGTTCAGGCTCATCAGGTAGTCGAGATTGATCTCATAGACTGCCT
>CACWLC010000079.1 GCA_902761605.1 uncultured Prevotellaceae bacterium
GCCAATATCATAGCGTGTCCCGCCATCATATTGGCAAAGAGACGGATCATCAGCGCAAAGGGCTTGGTGAACACTCCGAACAACTCTATAGCCGGCATGATGGGAATCGGTGCCTTCAAGAATACGGGCACATCGGGCCAGAAGATATCCTTCCAGTACTCTCTGTTGCCAAACAGGTTGACAGCCAGGAACGTACACACAGCCAAGAAAAACGTGATGTTGATGTTACCCGTCACGTTAGAGCCACCCGGGAAGATGGGCAGCAGTCCTAACAAGTTGGTAAAGAAGATGAAGAAGAAGACCGTCAGCAGATAGGGAGCATACTTCTTATAATGCTTTTCGCCAATGGATGATTTGATGACATCATCGTTGATCATCATCACCAGCATCTCCATAGCCCCTATGAATCCACCAGGAGCCTTATCGGTCTTATCATGCTTCTTGTACCAGCGGGCACAGCAGAGGAACACCACCAGAAGCACGGCTACAACAATCCATATCTGCAGGACGTTGCGTGTGATGCTCAGATCCAGAGGGCGCACAGCGGTACCATCAGCCATCCGCTCATAGATCTTGCCGTGAGCCTCTTCGTTGAAGAAGAAGCCTTCAGGCAACGTATGCGCGGTGCAGAAGACCCACTCACCAGTCTGACTACTCCTTATAATAATAGGTAAGTCAAAACCGATGTGCTTGTCTCCAATGGTGGTGATGTGCCACTCATAAGCATCAGCCAAGTGCTCCAGCACAAGCTCGGGAATGTTCAGTGCCTCGCCATCCTCTTTCTGCTCATTGGCCATGAGCGGAAGGGGCAGCAATGCCAACATCAGCAAGAGACATATTGACTTTAATTGTTTCATTATAAATAATTGGTTTTTAAACCGTTATAAACGTTTAGACATTCTCGAAAAGAAGATAGAGTGATGTATGAGAGAGACGAAGTAAAACACGAAGAACACAACGAGGAACATCACGATGTTCTCTTTTCCCGTAGCAAGATACCACACCGTCATCACCAGCAGAGCTCCCAGAAAACGGAAGCCGGAAACAGCTGTGAAGAACGAGGGCAGCATATTCCGATGCTTCAGTGCTACCCATCGCCACACCAATACACTGGCAATCTCAAACACCAGTACGAACAGTGTACCTACTATCTGAGCAGCCAACAAATCATATCCTCCGAGCTGCATGGCAAAATAGCAGCCCAGATTGACGAGTATCACAAGAATGATGCTCTCTGCAATATAGTTGGTGCACTGCTTAGTGATATCCATTCGCGCGTTCCTTATATTATATTAGTTCAATTCAACACACACACTCACAACGTTCTTCTGTACTTCCACGAAGCCGCCAATGATGCTGAGTTCCTTCTTCTCGCCACCAGGCAGGGCATAGACTACCTTGCCCTTATCCAGTGTCGAGATGATAGGCGCGTGATTAACCAGTATCTGGAACTGGCCTAATGTTCCTGGAACAAGAACACTCTCCACATCGCCTTCAAACTCTATCCTTTCGGGAGAAACTATCTTTAACTTTAAACTCATTTGACTAATTGACTATTTACTATTTGACTATTAAATGGTTCAATTGTGAAATTGTTCAATTGTCCAATGATTAACCCTTAGCAGCTTCAAGCAGTTTCTTAGCCTTCTCCTTAGCATCCTCGATAGTACCTACATTCAGGAATGCCTGCTCAGGCAGGTCGTCAACCTCACCATCCAGAATGGCGTTGAATCCCTTGATGGTTTCCTCGATGGGCACCATCACACCGGGCAGACCCGTGAACTGACTGGCAACGGCGAACGGCTGGCTGAGGAAACGCTGCACACGACGTGCGCGGTTTACCGTCAACTTATCCTCGTCCGAGAGCTCGTCCATACCCAGAATGGCGATGATATCCTGCAATTCCTTGTAGCGCTGCAGAATCTCCTTCACACGCTGGGCACAATCGTAGTGAGCCTTGCCGGTCTACAGCAGGATAGATACCCAACTCAGCAATCTTACGATCCAACACCGTGGTAGCATCCAGGTGAGTAAATGTCGTAGCAGGTGCAGGGTCAGTCAAGTCGTCGGCAGGCACGTAAACAGCCTGTACAGAGGTAATAGAACCCGACTTGGTTGATGTAATACGCTCCTGCATGGTACCCATTTCCGAAGCCAGTGTAGGCTGATAACCTACGGCTGAAGGCATACGACCCAACAGGGCAGATACCTCAGAACCAGCCTGGGTGAAACGGAAGATGTTGTCGATGAAGAACAGGATATCAGCAGCACCGCCATCCTTACCGCCACCATCGCGGAATCCTTCAGCAACCGTCAGACCAGACAGAGCAACAGAAGCACGTGCACCAGGGGGCTCGTTCATCTGACCATACACCAGTGTAGCCTGACTCTTCTTCAATTCCTCAGGGTCAACGAGACTCAAGTCCCACTTACCCTGTTCCATGGCCTCACGGAACTTCTCACCATAGCGGATAACGCCTGACTCAATCATCTCGCGGATGAGGTCGTTACCCTCACGTGTGCGCTCACCTACTCCAGCGAATACAGAGAAACCGTCGTGTCCCTTGGCAATGTTGTTGATAAGCTCCATGATGAGCACCGTCTTACCTACACCAGCACCACCGAACAGTCCGATCTTACCACCTTTCAGGTAAGGCTCCAGCAGGTCAATCACCTTAATACCAGTAGACAGCACCTCTTTTGTGGTCGACAGTTCCTCGAACTTCGGAGCTTCACGGTGAATAGGATAAGCACCCTCCATGTTAAGCTGTTCCATACCGTCAATAGGCTGACCGATAACGTTCAGCATACGACCTTTAATCTGATCGCCTGAGGGCATAACGATAGGCGTGCCCAGGGGCGTTGCTTCCAATCCACGCAGCAAACCGTCGGTATTGTCCATAGCCACACAGCGCACAGTATCCTCACCGATGTGCTGCTGCACCTCGATGATAAGTTGTTCACCGTTGCCACGTTCAATTCTCAGAGCTTCGTGAATTTTTGGGAGCACTTTTTCCGCATCCTGTCCCTTGGTATCGAAGTAGACGTCGATAACAGGACCGATAATCTGGGAAATGTGTCCAATAATTTGTGACATAAGCAGTTAAATATTTAAAGTGTTATTGTTTTAGCAACTACTTTGCAAAGATAGGAATTATATTTCAAAAAAAGAAGAACATTTCCGATTTTTTTCAGAAATGTCCTTATTTTAGTTATATTTGAGGAAAAATTCTCCTATTCTCGCCCTGTTT
>CACWLC010000080.1 GCA_902761605.1 uncultured Prevotellaceae bacterium
AATGGTAGCAAGATTTTCCTTTATAGTGCCTGTCGAACCGATCGAATGAGACACCGAGAACTATAATCATTAAAATTAACAACTACTTAAAAACTAATTAAATTATGGCTATTAAAGTTATTGCACAACTGCGAGATGTTAAACTTGGTAAGAATCCTGGCAAGAAGTTCGTGATGCGTCCCGACCTCTACGTGCCCATCACCGAGAAGAAGGTGTTCCAGGAAGCGGCTACCCACAGCGGTATCTCCGCAGGTGTGATCAAGGCGGCTTGGGATGCTGCCGGTGAGGTGATCCGCACCTGGGCGACCGAAGGTCACTCTATCCCCCTGCCTGGTCTTGGCACGATGCGCTTCGGCGTTCGCTCGAAGGCTGTGGAGAAGCTGGAGGACGTGAAGGCTAACCTGATCAGCGTGCGCCGTATCATCTTCACCCCGAATATCGATGTGAAGGACGAGCTGAAGAACACCTCTATCCAGATCACCTGTCTCGATGAGGATGGTAACGTGTTGAAGCGTGTGACGTCGGGGGACTCTGGGGAGATTGAGGATAATGAGAATGGCGGTGAGAACCAGAATGACAGCAATATCGGTACCGACATTCCTCCGGTGATTAATCCTTAAACGAGGAGGTGAGTTATGACGAAGAAAGAGACTGCTAAGTTCGTGATTCAGGTCATTGTGTCGATTGCATCGGCGATACTGACAGCGCTGGGTGCCACGTCGTGCATGAGTTACTAGAGATCCCTCGACTCCGCTCGGGATGACAAAAGGCCGCTCGGGATGACACGCTCGGGATGACACCCCAATGTCATCTCGGGCGTCCCTCTTTTTATGTCATCTCGGCTCTCAAAATTAAGAATTAATTGTTTCAAAATTTGCAAATAGAGTTGCAAAATCGGCAAAAAAAGCATCAATTTGAACGAAAAAGAGAAAAAAAATCATGATTTTGCAAGCGTTTTAATTTTTATGCTTATCTTTGCATTTCTAAAATTAAAAGCTAAGGCGAATGTAAATAATCAAAACTTAAAATAAACAGCAATGAGAAAACTAATGATGGTCGTGGTCATGGCCTTGGTATGTATGGCTGGCACGGCACAGAACTTTAGAGCAAATCTTGACGAGAGTGTAAAACCTGGTGACGACTTCTGGCAGTATGCCGTGGGCACATGGCTGAAGAACAACCCATTGGACAAGGAGCACCCCATGAACGGTGCTTTCATTGACCTGGAAGAGCAGAACAATGAGCGCATCAACGCGCTGATTATGAAATATGCCGACCAGAAAGACATTGACAGCGTAGGCCGTAACAAGATGGGCTATGAGCCGATTCTGCCTTATCTGAAGCAGGTACGTGCCATCAAGACCCGCGAGGAGGCCTTGCAGCTGATGTGCGACTTCGATGCCAAGGGATTCAATACCGCTCCCTTCGGCATGAGCCTTGGTCTGAACGCCCTCAACTCGTCGGAGTATCTGATTGACGCTGGTCATGGCGGTGCATCACTGCCTCAGGAATACTATACCGAGCCCAACGAGCAGCAGAAAGCTGTGGTAGCCGCCATCAAGAGCCTGAACAAGGACTTCCTGAAAATGGTGGGCAACAGCGATGCCGATGCAGAGCGCAAGATGCAGGCTGCCTGGGCCATCGAGTACAGAATTGGTATCAAGACGCTGAGTCAGGTGGATCAGCGCGACCCGCAGAAAACCATCCATGTGATGCCATGGGAGCAGTTCCTGAACGACTTCAAGGGTATCAACTGGATAGCTTACCGCGATGCGCTCGATATGCCTAAGGATATCGATAAGGTAGACGTAAGTCAGTTGGATCCCCTGCACGAGGTGGAAAAGGTACTGGCCGAGACGAGTGTAGAGGATTTGAAGGCTTATATGGAGCTGAAGGTGGTAAAGGCCTACAGTCGTTTCCTGAGCGATGCTTTCACCGACCGTTCTTTCGAGGCCAGCAAGGCTATCAGCGGTGTGCAGGAACAGGAGCCCCGATGGAAGCGTGCTGTCAACACCATCAGCGGCAATCTGGGCGAGACCATCGGCAAGCTCTATGTGGCTGAGTATTTCCCTGAGGCCAGCAAGCAGCGTGTCTATCGTATGGTGAAAGACCTGCAGCAGGCTTTCGAAGACCGATTGAAGGAGAATACCTGGATGAGCGACTCTACCAAGGCCAAGGCGCTGGAGAAGTTGCATGCTATCTATATTAATGTGGGCTATCCCGACAAGTGGGAGGATATGGAGAAGTTTATCGACATCCGCGAGGATCAGAATCTCGTAGAGAACTTTATCCGCATCAAACAGGAGTTACGTGCTGCCAAATTCCGTAAGCACTGGCATCAGCCCGTAGATAAGACCAGAATGGGCTGCACACCTCAGACGGTGAACGCTTTCTACAACCCGCTTTTCAACAGCATCAACTTCCCTGCTGCTATCCTCCAGCCCCCGTTCTTTGATCCAGAGGCTGATTATGTCTGCAACTACGGTGCCGTAGGAACAGTTATCGGCCATGAAATGAGTCACGGTTTCGACGACGAGGGCTGTCAGTTTGACAAGGACGGTAATCTGGCTAACTGGTGGACGGCTGAAGACAAGGCTAAATATGATGAGCGCACCAAGGTGCTTGCCGACTGGTTCTCAAAGCAGGAGGCGCTGCCCGGACTCTTTGTCAACGGTGAGAAGACGCTTGGTGAGAATATCGGTGACAATGGCGGACTTCAGGTGGCCTATCGTGCCTTCCAGAACCGTATGAAGCAGGAGCCTCAGGAGGCAAAAGACGGCTTTACACCAGCCCAGCGCTTCTATCTGGCCTATGCTCGTGTATGGGCAAGCAACGTGACGCCTGAGTTCCTCGCCTACATCGTGAATAGTGACGTTCATTCGCCTAACCTCTCACGTGTGAATGCTGCCCTGCCGATGATCGACAGCTGGTATGACGCCTTCAACATCCAGCCCACCGA